>DATBZR010000021.1:0-18206 GCA_036513095.1 Candidatus Dormiibacterota bacterium | reverse complement strand
GAATTATGAACCCGCTCAATTCGGGAATCGTCAGTGGGCGGACTAATCTTGCCGGGAGAAGAGCCTCTCGTAAAGCTCGACCGTCTGGGAGGCGATGGCCGGCCACCCGAAATGTTGAAGCACACGTTCGCGCCCCGCCTTTCCCATCCTTGCGGCAGTAGTCGGGTCACCTAGAAGCTTTTCCATGCGGTCGGCCAGCGCACTGGTAAAGCCATCCAGGTCGGCCGGATCGAAATCCACGAGGTAACCCGTCTCACCCTCGACCACGATCTCCGGGATACCGCCGACGCGCGACGCGACAACTGGCGTCGCGCACGCCATCGCTTCCAGGATCACAAGGCCAAACGGCTCGTAGATCGATGGGCAAACGAACACCGCGGCGTGCGAGTGCAGATGAATCAGGTCCTCGCGCGAGATGAAGTGGTCGATCCAGACCAGGTTGCCTCGTTCGGCTGAGACCCGGCCCGCAAGAGCCGCCACCTCTGCTGCGATCTCGGGAGTGTCCGGGCTGCTGGCGACGATCACAACCTGATGGCGGCGGTCGAGCTTGAGGGCTGAAGCGAGAAGCAAGCTCACGCCCTTCTGTCTTGTGATCCGGCCGTTGAACAGGACGAACGGTTGGTTCGGGTCGATGCCGAACCGCGTCAGCGTCTCGGGCGACAGTTGCGGCCGGTAGATCTCGGGGTCGATTCCGTTGTGAATCACGTGGATGCGGTCCGGGTTGACCGCGGAATAGCTGTTGAGCACATCCCGGCGAACCCCTTGCGATACGGCGATCACGGCATCTGCGCTTTCGATCGCAGTTCGCTCGCAGAACATGGACAGCGCATAACCGCCGCCGAGCTGCTCGGCTTTCCACGGTCTCAGCGGCTCGAGGCTGTGGATGGTCATGACGTGAGGAATCGACCACATGAGCTTGGAGAGGTGACCGCCCAGGTTCGCGTACCAGGTATGGCTGTGGACCAGGTCGGCGCCCTTGACCGCCGCGGCCATCGCAAGGTTGATCGACATTGCCTGAAGAGTGGTCGACTCCGGTTTCGGTTCCGACAGCGCATTCCACGGCTGATGGCTCGTCACGCCAGGCTCGGTCCGCGGCGCTCCCCAGCAGTGGACCGAGACCTCAGTCAGCCGGCGCAGCTCGCGCGTGAGGTATTCGACGTGGGTCCCGGCACCACCGTAGACCTCGGGTGGGTATTCACGAGTCAGGAGCGCGACGTGCAAGTTGTCCGCTATCAGCCCAGGAAGATTCCAGACAGGACACCGTTGAGCCCGGCGGTTCGAATCCCGGTCACCGTCACCGCAGATTATGCACCGGGCTGCCGGCGCTGGCGACTGCGATTTGGACCAAATCGGTGCCGCCACGCCGCGGCTATCAGGGCTCCTCGATCGAGTCCGAAATCGGTCTCGGCGACCGTCAGCTCCCGCTGCAGGGTCGTCGGCACCATGGCCGGGTCGTCGGTGTTGACGACCAGGGGGATCCCCAGCTCCGCGAATTTGCGGAAATCGGGTTTGAGGCCGATCCGCGCGTTGCTTGACGGGCATACGCAGAGACAAACGCCGCGATCGACCAAGAGCTGAAGCACCTCCCCGTCACGCTCGGCCCCAACGCCGTGGGCGATTCGGATTGCTCCCAACATTTCGACGGCCTCACGAACCACATCCGGACCTCCAACCTGACCGGCATGTGGCATGAACCCGAGCCCGGCGGAACGCGCGCGGTCGACCAGGCCGGTCAATGGCGCCGCTGAGATGGACTCATCGCCCACCAGGCCCACGCCAACGACTCCTTCAGTGGTGAGCGCAATCTCAAGGGCCCGTTCATTGGCTGCGGCGGGCCCGCCACGGACAAGCTCAACCAGCCACGAGATCTCGATCCCGAACTCCTGCGCGACAGACGCGCGGCCGCGGATGACTCCGTCGATCCATCCGTCCGTCTGGTGCAGACTCGGGTTGAAGCTGATCTCGGCATACGTGATGTGCTGGCTCGCCATGACCTCGCCGTGCTCGAAGATGACCCGCTCGAAATCCCGGCTCGTCACCATGCACCGGCTGAGCTCTGTGTAAACCGCCAGGAAGCCGGCCAGGTCCGAATACTCGTAAGGAGGAGGCTCTGGCAGCCCGTTTTGGGTGGATAGGGCAACGGCTGTCTCGCGCCGAATCGTGCCTTCGAGGTGCAAGTGGAGCTCCGCCAGGTGCTGAATCGCAGGTCGGACTTCGCTCATGGGGGAAAGCATGGCTGGGAGATGCACCGAATAGCGCCGCAAAGACCTGTTAATTGACTGGGGAACTCGTACTGTGTGGCCATGTCCGCCATCGTCAAGGGCGCGCCCCCCGCCGATCAATCAAGCCAGGCCCAAAGCGCCCACAACGCAAAGCCAAATGGAACCGCCCGATTCCTGGGCCGCGCTCTCGTCTGGGCCGCGGACGTGCGCTGGAGGGACGGCCTCGCCATTGGGTTCACTGCGGGGGCTGTCGCCGGCTCAGCCGTAGTCGTCGCAAAGGCTCTCCGCGAGAGCGACAACACGGTGGTGATCCTTGCCTCCGTCGTGGCGCTGCTGACCGTCGCGGGCCAGACCGCAATCCGGCGCGAAATGCTCCAGCGCCAGGCGGAGAGCCGTCGGTATTGGTTCAGAAGCTCGCCGCGCGGTATTGCGGAGGTCGATGCGGACCTCCAGTTCATGGAAGGCAACTCGCGTCTGGCTTCCTTGCTGGCGATCCAGGAAACTGACCTTCCGGGCACGCACATCACCGCGTTCTTCGACGACCACGACGTGGCGGGAATCGTCTCCGAGTTCAGGCGCCTGCTCGATGGAGCAGTGGAAACAATTGAGTCTGACGACCTCGCCATCCGCAGCGACCATGCCCGCATCTGGCTGCATTGGAGAGCGACCGCAGTCAGGCGCCGAAACGGCAGCTTCGAGCACTTCGTCATCACTTTTGAAGACAGCACCCAGAAGCACCTCGCTGAGGACGCGGCACACGCGAACCTCGCCGAGCTAGAAAAGCTGAACCACATGAAGACCGAGTTCACGTCGATGGTCAGCCACGAGTTCCGCACCGCGCTCACGGGCATACAGGGCATGAGCGAGCTGATCAATGGTGGAGAGATGAAACCGGCCGAGATAAGGGAGTACAGCGGCTATATCTTCCAGGAGGCCGAGCGCGTCAACCGGCTGATCACGGACATGCTCGATCTCGATCGTCTCGAGGCGGGCAAGATGAAGCTGCAAATGTCCCCCCTTGATCTGAATGCGGTCGTCGAAGGCGTGGCGGTACGGAGCTCGGTGGTGTCTTCACACCACACGATCCGAACGGAGCTCGAGCCAAACGTTCCAATCGTCCTGGGTGACTCCGACCGGCTCGTCCAGGTCGTCACAAACCTGGTTTCCAACGCGATCAAATACTCTCCAGTAGGCGGAGAGATTCTGATCTCGACGCACTTCGCAAACGGCGCGGTGGACGTGAGCATCAAGGATCACGGCGTCGGAATCCCGGCGGACTTCGTAGACCGCCTGTTCGGACGCTTTGAGCGCTACGAAAAGAGTCCGAGCAAGGTCATCGGCACGGGACTCGGACTCGCCATCGCCCGCCAGATCATCGAGATGCACCGCGGGAAGATCTGGGTCGAGACCGCAGAAGGAAGCGGGTCCGTGTTCCATTTCACGATTCCCGCCGTCGCCACCGCCGCGCCAGAGACGAAAGGACCGACAGGCCAATTGCGCGCGGTGGCCTGAGGGCCAAAGCGGAACGACCGGCTCTAGGTGACCTGTCCGTTGGTGCCGACGCGCCGGCTGGAATCTCCAAAACAGCCGATCAACTGATCTGGAGCGGTCGGCACGCCGCCAACTTCGAGTTGAAAATGCAGATGCGCGCCGATCGATAGACCTGTGCTGCCGACATATCCGATCTTGTCGCCTTGCTGAACTTCCTGCCCGACAGCGACGGCCACCTCCTCCATGTGGGCGTAGATCTCGACCAGGCCAAAACTGTCGGTGACCTCAACCCGGATGCCGAAGTAGTCGGCGGGACCTGCGGCAGTCACTTTTCCTCCAGCAGCCGCGACGATTGGCGTGCCGTAACCGGCGAGTAGATCGACCCCTGTGTGGAAATGTAGATAACCGCCGAAGGGCGGTTCTATCGCGAACGATGTTGGTCCGAAAGGCTGGATGATCTGGGCGCCGGCGATGGGACACAGGAACTGGCCTGGATCGACCGGGTCAACGGGCACCCCTGTGCTGAGGTTCCGACCCAGCGCGGGATCGACGGGAATCACAAGCAGCGAGCCAGGAGTTACCTGCCGGACTCCGTTGAAGCCGAGCAAGGTGCTGACATCCACGCCGTAGGCGGCGGCGAGGCCCGCGGAAGTGTCCCCTCGTTTGACGGTGACCACGACGCCTGGCACCGGAGGCACGTTGAGAGGTCGTCCCACCGTGAGCGGCAGGCGCAATCCTGGATTAGACCAGACGATGTCCCTCCAGGGAAGGTTGAACTGTTGGGCGATGCTGTCCAGCGTGTCTCCCTGCACGACCGTGTGCAGGATTGGGGCACGGCTTACGAGCGGCGATGTCGGAATCGAAACTGGCTTGATGATGACGCTGTCCCGGCCCAGCGAGACGTCGCCGACCGTACCTTCGTCGGCGGCGGCCGCAGTGACTGCAGCGGGGTGGAAGTTGGAAAAGAAGTTGCGGTCGATGACGGTGTAGCTCGACATGGCTGCCGCGATCGCGAGCACCACGGCGTGGGTCATATAGCGATCGATGCGCAACGACTACCCCCAGTTTCCTTCTCGCGAGCCGAGGACGGTGAAACCGGCGACACCGTAACAAACCCGCGGCGAGGGTGTCAATGTACGCCGATCCCTGCTAATAGAGCCCTCGTGAGGGACTCCAGAGCTCGGCTCAGATCCTCCCTCGAGTCACCGATCCGGCAAGTCAGATGAGGTCGAGGGTCGGCAGAAGACGCGGCGCCCGGCGAGCGTTGGTCAGCTGCTCGAAGGCATAGGCCATCCCGAGCAGCAGAGCCTCCGAGCCAGGCTTGGCGAAGAAAGTTAGGCCGAGGGGTAGCGCGTCGAAGGCCATCCCAGAGGGGACGGTCACGATCGGGTACCCGGCCATCGCTGACGGCTGGGTCGAGCCGCCGATGGCCCGGTCGCCATTGATCTGATCGATCACCCATGCGGGTGGCCGTGATGGCGCGACGAGGGCGTCGAGCCGGTGCCTGGCCATCGTGGCGTCGATGCCATCTTCGCGCGACAGCCGGCGCGACGCGGAGAGTGCCGAGTGGTACTCGGCGGAACCGAGGCCTGACCTGGCCTGGCACGCTTCAAAGATTTCCTGGCGGAAATACGGCATCTCCTCCGTCGCGTGTTCTTCGTTGAACCGGATCAGATCTCCGAGCGAGCGCAGCCCGATCCCGGGCCTGGCGGCGAGATAGGAATCGATCCCCGCCTTGAACTCGTGCTGCAACACCGCTGTCTCCACCTGTCGTTCGTCCGCGAGCATCGCATCGGTCGTTGAGATCTCCACCTCGATCAGCTCAGCACCCAGGTCGCGGAGGCCGAGCAGGGCCGCCTCGTGGACTTTGTCGGTGTGCTCGCTGTAGCCGGCGTACGGCTCGCGAAGAACGCCGATCCGCCGCCCGCGCAGCGCGCCTTCATCAAGGTGGCGAGTGAAGTCGGTTGGAATTTCGACCATCGCACCCAGGAGGAGCGCGGCATCGCGTACGTGGCGGGCATGGGCGCCGGCGCTGTCCTGGCTTCGTGAGATGGGGATGATCCCGTGCTGGCTGACCAGGCCGACCGCCGGCTTGATTCCGACCACTCCGTTGGCCGACGACGGGCAGATGATGGAGCCATCCGTCTCCGTCCCGACGGCGACCGGGATAAGGCCCGCCGCCACCGCAACCGCTGACCCGCTGGAGGAGCCGCACGGAGACCTGTCGAGCACATGTGGGTTGCGGCACTGCCGGCCGCGCGCGCTCCATCCGGAGGACGACCGCGAAGAGCGAAAGTTGGCCCACTCGCTGAGGTTGGTTTTGCCGAGCAGAAGCATTCCCGCGGCCCGAAGCCGGGCGACGAGAGGGGCGTCCGCCGGCGCCGGCGCGGCCGAGAGGGCCAGCGAACCGGCGGTGGTCAGCATGCGGTCGCCGGTGTCGATGTTGTCTTTCACCATCACGGGGAGACCGTGAAGGGGCCCCCGTTCGCGGCCTTCGCGACGTTCGCGGTCCAGCCGGTCGGCGATCGCCTCCCAGTCGGGGTTTATCTCGATGACCGAGCGCAGGCTTGGGCCGACTCTGTCGAGTGCATCAATCCGTTCCAGGTGCATCTCTGCGAGCCGCCGCACGCTCAGCTCGCCACTGTCAAGGCGCGAGCTGAGGTCGGCTACCGAGGCGCCGGCCAGGTCAGGGTGAGGTACCAACTTCGTTAGCGTAGGACGTCAGCGCGTAACGACCGGCAGGAGCTCATCCGCGATGCGATCGAGCTCCGCTTTCTCGTTTGGCATCAGGCCCCTGAGCGGCTTTCGAGAGTGGCCTTCGATGGGCACGCCTCGACGGATGAGCAGATGTTTGAGCGCCGCCTGGAAAGGAAAGCGCTGCACCCGGTCGCGAATCTCGCCCAGGCGGCGCGCGCCCGCTTCGGTGGGTCGCCGCACGACCTCGGTCACCGCTTCCGGAAAGGCCGCCGCAAGCCCGGACACGGCGCCCACGGCGCCCGCCACCAGACCGCGATGGATCAAGGCCTCCGGCCCGACGAAGACCTTGAGCCCATCGATCAAATACGGCTCGAACCGCTCCCAGGGTGCATCCGACACTTTCAGCCCCACCAGGTTGGGCAGACGCGAACGCAGCTCCTCGATCACCGCGGGCTTCACCGCGTAACCGCTACGCGCAGCGAACTCGTAGACGAAAAATGGAAGCGGCGCGCACGCGCGCCCCGCGGCAGTGAAATGTTCGATGAGAGCTGCGTCGTCAGGCGCGAAATATGGCGGTGCTATCACCGCCACCGCGTCCGCGCCGACCTCGGCCGCGTGCGCGGCGAGGTTCACCGTGGCGGCTGTCGTCTGCGCGCCGCAGTGAACTATCACGATGAGCCCTCTTCGGCGGGCTCGAACAAAGGCGTCAGCCGCCGCGCGGCGCTCGGTGGTGTTCAAGAGAATGCCCTCGCCGGTTGTCCCCAGCGCCAGTATCCCATCGACGCCTGCAGCGGCCAGGTGCTCAACCAGCGGTCCGATCGCATCCACGTCCACCACGTCACCGCCCTCGCGCAGGGGCGTCACCGACGCCGCGATTGCCCCTGCGAACGCGGGCTCTAGCCGCTCAGACATTTCAGTATCTCCGTGCGTGATCGAAAAGATTGACGAGGGGGCGGCCGTCAAGGTACCTGTGCAGGTTCTCGATGAACAGGTCGACCAGACGGTCGTTCTCCTGTACCACCGTGCTCGCCGAGTGCGGTGAGACGATCACGTTCGGCATGGCCCACAGTGGGTTGTCGGCCGGAAGCGGCTCTTTTGCGAAGACGTCGAGCCCGGCGCCGCGCAGGCGGCCGGCCTGCAGCATCTCGATCATCGCCTCTTCATCGATGAGCGAGCCTCGGCCGACGTTCACCACGATGGCGTGTGCCGGTAGGAGAGAGAGCCGCCTGCGATCGATCAAGTTGGCGGTCTCCGCGGTGTCTGGGGCCGCGATGACGAGGATGTCGGTGTCGGGCAGCGCCGCGTCCAGTCCAGCCACGTCCACCATTCGGTGAACCCCTGGCGGAGCCTCGCCCCCGGTCGTCTTTCGGTGACCGGTCACCTGGATGCCGAGTGCCGAGCTCAACTCCGCGATTCTCGATCCGACGCGGCCGAGACCGATCAACATCATCCGCGATCCGAAGACCTCCTGGCCGCAGAAGCGCTCCCAGTGTCGCTCAGCTTTCCAGGTGTTGAGCCGCGGCATCTCCTTGGCAAAGTGCAGCGCGGTGAGGAGCACGAACTCGGCCAGCGGCTGGGCGTGGATTCCCGCGGCGTTGGTGATGAGCAGGGGCGAACCGGACAGGCCCAGGTGGTCGACGAGCGGACCGATTCCGGAGCTTGTCGACTGCACCCAGCGCAAACGGGGTGCTCTCTCGAGCAGCTCCTCGGGTCGCTCCCAATCGAACTCGAAGCTGATCTCAGCCCGACCCAGCTGCTCCCGCCAGCGCCGGAGCTGCTCATCGGTCAGCGGCCGCGGAGGCCCGTGGTGGTCGGCTTCGTACCGGGTGGTCGGAAGGAGCTCGGGCTCATAGATCAACTCGATCCGGTCCGGCTCGGCCGCGGCGATTCGCTCCGCGTGCCTGGGATCGAGCCAGGTGGATATCAACACCGGAACGCGGCTCTTATCGGACGGCATGCGAATCTCCTCCATTGGATTGGGCCGCCATCAGCTCGGCCAGCCGGTAGCAGAGCCGCGTTCCCGCCCCCAACGGGCCGCGAGGGATGTCTTTGTGCTGTTGGTTTTCATTCCAGTGGCTGCCGGCGATGTCGAGATGGACCCAGGGCCGTCCCTCGACGAACTCCCCGATGAACATCGCGGCGGTGATCACGCCGGCCTCGCCGTAGTCGGCGTTCTTCAGGTCGGCGCTCTGGCTCTGGATCAACGGCCGGAAGTCGGGGTAGATCGGCAGCCGCCAGACCCGGTCTCCCGCGGCCTCGCCCGCGGCGGCCACCAGCCCCCACAGACGGTCGTCATTGCTGACGGCGGCCGAGGCTGCATGCCCAAGGGCCGCTCGGGCATCGCTGGTCAGGGTGGCCAGATCCACGAGGTGAGTGGCACCGGACCGAATGGCGTATGTGGCGGCGTCTGCCAGGACGAGCCTCCCTTCGGCGTCGGTGTTCAGCACCTCGACGGTCTTGCCCGACGCGCTCGTCCATACGTCTCCCGGCCGCTGCGCGCCGCGGCCCGGCAGATTCTCCGCCGCCGCGATGACTGCCATTACGTTGATGGCAAGCCCGCTCTCGGCCACGACCTCGATCGCCGCCAGCACGGCGGCCGCCCCGCCCATGTCGCCCCGCATCTTGACCATCCAATCCGCGGACTTCAGAGAGAGCCCGCCGCTGTCGAAGGTGATGCCCTTGCCAATTAGAGCCAGGTTTCGTTCATCTTTGGCCGCGCCACGATATGTCAGCCTGATCAAGCGCGGCTCCTGCTCGGAGGCGGCCCCGACGGCTGCCAGAAGGTTGTAACCGCCCGCCCTCAAGGCTTCTGCTCCCAGGGTTTCGCAGTCCAGGCCCAAACGGTCCGCCATCTCGCGAGCGATTGCTTCCAGTTGATTTGGGCCCAGCTCGTTGGCCGGCGCGTTCTGCCACTCGCGCGCCCTCGCGGTGGCCTCGCCAAGCCGCCGCGAGACATCTACCACGGCGTCAGGGGCGTCGCCGAAGCCGACCAGGGTAAGGGCGGTCAGTGGCGCCGGGTGCCGGCCCGTGCTCCGGCCGCGGCGATCCCAGCTGCCGGCAACGCAGCCTTCGATGACAGCGCCGACGTCCGAGTTCCGAAGCGCGCCCGCCCTCAACACCGCGATCCTTCCGTGGCCGAACTCGCGCGCGGTTCGCACCATCTCCTGGTGCGCGAAGCGAAGCCTGGAGCCGTCGAGGTCGGCGGCCGCGCCAAGGCCATAGAGAAGGATGCGGGGACTACCAAGGCCCTCCCCGGCAGGCAGAAGCAAAACCTCGTGGAGGCATCCGGTGTGCTCCCCGGAAGCGACAAACCGGGCCGCGCGGGGATCGACCTGCGTCAGCGCCGAATCACTCTGCGCCCCTGACATGACGGGTATCGCCAGCACGTCGGCGTCGACGGCGCCGACCTCGCCGGGATGGGAGACGACCGCGAGTTGAACTCGATGAGATTCCTTCACCAGAAGAATGTATATTGTCGCGGTTTAGATCTTTCTGGCAAGGATTGATCTCGAAGCCGGATTGGGGAGGTGTAGCCGTCTGATGCAGGGACGCAGCAAGTTGGTGATAGCGGCCATGAGTGCGCTCATGGTTCTTCTCGCGGCCTGCGGCAACAATGGGAGCCCAAGCTCTTCCGGCAGCGCGGCCGGCAAGACACTCGTCGTCGACGACGCGTACACCTGGGATTTCAGCAAGGACACCGACCCCAGCCGTGGCGGCGTCGACTTCGACGCCGATCCGTTCTTCCATGCGATCTACGACAGCCTGCTCACTTTCAAGCTGGGCGATTCCTCGACACCGATCCCGCTGGTCGCTCAGTCCTACACGGTTTCAGCTGACGCCAAGACCTTCACGTTCACGATCCGTAAGGACGTGAAGTTCGCCGACGGTACGCCGCTGACCGCGCACGACGTCGAATTCACGTTCAACCGATTGCTGAACCTTCACGACAACCCCGTCTATCTCCTGGACGGGATCACGTCGATGAAAGCGACCGACGACTACACGTTCGTGCTCGTGTCCTCGTTCCCCAACCCCGCGATTCCATTCATCGTCACCAACCCGGCCCTGGGCATCATCAACTCCAAGCTCCTGATGGCCCACGGTGGAAGCGACGCCGCGGACGCTGCCACGACGGACACCGCGCACGACTTTCTGGGCACGACGTCTGTCGGCAGCGGCCCTTACACGATGGCTTCAGTCGACACGACAGAGGTGGTGCTGAAAGCGAACTCCAAGTACTGGGGGCCGAACAAGCCCAACTTTGGGACGGTGATCTTCCGCAACGTCGCCGCCGCAACGCAGCTGATCGAGATTCAGAAAGCGTCCAACCAGATCGAGCTCAGCCTGTCCGGCGACCAGGCCGTCAGCCTCAAGGGCAACAACGCGCTGAACGTTTCGAGCTTCACCTCGCCGAACATCACATTCGCGTTCTGCAACATCAAGACCTACGCGGCCTGCGGCAACCAGCACTTCGTCAACGCAATTCGTTACGGCATCGACTACCAGGGCCTGATCAGTGTGGCCGGCGCGGGAGCGGCTCAAGCGCCTGGCGTCGTCCCGGTTCAGTTCCTTGGCGCTCTTCCCCAGTCGCAGGCGGTCACGCGTGACGTGACCAAGGCCAAGAGCGAACTGGCGGCATCGGGCGTCTCCAATCCCACCATAGACCTCGACTACACGATCAGCAGCACTGGCCTCAACGACTCGTTGGCAGCCAAGATCAAGGCCAACCTGGCGGATGTCGGCATCACGGTCAACCTCAACGGCCAGCCGAGCTCAATCGCGACGCCAAACTACCGCGGCGCCAAGTACAGGCTTGGTCTGGCAGGCTGGGCGCCCGACTACCCGGACCCCAACGATTACCTGGCGTTCCTGCCTGGCCAGCTGGTCGGCAAGCGCGCCGGCTGGCTCACGGGCGCGGCCCCGGATATCGAGGCTCTCGGCGCCAAGGCAGGCTCCACGCCGGACAATGCCACACGTGGCCAGCTGTACCAGCAGCTCCAGACCTTGCTCAACCAGGAGAGCCCGATGCTGCCGCTCATCCAGCCCGGGCAGTCCGTTGTAGGCACCAAGAACCTTACGAATGTCGTATACAGCCCAGTCTGGTACCTCGACCTCGCCTCGATCGGCACCGCCTGAGTCACTGGGAGCGGCGCTCGCAAAGCGCCGCTCCCAACATCCACTCCTCTTCTTCATAGGGCAGCGTCTGATCGCGCTCGTGTTTCTCTGCCTTGGGGTGTCGGTGATGGCTTTTGTCCTCACCCACCTCGTGCCGGGGGACCCTGCCGTCGCAAACCTTGGAGACCGGGCGTCTTCCGACCCGGTGGCGGTGCGGCTCTACCGAGAGCACTTCGGACTCGACAAACCCCTACCGGTCCAGTACGTGGTCTACCTGGGGAACCTTCTTCACGGTGACCTTGGCGAATCGGAACAGAGCCGGCGCGCGGTCAGTACAGACCTCGCGGAGTACATTCCTGCGACTGCCGAGCTCGCCATCACGTCGATGGTGCTCGCCAGTCTGCTCGGCCTGACGCTGGGAGTCATCGCCGCGCTGAACCGTAACAAGGCCACCGACCAGATCATTCGGGTGGTGTCCCTGGCCGGCATGTCCACTCCACAGTTCTGGCTTGCCCTGGTCGCGCTCTACGTCTTCTTCTACAAGCTGAGCTGGGCCCCGGGCAGCGGCCGCCTCGATGCCGTCGTGCTGCCGCCCCCTCACCTGACCGGACTGTTCACGATCGATTCGCTGGCAGCCGGCCAATACGACGTTTTCGTCAACAGCCTCCAGCACCTGATCCTGCCCGCCTGCGTCCTTGCCGCTTTCAACATGGGCCTCTTCACCCGCTTCACCCGGTCGGCCGTGCTCGAGGTGCTCGAGAACGATTACGTTCGCACCGCGCGCGCCAAGGGCCTGCCCGAGCTGACCGTCGTGTTCCGGCACATCCTCCGAGCAGCGTCTCCACCAATCCTCACGGTGGTTGGGCTCGCCTTCGGCAATGTCATGACAGGAACCGTCCTTGTTGAGAACATCTTCTCCTGGCCTGGAATCGGCCAGTACTCGTACAGGAGCGCGACGGCGCTCGACCTGCCGGCGATCGTGGGCGTGATGCTTTTCGTGGCGATCGTCTACATCCTGATCAACATGTTCGTCGACATCCTTTACGGCGTCCTCGATCCGAGGATTCGAGTGGCATGAGCGTCGCCGCCCTCCGCCATCCGCTCGCCTCTTCGTGGCGCCGGATCCCCGGCGCGTGGAGACAACCCGTGGCCATCGTCGGGTTGGTCATCGCAGCCTTCTGGGTTGTGATCGCCGCGCTGGCGCCCCTGGTGGCCCCGCACGATCCGCTTGCGCAGGGGGCCGCCCTGTACCAGGCACCATCGGCGGCGCATCTCATGGGCACCGACGAGCTGGGCCGAGACGTCTTCTCGCGCGTTCTGTGGGGCGCCCGGATCTCGATCCCGCTGGCCATGCTGCTGGTCGCGCTGGCGTTCACGATCGGTGGCACTCTTGGCGGATTGGCCGGCTACCTGGGCGGCTGGGTGGACGAGCTTGTGATGCGCAGCGCGGACTTCGTTTTCGCTGTGCCGACCATCCTGCTGGCGATGGCCGTCGTCGCGGCCCTCGGGCCCGGCCTCTTCCACGCCGTGCTGGCGGTGGTGCTCGTCTCCTGGCCCGGCCACGCCCGAGTGGTCAGAGGACTGGTTCGGACGACCATGCAGTCGGAATACGTCGCCGTCGGGCGGCTGCTCGGCTCGCCCACCCACCGCGCGCTGGTGGTTGACGTGCTGCCGAACGTGGCCGGCCCGGTGATCGTTCTCGCCGCTCTCGAGATCGGCAATGCGATCCTGCTGCTCAGCGCGCTGTCCTTCCTGGGATTGGGCGCCCGCCCGCCCACGGCCGAATGGGGATCGATGGTCTCCACCGGTGCCGAACACTTCGAGGCGTGGTGGATCGGTGTCTTCCCGGGCATTGCCATCGTGAGCGTTGTGCTGGCCTTCAACTTGCTCGGCGACAGTCTTCGTGATGCGTTCGATCCGAAGGCGATCATCAAGGCACGCGGCGCATGAAGCCGCTCCTCAGCGTCCGCGACCTTCGGGTCTGGCTGGATACGGCAAGGGGCCCCCTGTCCATCGTCGACGGCGTCAGCTTCGACATCTCCGCCGGCCAGGTGTTCGGGCTTGCCGGCGAGAGCGGTAGCGGCAAGACCATCACCGCGCTGGCTCTGCTGGGACTCCTTCCGGCGGGCGCGCGCTGCGGTGGCTCGGCGATCCTGGACGAACGCGACCTGCTGACGATGCCGACCGCCCAGCGGCGGCGGACTCGCGGTCGCGAGGTAGCGATGGTGTTTCAGGACCCGGTGTCGTCGCTACACCCGATGCTCACCATCGAGCGGCAGCTGACCGAACACCTTCGCTACCAGCTGGGGATGAGCCACAAGGAGGCTGACGAGAGGGCGATCCAGCTGCTCACGGAGGTGCGCATCCCCAATCCGAAAGCCGCGCTGCGCGGCTACCCACATCAGTTCAGCGGCGGCATGCGACAGCGAATACAGATCGCCATCGGTCTTGCCTGCGAGCCCCGACTCCTGATCGCCGACGAGCCCACGACCGCACTCGACGTGACCGTCCAGGCGGGGATCCTTCGCTTGCTTCACCGGCTCTGCGAGGAGAAGGACCTCGCCGTGATGCTCATCACGCACGACCTCGGGGTTCTTTCGGCTCTGGCCGACACGGTCACGGTGATGTATGCGGGCCGGGTGGTCGAGTCAGGTCCCACGGCCCAGGTGATGGGACGTTCGCGGCATCCCTACACCAGGGCGCTGATCGACTCGCTACCGCACCCGGAGGCGAGCTACGGAGCCCTCGTGCCGATCGCCGGCGATCCCGCCGGTCCTGAGTCGCGTCCCTCCGGCTGCGCCTTCCATCCCCGCTGCCGCTACGTGGAGCCCTCCTGCGTGGCCGCCGTTCCGCCACTCGTGCGCGTCGACGACGGGCGCGAGATGGCATGCCCGGTTGATCCACTGGTCGCAAGCCGCGCTCGATGAGCTTGCTCGAGCTGCGGGACATTGAGGTCGTGTATCAACGCAGCGACGGCACGCCTGTGCCTGCGGTGGTGGGCGCCAGCCTGGATGTCGACGCCGGCGAAATCGTCGGCCTCGTCGGTGAAACCGGCTGCGGCAAATCATCGCTTGCCAGGGCCGCGGTGGGCCTCGTCGCGACGACGGGTGGGAGCGTGACGTTCGAAGGCCAGCAAGTTCACGTCCTCGGGCGCCGCGCCCGCCCAGCCCGCGAACGCCGGTTGCAGCTCGTCTTCCAGAACCCGTACGAGTCGATCAATCCACGCCGGATGGTCGGTGCCCAGGTGGCGGACGCGTTGGCGATCGGCCGCACGGAGCCGCGATCGAATTTCCGTGCTCGAGTGGAGCAGCTGCTCCAGAGGGTGGGGCTTCCGGCGAGCATGGCTCGGCGTTTTCCGCACCAGCTGAGCGGCGGGCAGCGGCAGAGGATCGCGATTGCGCGCGCGCTCGCGGCCGATCCGGCGATGATCGTCCTGGATGAGCCTCTATCAGCTCTCGACGCTTCGGTCCAGGCGCAGGTGGCCAACCTTCTTGTCGCGCTGGCCCGAGACCTCCATGTGGGCATGCTTCTGATTTCTCACGACCTGGCCATCGTCCGCCATGTCGCCCACCGCACCGCGGTCATGTACCTGGGCGTCATCGTCGAGACAGCCCCGACCGCCGAGCTCTGGAAGGCGCCGATGCATCCCTACACGCAAGCGCTCATCGATTCCATCCCGCACGCAGACGGCGCCGGCCACCTGCCGGTCGCCCTCCCGGGCGAGATCCCCGACCCTGCAATGCCGCCGCCGGGCTGCCGGTTCCATCCCCGATGCCGGCACGTGATGGACCGATGCCGCTCCGAGGTTCCCCAGCTCGTCGCGAAGGATGGCGGCCGCGAGGTCGCGTGCTGGCTGCATGAGGAACCGCTCGTCTCGCAACAGTCTGCTGACGTCCCGAGGATGTCGCGGTGAATCCTCGATTCGAGCCGGCGGGTTCGGGCCGATTGGCAAAGCAGGCATACCAGCAGCTGCGTCGGGAGATCCTCCGGCAGCGGCTCGAGGCCGGCACGGTTCTCAACGAAGGGTCGCTCGCCGAATCGCTGGGAATGTCGAAGACTCCGGTTCGGCACGCCCTCTACGCACTGCGCCAGGAAGGGCTCCTCGAAGCCGGCCCTCGGAGGCAGATGATTGTGCGCAGCCTGTCGCCGGTGCAGCGGGCAGAGCTGGTTGCGGTGCGCGAGGCCCTCGAGCGGGTTGCCGTGAGCAATGCGTGCCAGCACATGAACGATGACGATTTCGACCATTTGCGGACCTTGCTCCGACGCCAGCGCCGATTTGCCGAGGCGGGCGATCACGACAACTTCGTCGACTGCGACGAAGAGATGCACATTGCGATCTCCGAGCGGTCAGGGCTCTACCTGGTACCCCAGTTCTTGAACCAGCTGCGGGGCTTCGTCCGCCTGATGCAGATGAGGGCACGGCGCGATCCAGGTCATTTGTTCCGTGTCCTCGAAGAGCACGAACGGCTGGTCGACGCAATTGAAGAGCGGGACGAGGAAGGAGCTCTCGCGGCCCTCGGGCATCACCTCCACACGACCGAGTACATCCTCGGAGACTGACGCGTTTCGGGCGGTAACCCTATTGCGCCGCGATGATGCGTCGCATCAGGTCAAGCTCGGTCTGATAAATGTGGGCCGACTTCACGGTCATCGTGAGCGTGCCGACCCCGACGCCGAGGTCGCTCGCCACGCGAGCTTGTAGCGCCGCGAGCTCAACGAGATTGGCATAGCCCTTCGTACCGAAGTCGATGGCGTGAGCGTAGACGGCGAGCTGCAGCTTGCCCTTGACGAGCCAGAAGTCCAGCAGGCTGACGCACGGGATGTAGCTGGTGTCGGTTAGCGGCTGCAACGTCGTGACCGTCGCATCGCGCGCCGATGGATTGGCGGTTAGTCGGTCGACCACCCAGCGGATCTGGTTGCGGCCTGCGTGGGCGTAGTCGTACAGGCGCGTCGCATAGCTGTCGGCGTCACCGAGTTCGGCCACTCGGGAGTGGTCGGTAAAGTTAGCGTGCATCCAGGCCAGGCGTTCGGGATCGCCGTGCTTGGCAATGATCGGGTCGTCCAGGCTCGGTGAATACACGTCGAGCGTCGCGCGAAACACCTCGACGATTGGCAGCCCGTCCCAGCTTCCTGCGACGCCGCCGGTCAGAATCGCCGTCGCGATTGCGATCCACGCCTCCCCCAGAGTCATCACTTCGACCCGGACCGGTACGAAGACCTCGGTCACCGTCACCTCATCGACTTGACGACTTCGCCGCCCTTGACCACAAGGTGAACTTTGTCGGGGTTTGAAATCAACCCCAGGTCCGCGATTGGATCGCCCGGAACGCCGATGAGGTCGCCCCAGGAGCCAGGCTCCAGCGTCCCTACCCCCTCCATTCCGATGGTGCGCGCTGCGACCGTGGTCGCCGACCGTATGCAGTCGATCGGCTCCATTCCCAACTGCCGCATCAGCAGGAACTCCTCGCCATTGGTTCCATGCGGTCCTACCCCAGTGTCCGTTCCGAAGGCGATCTTCACGCCTGCCTCGACGGCCATTCGAATGCTGGCAATGTGATCGTTGACGACGTCCCGGGCCTTGATGGCGGCGTAAGCCGGCATCCTTCCAGCTTCTGCGTGCCTGATGACCCACTGCGGCGCGACCAGGGTCGGAATCAGGGCATTACCTCCGTCCAACATCATCTCGATGGCGTCGCCATCGAGCCAGATGCCATGCTCAATCGTTGCGACGCCCCCTTTGAGGGCATTCTTGATGCCGGCGTTGGCCTGCGCATGAGCCATCACCTTGCGACCCTGCGTGGCAGCTTCGTCGACGGCGGCTCGGATTTCTTCGAGGGTGAGCGCGGAATGGTGCGGTTGGTCGCCGGGCGAAAGCACGCCGCCGGAGGTGCACAGCTTGATCCAGTCGGCACCTGCTCGGATGACCTCGCGCACGCGCAATCGCATCGCCTCGACGCCGTCGACAACCGCGTACGGCCGGTCTGGTAGCGGGATGTCGAGGTCGGCGCCGCACATGAAATGCGAGTCGGTGTGGCCTCCCGTCTGGCTGAGGGCGCTGATCGTGACGAACATTCGGGGGCCGGCAAAGTAGCCGGCGTCGATCGCCATCCTTATGCCTGCGGGCGCACCGGCTGCGTCGCGTACCGCGGTGAAACCTGCCTCCAGTGTCAAGCGGGCTGCCCGTACGGCCCGCATGAGCTCGAGGGTCGGCGGGGTGGTGAGCTCACGAGCGAAGTCGAGCCCTTCGCCGAGCGAGGTGAGGTGCACATGGCAATCGATAAGCCCGGGGAGGATGGTCAGGCCGGAGGCATCGATCGTCTCCGCATCGCGAGGCGCGTGGATGGTCGCGCGCCTGCCGGCATGCGTGACCCGCCCGTCCTCAATGACAACGACCGCTTCGCGCGCCGTCTCCCCAGTGGCCGGGTCAAGGAGACCGCCGGCGTGGACAGCCCGAATCATGGTCCGATGTTAGTGCTGACGAAGGCCCATCGCCTTCCGCCTGGCTCATGTAGTCGGCTTGATCGATTAGCGACAGCCAAGGTTCCCTATGCGGTAGACCATCCGCCGTCAGAGGTCACCTGGGCGCCGTTTACGTTGGACGCTTCTTCACTGGCCAGCCATGAGATCAGTGCGGCGATCTGATCCGGCTCAGCAGGTGCCGGCATCGTCGCCATCGAAAGC
>DATBZR010000020.1:0-2287 GCA_036513095.1 Candidatus Dormiibacterota bacterium | reverse complement strand
CTACTCGACCAGGTCTCCCTCGGCCGGCTCGACCTCGACCCCTCGCGACTCGAGGTAGGCCACTCCGCGGTCCAGCTCGTCCGGCTCGCCGATGATCTCGAGCAGCACCCAGCCCTGGTCGCGGGTGACGTCGGCCCGCCGAATGTTCGTCACCAGCGCGAACTGCTTCCCGAGCTGGTAGATCACCGGCTCCTTGACCATGGCCGGTCCGAAGATCAATTTCAGCCGCCTGCGCCCCATAGCGGGGAGTCTAAGGCCGCTGACGACCCCCGGCCACAGCCGGGACGATCGAGATCTCGTCCTTCTCGTGAACCTTCGCCCTCAGCCCGGCACCGAGCCGCACGTCCTCGTCGTTCAGGTACACGTTGACGAACTGACGCAGCTCACCTTTCTCGTCGAGCAGGCGGTCCTTGAAGCCGGGATAGCGCGCGTCGAGCGCATCGATCGCTGTCGCGAGGTCGGCCGCCTCCACATCGACGGTGTTCTGGCCGTCCGAGAGGCGCCGAAGCGGACCGGGAATTCGAAACTGTGCCATCTAGATATTCACCTTCTCGCGAAACGACTTTAGCGTCGGTTCTATTTCCACGCGGCGCGAATGACCATTGGAGGACGTCAGCACATCGGCGGTTTTCAGGCCATGACCGGTGACGTAGGCGACCACAACCTCGTCGCCGTTCCACCGCCCCGCCTTGGCCAGCTTGGCCAGCACGCCGATCGTCACGCCCCCGGCGGTCTCGGTGAAGATCCCCTCCGTGCGGGCGAGCAGCCGGATGCCCTCGACGATCTCCTCCTCTGTCACGGCTTCGACCACACCACCCGTCTCGCGCGCGATCCGGTTCACGTACATGCCGTCCGATGGGTTGCCGATCGCGATCGACCGGGCGATCGTATCGGGCTTGACCGGCAGCACCCGCTCGGGCGTATCGGACTGGAATGCGTTGTAGACCGGTGCGCAACCGAGCGCCTGAGCGCCGGTGAACTTCGGAATGCGGTCCTCGCGGACCAGCCCATATTCCAGGAGCTCCTTCGCGGCCTGGCGGTGGCGCACGAACTGGCAGCCGCTGCCGATCGGGACGATGATCTCGTCAGGAAGCTTCCATCCCAGCTGCTCGGCCGTCTCGAAGGTGAGCGTCTTCGAGCCTTCCGCATAAAAAGGCCTGATATTGATGTTGCAGAAGGCCCAGGGAGTGGACTCGACGAGCTGGCTGCAGAGGCGGTTGACCTCGTCGTAGTTGCCCCGGACCGCGACCACGTTGGGTTCGAAGACGCCGATGCTCGCGACCTTGCCGGCCTCGAGGTCGTCAGGGATGAACACAAAGCACTCCAACCCCGCCCGCACCGCATATGCCGCGACCGCGTTCGCAAGGTTGCCGGTGGACGCGCACGCGATGGTCTCGAAGCCATGGGACCGCGCCCAGCTGATGGCGACCGACACCACCCGATCCTTGAAGGAGTTGGTCGGGTTCATGCTGTCGTTTTTCAGGTAGAGGTTCCCCAGCCCGAGCTCGGCCCCCAGCCTGTCCGCCTTGACGAGCGGTGTCATGCCCTCACCCAGCGTCACCACCGACACGGAGTCCTCGATGGGCAGCAGGTCGCGGTAGCGCCACATCGACTTGGGCCCCTGCTCGATCCGGTCTCGGCTCACGACCTTCTTTAGAGCGGCCTGGTCGTAGACCACGTCGAGCGGCCCAAAGCACATCTCGCAGACGTGCGTCGCTGCCACCTCATACTCCGCGCCGCACTCGCGGCAGCGCATCCCGAGAAGCTTGGACACGGCCTCAGTTTAGGACGGGACCTTTGTCGTTAGTCCGGATCGCGCGAGGGAGACCCGAACGAAACCAACGGCGGGATGGTCAGCATCCGCCCGTCATCCCCACGAACGATCTGCCAGTTCCCCTCATGCACCAACCAGTGATGTCGGTGGCAGAGCAAAGCCAGGTTGGGCAGGTCGCCTCCGCCGCCATGAAGCCAGTGCACCCGGTGGTGGCCTTCGGTCCAGCTCGCCGGCCGCTCACAACCCGGCCAGACGCAGTGCTTGTCCCTCACATTCAGCGCCTTGCGCTGCGGTCCGGAGATCGTGCGCTTGGCCCGCCCCACGTCTATGACCATGGACTCGGAGTCGAGCAGGATCCGGGTGACCGAGCAGTCGCAGGCCAGGCGCTCTACCGTCCTGGAGGAGACAGGAAGTGAGTGCTCCATCTCCGCCGCCGGTGCGCCCGGCAGGGCCAGCAGCGTCTCGAGCGAGGTGGTGACCTGAAGGTGGGTGCGCTGCGAAGCGCGCTGCGGG
>DATBZR010000019.1:0-15251 GCA_036513095.1 Candidatus Dormiibacterota bacterium | reverse complement strand
ATCGTCGCGGTGCTGGCGTTCGTCAACCTGGCGTTCGGGTATTGCCTGGGCTGCCAGATCTACTTCCAGCTTGGCAAGCGGGGATTGATCAGAGCGTCGTGAACGCGCAAGTCTGGGCGCTGGCGGTGGCGGGCGTTGTCGTGCTTGCCGCCGCGTGCCTGGAGATCTTTCGTGCACGGCACGCCCGGGCGAAGACTGTCGGCGCGACTGCGGCGCCCGCGAGCGACCCCTACATCCTTTACTTCACCGGTGAAGGCTGCACCGTCTGCCATACGCACCAGGAGCCGGCGCTGGCCAAGCTCGGCGCGGTGCGCATCGACAAGGTGGATGCGATCGCCGACCGGACCCTGGCCGACCGCTTCAACGTCTACACCCTCCCGACGACGGTCGTGATGACGCCCGAAGGCCGGGCGCTGCACGTCAACTATGGATATGCGCCTGCTCCGAAGCTGGAGCGCCAGCTGGCCGAGGCGCGGGGCGCCGGGCTGCAAGCCGCCACCGCGTAGCGGATATTCTGGCCGGGATGGTCCGGCTCTTCGCTCTCGTCGCCCTGCTGGTGTTTGCCGCGGCAGCATGCGGCGGGCAATCCCCGGCCAATCAGAGTCCAGACCTCGTGCTTGGCGCGATTTATCCGCTCAGCGGACCGCAGGCGCCTGGCGGCAAGGCGGAGCTGGCCGGAGTGCGGGCGGCGCTCGAGGTGGCCCAGTCCAGTGGGGCGCTGACGGCTCACGTGCGACTCCAGGTCATCGATGCGACCACACCGCAAGCCGCGAGCGCAGCCGTCGACACGCTGGTGAACGACTATCACGTACCGGCCATCCTCGGAACGTACGGCAGCACGCTCTCCGCGGCGGCGTCGGCGCGCGCCGAACAGCTGAAGACGGTGTACTGGGAGACCGGGGCGGTCGCGGATCCGATCACCGCGCAGAGGCGGTATGTCTTTCGAACCGTCGCGACCGGCAGCTCACTCGGGCAGATGGCCGTCACGTTCACGCATGACGTTCTGATGCCGACGATGAATCTTGCCGCGCCTCGCGCCGTGATCGTGCGCGTCGACGACATCTACGGCCGCTCGGTCGGCGGCGGCGAAGAAGCGCTGGCCAAGAGCATGGGCATCCAGGTCGTCGATGTCATCGAGTACGACCCGAACGCATTCGTCCCGGACGTCATCGCCGCCCGACTCGCGGCCGACCGCGCGGATTTCCTGTGGGATGTGAGCTATCTCAACGACGGCGTTGCTATCTGGCAGGCGGTGCTGCGCAATCACGTCCCGTTGAAGGCGGCGATCGGCACCAGCTCCGCCTTCTGCATGCCTGCGTTCGGGCAGCTTCTTGGAGCGGGATCGGTGGGGGTGTATGCCGCGGACAAGCCGGACGCCTCGATCAACCTGGCTGCCCTCTCACCCGCCGGCCAGGCGCTCATCGCGGAGGCTCGGTCCGCCTACGGTCGCGAGAACAACGGCGCTCCGATGGACATCCCCGCGGTGGCCGGGTTCATCGGTGGCTGGACGCTCTTCAGCGCGGTGATCCCGAAGCTCTCCGGTCCGATCAACGCCGAAACCATCCGCACCGCCGCGCTCGCCGTCGACGTTCCGAAGGGCGACAGCATCAACGGCGGCGGGGTGAAGTTTGGCGCGGACGGGTCGCTTGACCAAGGGCAGAACACGCGGGCCGCAGCGGTGATCGGCCAGTGGCAGGCGGTCGGCGTGATGAAGATCGTGTACCCGGCGGCTTATGCGACGGGCACACCGATCTTCGGCGGCATGTAGTTCGTTCTTTCGAACTGTCTTAAGCCGCGGCAGCCTGCAACTAGTACTCGAAGGGGGAAGTGGCGTGACCCTTCCCCTTCGGCAGAGTTGGCGCGAAAGGACGGATTTCACCCGTCAGAATCGGCATAGACTGCACATGTGAGCGCTGGAGCCGGCAACATCTGGATGGTTGCAATCCTGATAGTGAATCTGGCGGTCGCGGGAATCGTTATTTACATCGCTTACTTGCTGATCCGAGCATTGAGGAAGTACCTCCGGAGCTAGCCAGCCCGAACAAGGCTAAGCAAGCTCGCCAAAAGCGCCGACGCGCGAAAAAGCAAGTTGGCAAACGCGGCAAATCGGGAAGGGAGGGGGACTAGCTCTCGAGGGAGCGCTGGACCAGCGTTATGTCCATCCAGCGGTCGAATTTGTGGGCGGCGTTCTTGATCGTGCCCACCACCTCGAAGCCGTGTCTCGAGTGCAGCGCCAGGCCGGCGCGGTTGTCGGTGGCGATCGTCGCGACGATCGTGCGATAGCCCAGGCCTTGCGCCTCCTTGATCAGCTCGGCCAGCAGCGCGTGGCCGATTCCCTGACCGTGGTGGACGGGATCCACATAGACGAGGTCCTCGACGACATCGAAGCCTCTCTGCTTCCAGGGAAACAGGCGCGCCCAGCCGATCAGCCCGTTGGCGTCCGTGCACACGATGAGACTGGAGCGCTTGCCGTGAGCCTCCCACCAGGCGGCGGCCTCCTCGGTGTCGAGAGGCTCGGAGTCGATCGTTGCGAACGTCTGGTTGACCGCCCAGTTGTACAGGCCGACGATCGGCCGCAGGTCGTCATGCGTGGCGGGACGGATCTCAAACGCCTTGGTCGCCTTCGCGGAGGGTTTTGTCTTCGCCATCACACGGCCATCATTGCACGTGAATTCGCTCCGGCGTCACCTTCACGATGACCCTGGTCTGACCCGGGAGGTAGTTCTCGAACGGCTTCCCCGCATACATGCGGGAAAGCTTGTCGATGTGCTCGTCAGCCCCTTCCAGGATCAGCTCGGCCCGGCCGCGGATCGCGAGCACCTCGTCGTACGGCCGGTTGCAGTCGAAAACCGTGATCGCCACCCGGGGATCTCGTTCCAGATTGCGGGCTTTGAGGCGCGGAAAAGCGGTATTCAAATAGATGTAGGTCCCATCGGTCTCGATCCAGACGACGGTTGCTTCCGGGCTCCCGTCCGGCATCACGGTGGCGAGGGTCGCGAAGTTCTTCCCGTTCAAAATTCGAACCTGCTGCTCCGTTAGGGCTACCACCCCTTGAATTATGAGAAGGAACCTGACGGTTCCTTCTGCGCGCAAGCGGCGAGGAGGATGGGACTTACTGATTGCATCGCCCGGTCGGTTGCGCCGACGGGGCTGCTCATCTTCCCGCGGATGGGATCTACAGAATGTCTCTCCTGGCCCTGATTGGGCGGGAATTGGTTCACGCGGGGTGATGGCCGGAATGAATCCGGCCTTATCGCCGGGATTTGGGGAGCTCCACCGGCAGCGCGTCTGATACCGTCCCGGGCGTGATCACCCAACGTAAGAAGCCCTTTCTCCAGACCCCGATCCCCGGACCCAAGGCGGCGGCCCTGATCGCCCGGGACGCCAGGGCCATGTCGCCCAGCTTCACGCGCTCTTATCCCTTCGTCATGGACCGAGGGGAAGGCTGCTGGGTCACCGACGTCGACGGCAACCAGTTCCTCGACTTCACCGCCGGCATCGCGGTCGTCACGACCGGCCACTCCCACCCCAAGGTGGTTGCCGCGGTCGAGGCTCAAGCCAGGCGCTTCCTCCACATGTCGGGCACCGACTTCTACTACCAGTCCGAGATCGAGCTCGCCGAGCGACTGGAGGCGAAGATCCTCCCAGGCACGCCGGCCAAGGTGTTCTTCACCAACTCGGGCGCGGAGGCGATCGAGGGTGCGATGAAGCTCGCGCGCTTTGCAACGGGCCGGCCGAGCTACATCGCGTTCATCGGCGCCTTCCACGGCCGCACGTTCGGCGCCCTGTCGCTCACCGCCTCCAAGGCCAGCCAGCGAAGGCGCTTCGCCCCGCTGCTGTCGTCGGTCTTTCACGCACCCTTTCCGACCGCTGCCCGTGGCGTGACGACCGACGAGACGATGGCGCGCCTGGAAGAGCTCTTCGCCACCGTCGCGCCGCCCGAGAGCGTGGCTGCCGTGTTCGTCGAGCCGATCCAGGGCGAGGGTGGATACCTCGTCCCGCCGGATGACTTCCTGCCGCGCCTGCGTGAGCTGACGCTCAAGCACGGCATCCTGATGGTGGCCGACGAGGTCCAGTCGGGCATGGGCCGGACCGGGCGCCTCTTGAGCATCGAGCATTGGGGTGTCGAGCCGGACATCGTCTGTCTCGCGAAGGGCATCGCGTCCGGCCTCCCGCTGGGCGCGTTCATCGCGCGCGCGGAGCAGATGAACTGGCCGCCGGGGTCGCACGGCAGCACGTTTGGAGGCAACCCGGTCGCGTGTGCGGCCGGCCTCGCGACGCTCGACCTCCTCGAGGAAGGTCTGATGGAGAATGCCGCCCGCGTCGGAGCGGTTCTGCAGGATGGGCTGCGGGAGATCGCGGCCACCCACCCGCAGGTCACTGATGTCCGAGGACTCGGCTTGATGCTCGCGATGGAGCTGAAGACGCCGGAGCTGGCGGCTCAGCTCGTGCAGGCGGCCTTCGAGCGGGGTCTTCTACTTTTGACCGCCGGCGCGCGCGCCGTGCGCATCAGCCCTCCCCTCGTCCTCGATGCAGAGGAGGCCGCAACCGGGCTGGAGATCATCGCGGCAGCCCTCGATTCCTAACCGATCTGGTCGGCGATCGCTTGCATCGCTCCGGCGGCCGTGCGGTCGTCTCCCGAGACTTTGCTGTAAGTCTTGGCCCGCTGGTCGTCGATCGCCGTGAGGGTGGCTGTCATCTGGTTGCGGATCGAGGCTGCGGGGACGTGCGTCAACGCTGAGAACTGTGTGACAAAGGTGCCTGTGAGCCTTTGACGCGCGGTGGAATCGCTCGCGTTTGCATACGCGAACACATCGGCGTCTCTGATTCCCCAGAGACCAGGAAACCCGGTTCGCGCGTCGGGACCGAGCAAGAATCCAATGACCGGATCGATGTCGTTTCGAACGGCGGCGATCGCGCCGAGAGCGGTGGCCGCTTCGGCGCCGCGACCCGCGATTCCGGCGTCACTCATCATCGTCGTGAGGTAGGAGTGCTCTTGCAGCAGGTCGTTCAGCGAAACACGCGCATCGACCGCGCTGATCGATGGGTCACCCGGAAACTTGTCCGGGAACTGGCGGGCCACCGCGACCGCGAGCACGTCTCCGATGCCCGAGCTGTGCGCGTACGCAGTTCGGAGGTCGACGTAGAGCCTTGTGTAGCTCTGCGAGGTCTCATCGTCGATCACCGCTTTGGTGTCGGTCACCTGCTCGCTTTCGATCACCGTCATCGAGTCGGACGGCTGCTGCGTCAGGCTCGCGATCAGCTGGGCGAACTGCGGTGTGAAACCGTTGACGAGCCCGGACATTGCACCGTTCGATTTGGCTGCGTTGTGAGTGACGACCCCGATCGTGTAATCGACGAGGTAGCCGTTCTGGACTCCCCATGCCTGCGCGAACTGGTTGGCCGCGTTGTTGCCGAAGGCGGAGCGAATGAGGGAAGTCAACGAGTTGGCGTTGGACGCGAGCAGGGCGAGGTATCCCGAGTATTCGTCCGTGTGGTTGGACGCCGCCACCGATTGCTTCGCGACCACCATCACGTGCTCTCCGAGCAGGAGATCGAGCTGCGTGCGGAGGTCGGCGGCCTTCGAGTCGGCCGGACGCGCGGTGGGAGATGGCGAACCAGCGGGGCTTGTTGACGGACTGGAGCTCGAGCCGAGCGGCCCGCAGGCAACGAGCGCGAGGGCGGCGAGGGCCGGCGCTAGGAGGGTCTTCAAAACCAGCGCCATGGTAGGTCTTACGATGGTGCGGCCTTGCCGGAATGGCTGCTGGTAGACGGCTCGAGCATGATCTTTCGAGCTTTCTACGGGATACCGCAAACGATGCGCGCACCCGACGGAACTCTCGTCAACGCAGTGCGCGGGTCGATGGACAACCTGGCGCGCTACATCACCGAGCGCAAGCCGCGTCACGTCGCGGTGACGACCGATGAGGACTGGCGTCCCGACTGGCGCGTGGAGCTGCTCCCGAGCTACAAGGAGCACCGCACCGGCGAGCCTGTGCCGCCGGCGCTGATACCGCAGATGCCGATCATCATGGAGTGCTTCGCGGCGATCGGCGTGGACGCGATCGGCCTCGAGGATTACGAGGCGGAGGACATCATCTCCTCGTTGGCGTCGAAGGTAAGCCCGCCGATCGAGATCGCGAGCGGCGACCGCGACCTGTTCAGCCTCATCCGCGATCGAGAGATCATCGTGCTCTATCCGGAGAAAGGCGGCGTGGCGGAGGTGGACGAGGCGGAGGTCGAGCGCCGGTATTCGATTCCCGGCCGCGCCTACGCAGATTTCGCCATCCTCCGTGGTGATCCGTCAGACGGGTTGCCCGGTCTCGCCGGCTTTGGACCCAAGAAGGCGGCCGACCTCGTCCGGAAATATGGATCGGTGCGGGCGATGATCGAGTCCGGCATCTTCCGTGCCTCGGATGCGGAGTACCTCGAGAAGGCCATGCGCGTGGTGGCGCCGGTGCGCGATCTCAAGATCGAGGTTCCGCGCGGGCGGCGCGAGCGCTACCCGGACCACCCGGCGAAGGTCGAGGAGCTGAGCCGGCGCTACGGGGTGGCGAGCTCGATGGAGCGCCTCGTCAAGGCGCTGTCCTCGATGCCGGCCTGAGCTTACAAAGGCCTGATCTTCAGCGAAGGATGATCTGACAATCCCCGGCCAACGTATCCCTTGTCATGACGCTTCTCTGGATCCTCCGCCGGCGCCGCGGATACATGATTGGCCATCGTGCAAGTAGGGCTGTGCGCGTCATGCAGGCATTCAAGAAGGGTTCCGGGGACCCGGAGCACCTTCGTGATGTGCGAGCTGTCGCTGACCGACCGCTCGTTCCCGCGCTATCCCCGCTTGCCCGTCCTCGAATGCCGGGGCTACGAACGAAAGGACGGTTCTAAGGCGGCCCCGCCCGCAACTGGCCGTTAGGCGATCCGACCGCCGGTTCGAACACCGCGTCCGTCCGGCCGCCATCGAGTGGTTCGAACAATTTACGGGCTGTAGCCTGCAACTCGAACGTGGCAACGTGTGTTGTGGTGAGTGATGGACGGCACTGAGCGCCTGTTCGAGCGGATGGTGCACGAGCACCAGGATCGGGTCTTCGCGTTCGGGCTGGCCCTGACGGGAAACCGCCACGACGCCGAAGAGGTCGCCCAGGACACGTTCCTGCGCGCCTACCGCGCGCTCGTCACCTACGAGCCGGATCGGATTCGGGAGCTGAAGCAGAAGCCGTGGCTTCATCGCATCGCGCTGAACGTGGTGCGGAATCGCACGCGTGGCGCGCGGCCTCGCCTGGTCGAGCTGAACGGGAGCGAGCCCGACCACGCCATGGGTCCGGAGGACGGCGCTCTTCTGAAGATGGAGATGGACGACCTGGCGGTCCGGGTGGCGGGCCTTCCGGCCCGCTATCGCGAGGCCGTCGTTCTGCGCCACGTCCAGGAGCTCTCGTACCAGGAGGCGGCGGACGCCCTGGGGCAGCCGGTTGGAACGGTGAAGGCGAACGTGCACAGGGGGCTCAAATTGCTGAGAGGTGACAACGATGACGACTCTGACGACTGACCTGAAGCGGCTGGGCGAGGTGAAGGCGCCGGCCGGTTTCGCCGATCGCCTGCTCGCCCACGTCGGAATGGCGGATTCGTACGCCCGCTTCGCCACGGTGCTCGGGACCGTGTACGTGGCGTGGAATCGGCAGGGCGTCTCGGCCGCCGCACGTTCGGGCTCGGCCGCCGAGTTCGAGGACTGGTTTCGCAAGGACGTCGGCCGGCAGCTGATCGCGGCCGATCCTCCGAATGACCTCGCGGCCAAGATCGAGGACGAGCTACAGGGCCGGCATCGAATGCGGTTTGACCTGCGTGGCCTGACTCCATTCGAGCAGGCGGTGCTGCGTAAGACGCGCGAAATTCCGCGAGGCGAGGTACGCCCGTACGGGTGGGTCGCTCGCGAGATCGGCCGCCCGGCGGCCATGCGTGCGGTGGGAACGGCGCTCGCCAACAATCCGATTCCTTACTTCATCCCGTGTCATCGCGTGGTGCGGATGGATGGGCAGATCGGCAACTACGGCGGCGGGGGTCCAGAGGCCAAGCGCTCGATCCTGACGATGGAGGGCGTGCGCGTGAAGCGCCTGGAGGAGCTGGCGCGGCAGGGAAAGCGGTACCAGGGCGTCAAGACGACGGGGATCTTCTGCTATCCGACATGCCACACGGGGCGCCGTGCGCTGGAGAAGAACATCGTGTGGCTGCACGACGAGGCGAGCGCCCGCGCCGCCGGCTTCCGGCCGTGCAAGGTGTGCAGGCCGGGGGCGGTCGCCTAAGGGGGCAGCGGCGCGACCGTCGCTCCTGGTGGCGAGCGTCGCTGGAACTTTCGGTGATAGCGGCTGAAGCCGCCGTCGAAGTTGATCGCTCTGCCGTCGTGGTGCTCCTCGGGCCGCGGAGCGCCGTGCGGGTTGTGACCGAACACGACGCGGCGGCTGCCGGTGACCTCGAGCCAGCGCTCCAGGCGCAGCGGCTGGTTGGTGAAGATGTTCTTGCCGCTCAACAGGTCCCAGAGCTTGCCTTCGCCTTGCGTGATGAGCAGCTCGTGCACATGCGCGTTGACCGCGGCGACCGGGTCCGTGTCGTCTTTCTCGAGGAGGTTGGCGTAAGAGTCGCTGCCACAGTGCTGCACGAGCGTGCTGTCCGGGAGCCGGAGCAGAGCGGGGCGATCACGCAACCAATGCTGGAGGGGGGCATCCTTGGCCAGCTCGTCGAGGTCGTGGCGTTGACCGCCGATTCCAATCCAGAAACCGACACGGGTCGGGTCGCGCAGCGCCCAGAGCATCGCGAGCTCGTGGTTGCCGAGCAGAACGGTGGTGTTGGCCCGGTCGCGGGCGTAGCGCAGGGCGCCGACGCCGAACGGCCCGTAGTCGACCATGTCGCCGAGGAAGATCGTCCGCCACCCGGTCGCCGGATAGGGCTTGAGCGCCTGGAAGAGGCGCTCGAGATCGCCGTGCACGTCCCCGACGATGAGGACGGGCAGATCGTCATGACCCATTTCCGGCATCGCACGATGCTAATCGGGCGCGCAAAAGAGCCTTTGGGCGTCGGCTAGAATTCGAATCGGCCGGCCCGCGCGCGCGGCGCGCTTCAAGCCGAATAGGGGCGTAGCTCAGTCTGGTCAGAGCATCGGTCTCCAAAACCGAGGGCCCAAGGTTCGAATCCTTGCGCCCCTGCCATCTGCCTCTGGTTGCCCGGCTCCGGGGTGGGGCCGGCCGGGCCTTTTTGGCGGCCTGGGCATCACCCGGATCAGGCGACCCTTTAGACTCACAATTCCTGGGTTCGAGCCTGCTCGACCCGCTGGGCCTTGGGCCGCTAGCTCAACTGGCAGAGCGCCGTGCTGATAACGCGGAGGTAGGTGGTTCGAGTCCACCGCGGCCCACCACAAGCGACCTGTCCTGACGTAACGCGAACCGGTTTCGCGTCGTGCAGTTCCGCGGCCCGCCTTCAGACGGTGCGAATGCGGTCTCTTTTTCTCGACCTCGAGGCCGGCAGCCGCGATGTTCACAGTGCGCGGTGGAGGAGGTCGTTCTCCATCGCGACGAGTGAGGCTCCGGCGCGACTGTGGACCTCGATCTTGCCGTAGATGTCTGGCGTGGAGCAGATGCTGACGGAGCTGCGCGGATTGCTTGAGACCGGACGCTACCGGCCACAGGCGGTGCGCAGGGTCTACATACCGAAGCCGGGAAAGCCGAAGGAGCGCCGACCGCTCGGAATCCCGCGGGTGCGGGATCGGGTGGTGCAGACCGCGGCCAAGCTGGTGTTAAAGCCGTTCTTCCAAGCCAGCTTCCTGCCGTGTTCGTTCGGGTTCAGGCCCAAGCGGGCGGCTCTCCACGCGTTGGAGGTCATCCGTAAGGAAGTGAACGCCGGAGCGCGGTGGGTGGTGGACGCCGATTTCGCCGACTTCTTCGGAAGCCTGGACCCCGACTTCCTCTTGAGGTTGGTGGCCCGGCGGGTGAGGGTTGGACCCTCCATTTGCTTCTACCCCTTCTGAAGTCGGTCAATCGACTCGCGGAGGCTGGCCATCCATCAGGCAAGCGTTCGAGTCGACGGATAAGAGGTAACGAGACAGGCATCTACCACCGGGTCGGCGCGTATACAGCGCCATCCGGTGTGGGACAGTAGCTGGTGGCCATGCGCTTGAAAGTCGTCAGCGCCATCGACCGCCTAGAGGACGCCATGTACTCGTTGGTCGCGATCCTGCTGGCGGTGGCGGCGCTGCTCCTGGTCTGGAGCGCCGTCTCATCGAGCATCACCGATCTCCAGCACTCTTCGGACTCGCTCACCGTTGTCCTCAGTCTCCTCGACCGCGGCCTCATCCTCTTCATGGTCGTCGAGCTGCTGCATACCGTGCGCATCACCCTCCACGGTCACGAGCTGACGGCCGAGCCCTTCTTGATCGTCGGACTGATCGCAGCGATTCGGCGCGTGCTCCTGCTCACCGCCGAATCGGGAACCGAGTTCCGCCTTGACCGGCAGGGCGCCGAGCTCATCATCCTCGTGAGCCTCATCCTGGTGATGTCGGTAGCCATCCTCATTTGGCGGCGTTCGGTTGGCAGATCGGCTGCGAGCTGAGCGACGCCGCCGCCTGTCACGCGCGGCCTCACGCGGTCTCCTAACAGCAGAATTTGCGAGGAGGTCGAGGGCGGCGTACAGGGTGTGAACGAGCTGTGGGGGGACAAAAGTCAATCTGCAGGGTCTGGTCGGACTTTTGCCCCCCTACACCACATAACATCCGGCCCACCGCTAAGTCCGCCACTCTTGGCACGGCCGACCGGACAGGGGTACGACTCAACCTGCTTGGGTTGCTACGAACCGGCGAAGCTAAATGATCAACGCAACCTGGCGATCATCTAAGCGAACCAAAGCAACCCGGCTGGTCAGAGCTCGATCCGCCGGCCGGGGACTATGTGGTTCGCGTTGTATGAGCTTCGGCCCACCACCCTCAACCAGCATTGTCACGATGCTGGCAAGGCTCTCCCGCACCGCAGCGCAGGACTCGCTCACATCGTCGGAAAGTCTCTCGTCTGATCCAGCCTGCCGGTAATCCTCGCACTTAACGACGGGGCAATTGACCTCTTAACCGCACGGGTGTACAGTGCTTTTAGCCTGCCCGGCTTAACGGGCTGTTCGAGCCCGCCGCCCAGGCTCATGAGAGGGCCGGGTTTCTGTCGTTGCCGCGGAGAGTCCATTGCTGGATGACGCGGCGCGGACCTTTGGATCCTTCATGCGTGGCTGGGTAAAGGGGGAACGGCGGCACATGAGGCTACGAATTGGGTCAGCATTTTCAGGCAGGCGACTGGCCGGCATCACAACGATCGCGCTGCTTGGCGCCGTCGGCGCTGGGTTGGGGACAAGCCTAACCGTCCTCGCCGCTCAGCAGGTCATTACTTCCGCCGGGCCGCTGAACAGCATCTATATCAGCGACACCCTCAACTGCCAGGTGGCCCATAACGGGGACTCTTTTTTCGAGTTCTATCCACCCAACAACCAAACCGGCGATTGCGGAACGTTTGTCGTCATCAGTGGAACGCTCTACGGGTTTACGCCGTTTAGTGGTTCCGCAGCCGGTTCTGCCCAGCTGAGGACCCCTTTCACCCCCGTAAGCCAGTCCGGCGTGCTGGGATCCGGCACAAGCGCCGACCCGTTCCGAGTCGTGACCGTCGTCGACGCCGGCACTTCTGGCATTCAGCTCACCGAGACCGACTCCTACGTGGTTGGGCAAGAGGTCTACAGGACTGACGTCAAGCTCGCCAATTCGGGCAACAGCGCCCTGCCCGTGCTCGTCTACCGAGCGGGCGACTGTTACCTTCAGAGCTCCGATTATGGCTTCGGCCGAGTCGGACCCGGCGGGGCGATTGCATGCACCGTTGACCAGACATCTACCAGCCGGATCGAGCAGTGGGTTCCGATCACCGGAGGGAGCCGCTATTACGAAACCTTCTACGACACCGGCTGGGCATGGATTGGTTCGCAGGCGCCCTTCCCCAACAGCTGCGACTGCACCACTAACGAAGACAACTGGGCGGGCCTCAGCTGGGGAGTGACCATCGCGGCGGCATCATCGACAACGATCTCGCATCTCACCGTCTTTTCGCCGCTGGGCACGACGCCGTTGGCGACCACGAAGACCGCCGACTCAGCGACAGCTCCGGCCGGAACCGCGGACGGCTACACCATCACGTTGACCAACAGCAACGTATTCGCCGTCCCCGTGAGCTCCATCTTCGACGACCTTCCGGCTGGGTTCAGCTACACACTCGGTTCGACCAGTGGTATCACCACGTCAGACCCTGTCGTGACAGGGATCATCGCGACCGGGCTACACCTGACCTGGTCGGGACCTTTCTCGGTCCCGAACAATAGCAACGTCACGTTGCATTTCGGCGTGACTGTCAGCTCAATAGCCGGCGTCTACTTCAACAACGCCGGGGCAGACGCCGGCAACGTCGCTGTCGTACCAACCGGCCCCACCGCACAGGTGACGGTGACCACATCTGAGCAGCCCATCACGGCGGCGGGCGTTTCGATCTCCGCTACCGAGGGACAGCAGTTCAGCGGCACGGTCGCAACCTTCACCGACCCTGACCTCGCCGCGATGGCGACCGACTACTCGGCCACGATCGTCTGGGGTGACGGCAACAGCTCTCCTGGCACCATCGCCGGCGGCGGTGGCACCTTCACCGTATCCGGCGTCCACACCTACCTCGAGGAGGGGACTTACAACGTCACGGTGACGATCACCGACGTCGATACGGGCATCACCACTGCTACAGCGAACTCTGCAACCGTCTTAGATGCCGCGCTGACGGCCACGCCGGCCTGCCCAGCGACCTCGATGATCAAGTCTTTCAGCGGCACGACGGCTACGTTCACCGATGCGGCCAGCCCGTCCGGGACGCTCTCGGACTTCTCGGCCACCATCAATTGGGGAGACACTTCCAGTTCCACTGGAACCATCACCGGTCCCATCGCTGGCGTGTACACCGTGACCGGCACACACACCTACGCCACCACGGGCACCTTCACCATTAAGACCACCATCACTGACGTGGGCGGCAGCACGGCAACCACGTCCTGCAGCACGCTCGGGTTCACGTTTGCGCCGGGCGGCGGCAGCTTCGTCATCGGCGACAAGAACGCAGTGGTTGGCAAATCGGTCACTTTCTGGGGCGCGCAGTGGGCGAAGACCAACTCCTTGAGCGGCGGCTCTGCGCCGAGCAGCTTCAAGGGCTTCGCTGAAAACCCGACCGCGCCGAGCTGCCTCGCGGGCTGGAGTGCCGATACTGGCAACAGCACGCCGCCTCCGGCTGGTCCGCTTCCTACGTTTATGGCCGTGATCGTCACCAGTTCGGCCGATCAGTCGGGCTCAACGATCTCGGGCAACAATGTTGAGATCGTCATCGTCCAGACCAATCCTGGCTATGCGCCGGACCCGGGCCATGCAGGTACGGGCACGGTCGTGGCCGTGGTGGTCTGCTAGCACGCGATTCGTTTGGCGGGAGGGGGCGCTCCGGGCGCTCCCTCCCGACGCCCAGCCCGGATGCCTCGCGTGCGGTCGCGGTGCTGGCTGGGCCAACCTGAGCCTTTCTCCGCCTGGAGTCACTCGCCAGAGCCGCGCACCACATAACTCGGCGCATGCCGTTCGCCTGATCCGAGATCGAAGACCATCGCTAGCACAGCGCTCAGGCCGATCTACCGCGGAGGTAGGTGGTTCGAGTCCACCGCGGCCCACCACGAATTCGCGGCGGTCCAGTATCCAACATCCGCCGGGCCAGCAGCCGGCATTCTGGTGTGTCGGAGACATGGAAAGTCCACCCAATGCCAAACGGGCTACGTTTGCTCAGACTTCCTGGCGAGCTGCCCGTGTGGCGGGCTTACCACCGAGCCGACGCCGACCTGAGACTCGTCAGCGACGAGGCGAATCTGACCCTATTACATCGCCCTCAAAGGGACGAAAGTTCGTGCCGCACTAGAGCTAGCTATGCCGTTCGCCCTACCCCGGTGTGGCCACTTCCGTCCTAGTCTGTTGCGGTGCGCACCAGAGGCGACTTCAAGGCAGTCAGGAATGGCGGTGGCTGCCTAGGCCTGATTTGGCTAGTTGGCCTTTTCATTTTCGTCGGCCCCTTCACGGCCGCAAAAAACGCCTTCGGTATTGGGGTCGGCGTGACTTTGGGCATTGCCTGGACGGTTGGGACGATCTGGTATTGGAACAAGGTGGGGTCGCCAGCCGCCCGTGAAGAAGCCAGGTGGGAGAGCCTGGAACAAACGCGCTTGAGTGAGAAGGCTTCGAAGGAACGGAGAAAGTGAGCCAAGTGTCAGTTGTATCCCGTCGTCCCAGCCCACTACGAGGGACACCAGATAACAGCGGCTGTAGCGCTCCCTTTTCCTGAGATCGGGCGAGGGTTAGGCGCAGCGCTCAGGGCCTGTTACCGCGGAGGTAGGTGGTTCGAGTCCACCGCGGCCTACCACGATTCTGAATTCAGTCAAGCCACAACACCGCGTGGATGTCGTTTGCGCGCTGCACGGCGTTAAAGAGCCGAGGGAGTCTCAAACCTGCGTTCCTGGGAAGAGGATCGCCAGGACGTAATTGACGATGTAGAGGAGGATGACGGCGATGATCGCGATCTGGACCCACCTCAGGTTTAATGGCCACCAAAGACTTCTCTTCTTAGCGGGGCTGGCCAGATCCGGTTTCATGAATGCACTTTACTGCCTTCGGTACGCACGAAAACTACGACACGACCACGGATGACAGCTGCCCCGGCCCGGATCAGCTCCACGCGGCCCGCGGAGCGGTTAGCACTCTTTCGAATCGACCCAATCCAGGACGGTCAAGTTGGGCGGAATCAACACTCCGGCTAGCGACCGATCCGGATCTCGCGCCCGGTTGAGCAGCGGTCCATTTCACGCCACATAACACCCCGCCTAACGCTCGGCCCCCCGCTCTCGTTAGTACAGCGCTTAGGGCCAGTTACCGCGGAGGTAGGTGGTTCGAGTCCACCGCGGCCCACTTCAATTCGACGGGCTTTCCATAACGCGAACCGAAGTCGCTCGTCGCCGGGGACCGTTCGCAACGAGGTTGAGACGGTGATTGGGCGAGCCACGTCGCGGCGGCTGCGTCCGAATCGGGCTCGGGTCGCCGTGGCAGGCGGGCTGGGCCCCCAGTGGTAAGGGGCGACCTACCCCCGCTTGAACAGGCTTCCGACCGTAGCGCTACAGGAGCCCGGCCGTTA
>DATBZR010000018.1:0-2047 GCA_036513095.1 Candidatus Dormiibacterota bacterium | reverse complement strand
CCCACCAGCCCATTTACCGACGTGCCGTCGGCCATCGACGAGATTCGCGCCGGACGCATGGTCATCGTCGTGGACGACGAAGACCGCGAAAACGAGGGCGATCTCACCCTCGCCGCCGAGAAGGTCACGCCCGAAGCGATCAACTTCATGGCCAAGTACGGCCGCGGCTTGGTCTGCCTCGCGATGACCGAGGAGCGGCTGGACCAGCTCCGCATCGGCCCCATGACCGCCGAGAACACCTCGCAGTTCGGCACCGCGTTTTGCGAAGCCATCGACGCGCGCGACGGCGTCACCACCGGCATCAGCGCCTACGACCGCTCCCGCACCATCCAGGTGGCCATCGATCCCAAGTCGCGTCCCGCAGACCTGGCGCGTCCCGGACACGTCTTCCCGCTGCGCGCGCGCAAAGGCGGCGTGCTCGTCCGCGCCGGCCAAACGGAAGCGTCGGTCGATCTAGCTCGCCTGGCGGGTATGATTCCCGCCGGCATCATCTGCGAGATCATGAACGAGGACGGCACCATGTCGCGCGTGCCCGACCTCATCAAGTTCTGCACCGAACACGGCATGAAGATGCTGACCGTCGCCGAACTCATCCGCTACCGCATGGCGCACGAGCGCTACGTGCGGCGCGTCGGCGAGGCCCTGCTGCCCACCAGTCACGGCGAGTTCCGCATGGTCGCCTACGAGAGCGAGATCAACGGCGACGAGTCCCACATCGCGCTGCTCAAGGGCGACGTCGAGAACGCGAGCGAGCCGGTGCTCGTCCGCATGCATGCGCATTGCGTCGTCGGCGACGTCTTTGGCGCCACCTGGTGCGAGTGCCACCGCTTCATCGAGCGCTCCATGGAGATGATCAGCCGCGAAGGCCTCGGCGCACTGATCTACCTGCACCAGAGTTCGAAAGGGTTCACGGTCGAGAAGCTCGGCGAGCGCACCGTACTCTCGTTCCACCGCGACCGCCGCCTGCCTTCCCTGCCCGAGAGCGAACGCAAGACGCAGCGCGACATCGGCATCGGCGCGCAGATCCTCTCCGACCTGAAGCTGCGCCGCATCCGCCTGCTGACCAACCATCCGCGCCGCGTCGCCGCCCTCGAGGGCTTCGACATCGAGATCGTCGAGCAGGTCCCCATCGCCGCCGAACGCGCCGCCAGCAAGTAGTGCTGTCATCCCGCCCTCCGGGTTTCCCGAATCGGAACGCAGGCGGGAGCGGCGCTTCCCCATTAACCATCTAGTAACTTTGTGATCTGCGTTGAAAAAATCTAAAAGTGCGAATCTTTGGAATCAATAACATAAGCCCGGGTAACCCGGGGTTACTTGGAGCTGGTTTCGGTCGGTCGCGACCGTGGGACCGGGCTCGCGGAGAGGCGCGTAGCAAGTCTCAGATTCCCGAATTGGGATTAATGAGTGGCAAAGCAGAACTATCCCACGTATCGCCAAAACCGGGCGAAACGTGGGCCACCCGGCGAAACGTGGGCCACCCGGCGGAACTTAGCTGGCGTGCTCGGGTTCCACGTATCGGGGTGTGCGACACACGGAGTTGCCGGTGCGCAGCTTGTTGGGAAAAAGCAAACCTGAACTGGGTGGGGTCGTGGATGGCTCTTTACGGCGGCTCGTGTATCGTGCTGGCGGCCTACGTCGAGTCCACGATCGTCGCCGCTGCCGCGCGGGTTTTTTCCGATACACAGAATATTTGAAACGAAATCAGCAACTTCCACCGCAGGCGGGCGCGCGACGGATCTGCCGAGGAGCCCAACCAGTCTGTATGGAAGCTTTATGGTTTCCTACTGTGTCAATCCGCTATGATGCGCAACCAAGGGAGGGGTGAGGATATGAGACGACTGATAGGGGTGGCATTGCTCACGTTCATCTGCAGCAGTTGGGGCTGGGGTCAGACTCTCACCAAGCGGCCGGCAGAACCCGCCCAACCGGTGGCGGGGTCCACGCCGTCAGCCGCGCTGAGCGGGTCGATTCCGTTGACTGTGCCGACAGGCACCCCGCTCAAAGTGGTTTTGGACAAGGAAGTCCGCATTCGGAAGGTGGGCCAGCC
>DATBZR010000017.1:0-3684 GCA_036513095.1 Candidatus Dormiibacterota bacterium | reverse complement strand
GGCCAGGCGCTCTACTTCGGTCACCATTCCGTCGAGGATCTTCAGGCCTGAGTCCCAGAAGCCCGGGTCGGTGATGTCCATCCCGATCCGCTTCACCAGCTCGTCCGGCCGGGTCGAGCCGCCGGCGGCGAGGAACTCCAGGTAGTCCTCGACGAAGTCCGGGCCGCTCTCCAGGTACCGGTGGTAGACGGAGAGCGCAAGGAGATTCCCGAACGCGTAGGCGTACACGTATCCCGGCGTGTGCAGGAAGTGACCGACGTAGCTCCACCACACCTTGTGCTCGTCGGTGAGCGTGAGGGCGTCGCCGAACATCGGCTGCAGCTTGGCCTGGTAGAGCTCGCCGAGCTGCTCGACCGCCAGCTCGCCTTCGCTTCTGCGCGCCATGTGGCACGCGTCCTCGTACCGGTTGAAGGCCACCTGGCGGAAGACCGTCGAGAACGCGTCCTCGACCTGGCTGCACAGCATGGCCAGCCGGACTTTGGGGTCCTTCTCCTCGGCCATGATGCGGTCGAACGTCAGCGCCTCCCCGAAGACTGAGGCCGTCTCGGCCAGGGTCAGCGGAGGGTGAAAGTCGAAGATGTGCTGTTTCGAGGCGAGCCGGTCGTGCAGGCCGTGGCCCAGCTCGTGGGCCAGGGTCAGCGCGTCGCGCAACTTGCCCGTGAAGTTGAGCATCACGTAGGGATGGTGGCGCGGCGTCACCGGCATGCAGTACGCCCCTCCCGCCTTGCCCGGGACCACGGGAGCGTCGATCCAGCTGTGGGTGAAGAAGTCCTCCACGAGGGCGCCCGCGCGCTTCGAGAAATGCTGGAACGAGCCCAGCACGAGCTCCTTCGCGTCCTCCCACGAGAGATCGCGGGTCACCTGGTCGATCGGGGCGTACCGGTCCCACTCGTAAAGGTCGCCGACCCCGAGGAGCTTCTTCTTCACCCGGTAATAGCGGACGCAGATGTCGTAGCGCCCGGTGACGGCTTCGACGAGCGCCTGCACCGCCTCGTCGGATGTCTCGTTAGCGAGGTTCCTCGACGAGATCCAGCTCGGGAAATGACGCAGCCGGTCATCGATCGCCTTCTCCTGGAGGATGACGTTGAAGATGTAGCCCCGGGTCCGGATGTCGTGGCTCAGGGCGTCGGTGATGGCATGGCTGGCGCCGCGCCGCACCTCGCGGTCCGGCTCGCGGAGCAGGGTCAGCGCTTCCTCGAGCGCGAGCTGCCGGTCGTCCAGCTCGACGCGGATCCCGGAGCACAGCTCCTCGAACAGGCGCGTCCAGGCGCTGTTTCCGGCCGGGCTGAAATCGGTGAGGACACGCTCCTCCGGCTCCGACAGCTGGTGCGGGCGGAACTTGCGGGCTTCCTCGACCGTGTGGCGGTAGCGGGCCGACTCGGGGTGCGCGTGCAGCCTGGCCGCCTGCTCGTCGGTGACCTGCGCCAGCTCGAGCATGAAGAACACCCCGTGGCTCCCCCGCTCCGCCGCCGCCTCGCGCACCCGCGCGAGCACTCTGCCGGCGGCCGCGTCCTGGGTGTTCTGGCTGTGCAGAAGATAGGCGTAGACCTCAGGCTTCGCCGCCTCCTCCTCGTGTTGCTCGAGCTCTCGCATCATCTCGGCGAACTCGTGCGGCTCGAGGGTCGCGACCCTGCCCTTGTAAGAGGCCTCAAAAGCCCTGGCGCCCTCCAGCGCGCGGGCAAGCGTGCCCTCGAGCGCGGGGTCGGTTGGCGATGTGTAAAGGTCGGACAGGTCCCAACGAACCGACTCGGCGCCCGTTTGCCTCACGCCTTTGACCATCGGCGGGTCAGGATAACCGGTGCCGAAACCGAGCGAACCGCATACCGTTCGCTTAACGATCTCACAGCCTTTTCGAGAGCTCCCGCACTGCATCAGGATGGGGCCAGCGACCGGCGTATGCCCCCTCGTTGACGGCCTGAGTGACGTCGTCCAGGACGGCTTGCACCGAGCCTGGGCCGGCGCCATTGAAGTACTCGAGAGGTGTCTCTGGCGGCGCGCGGCGGCGACCCACCTTGCGCTGAACGCGCTCATAAAGACGAAGCAGCTCTGACTCTCCCGGGGGCGCGTTCCCTCTCCGTGTCCATCGCCGGGTGCGGAGCCAGGCCCACGCGAAGACGACGAGCAAAGCGATAACCACGGCGGGCGGAACCACTCCGAAGAGGCCGAGCGAGCCGATCGCGGCCAGCGGGGCGCCGATCTCGAGGTGTGGGATGAGGCGTGCGATTCCGCCCGCCGCCCAGTGCGACGGGAACTGCGTCGCGGCCAGAGCCGAGAAGCCCGGCGACGGGTCGACCGGCACCCATCCGTCGTTGGGAAACCACACCTCGACCCATGCATGCGCGTCGCGCTCGCGCACGACCGACTGGTCGAGCACCGGGTCGTAGGAGCCGGTCGAGTAACCGGTCGCGAGGCGGGCGGGGATGCCGAGGCTGCGCAGCATCAGGGTCTCGGCGGTCGCGAACTGCTCGCAGTAGCCGATCTTGACGTCGAACAGGAACCAATCGACGGGGTCGCGTCCGGCCGGGACGTGGCCAAGCTGCTGCGAGTAGCCGAAATTCGACTGGAGGTAGTTCGTGAGGGCCATCACCTCGTCGAACTCGTTGGTGGTGTGGCCGGCGACTGCGGTCTGCGCGAGCTCGCGCGCGCGCTGCGACAGCCCACCATCAGTGAGGTACGACGGGCCGACGCCGTCTGTGAGGCTCAGGCCAATATCCGACTGGAGCTCCTTGGCTGTGAGGTTGGGCAGATAGGAGACCACCGAGTAGGTCTGGCCGGGCCGTAGGAGATCCGGCGTGAAGAAGGTCCCGTATGCGTCCTCACGGAGGGATGTGACGGGCGCGTACAGGCTCTGGATTGGATACGCGGCGCTGATCACGCCCGGCAGCGGGCGCAAGACGCGGAAGACCTGCACGAACGTGCCCAGGTTGTTGGGAGGCGCCGGCGGGAGCAGGCGTGGCGGAATGAATGGCTGCATCGTGCGGAAGCCGTGCGCGGAGGTCGTCCACACCCCGCCCTGGTAGGTGTCGAAAACGAGTCCGCGCCAGTAGGCGGGCGCGGCGGTCCGGACGTACATCACGGGGCTGTCGCCGAGGCGGCCTCGGAAATGAAGGTCGACGTTGCTGGTCGCGCCCGACGGGTCGCCGCTCAGCTGGACCAGCGGCAGGGACGGATTCTCGAGCTCCCCTCTGAAGCTCACGAAGTTGGGCAGGGAGACGACCAACGGCGATGGCGCGAACGAAGCCGGCTGCGGAATCAGCACGAACCCGGCGAGGCCGATCGCAAGCGCTCCGAACACGACCGCAGCCAGTGCAGCCGGTGGTGCGCTGAATTTGGCCCCCATCCGGCGAAGGTGCGAAGCCGTCCAGAACCCGGCGAGGCACACGGCCCACAGCCCGACCAGGATTCCGAATGGATAGTCCCACGCGTAGACGGCCGCGAGATAAAGGATCGCAAGGCTGATCCACAGGCTCGAGTAGCAGTTGCGCCGGGTCTTGAGGTCGAAGCTCGTCACCGCGACCAGGGCGATCGCGAAGTTCGCCTGCGGCAGCACTCCTCCGAACAGCGCCAGCACCGAGTCGGCGAGGAAGTAGGCCAGGGCCACAAACACCAGGGAGGCGAGCAGGACCTGGCCGAGCACGCCGCGCTTGCGCGCACGGCCTCGATAGCTGATGACATGGCCGGCGG
>DATBZR010000016.1:0-61986 GCA_036513095.1 Candidatus Dormiibacterota bacterium | reverse complement strand
GGGTGAGCTGGTTCATCACGCGATGGAGCAGGGCACCCTGCCTCGGCGTCACAGCGTCAAGCCGCACATCAACCTGACCATGACCCTGGAGGGTCTCAAGGGCGAGCTCGGCGCTCCGCCGGCCGACCTCGAGCTCTCCCTCCCCATCTCCACCCGCACCGCCGAGCGCATCGCCTGCGACTGCACGATGTCGCGGGTGGTGCTGGCCGGCTCGATGGTGATCGACGTCGGGCGGGCGACGCGGGTTGTCTCGGCGCCGACCATGCGGGCGCTGCGGGTGAGAGACAAGGGCTGCCGGTTCCCCGGCTGCGACCGCCAGGTCGATTGGTCGAGTCCGCACCACATCATTGCCTGGGCGAGAGGTGGGCCGGGCAACCTGCCCAACCTGGTCCTGCTCTGTTACTTCCACCACCGGCTGGTGCATGAGGGCGGATGGCAGGTGATCAAATCGGGCCGCGAGTTCACGTTCCTGCCGCCAGAGCGGATCGTGATGAGGCGGACGCGCGGGCCGGGGATGCGCTGGGCGGCTTAGGCCGACCTCGTCCAGAAGCCTTCCGGGTCGAACCGTCGGATGGCGCTCAGCTCGGATTCGCTTGGCGCCGGTGTCTCAGACACATCGTCGGCGACCTTGAGGTCCCAGTCCGTCGCGGAACGCACTTCATCGACGGTGTGGCCCGGGTGCACCGATGCCAGGTGCGCCTCTCCCCCCAACTCCGGAAATCGCAGCACGCACAGGGTCGTGATGATCGCCACAGGGCCGCCGCCCAGCAGTCCATTTCGTTTCCGCCAGTGGGGAGTCCCGTCGCCATAACCCGGTGACGTTATGAACGACACGCGGTCGACCAGGCGGCGGCGCTCGTGACTCATCAATGTGACCCACCGCCGGCTCAGGATCGCGATGTCGGCCCCTCCCCCGCTCCCCGGCAGCTTCACCGTCGGGTGCGCCGGCTCGCCGATGTACGACGTGTTGAGGTTTCCGAACCGGTCAACCTCCGCGCCGCCGATGAATCCCAGGTCGACCGAACCCTGAGCCATCAAGGCCATCACGTTCGACATGCGCGTGGCCCACAGCGCGCCGGCGACGTTCGGCGGGTCGCCCATCGTGCCCAGGAATGCCTCGGCAGGTTGGTCTCGCAGCAGGCCGACCTCGAACAGGCCGCGCGCGTTTGGCGCGTGCGCGTTGCGCGCAACGGCGTACGCGAGGACCGGCAACCGCATCCCCACAAAGACCAGGTCACCGTCTCGGATCTCGCGGGACGCCACGGCCACCATCAGCTCCTGGGGCGTGTGGCTACTCGTCGCCATAGTCCACCGGCTCCGACATCCGGTGCCGCACGATGCGAAGGGTTTCCGCGTCGACCCGGCCCATATAGGTGGCTCGGTCGGGGACGTCCATCACCCATTGCTCGAGCCACGCCAGGTAACCATCCACCGACCGCGACCGCTCCGCGTAATCGCGATAGAACGCGTGATCGCGTTTGAAGAATCCCTGCACCGGAGACGGGTGCGCTCCGCCCGGCTCGTGTACGACCGCGGCCACCTTCGTTTCCGGGAACAGGATTCGGTTCGGGTCGCTCAGCGTCACGCTCGGGTCAACCAGCTCCTCGCACGTGACGATCACGCGGTCGGCCGCCAGGCCCGCCTCCTCGGTGATCCCCATCGGTCCCCACGCGTGCGCTCGGCCCATCTCGTCGGCGCGCTGGACGTGGACGATCGCGACGTCTGGCCGTACCGCGCCGACGTGCACCAGTCCATCCGCGACGACCAGCGCCGGGTTGGTGCTCGGGATGTCGCTGCCCAGGAGGGTGCGGGTGGGAAGGCTCGGCACGTTCCACGCGGCCGCCCACAGGGCCAGCGAGATCGAGAAGTTCGAATGGTCGCGAACCTCGAGAGGGAGAGGAATGCGATCCTCACACGCGCGGCGGTAGCAGTGCCCCAGCCCCTCCGAGACGTTGCCGACCCAGGCGGCTGTCACGCGGCGCACACACCCGGCGCCGATGAGCTGGTCGAACAAGGCATCCGAGATCGGGCCCACCAGCTCGAGCTCCCTGCGACCCTGCCGGATCAGCTCGTGCCCTGCGGCAAACGGGATCAGAGGTTCCAGCGACAGGCCCAGCGCCACGGTCGACCGGTCCGGGACGAAACGGCGGATGGCCTCCGCCATCGCCACGACCTTCCCCGGCATCGCTGTGGTGCTTATTGGCCGATCGATTCGAGATAAGAGCGGTGGTTTCGCTCGAGCTCGGGCATCGAGTCTCCGCCGAACTTCTCGAGAAATGCCTCCGCCAGCGTCAGTGCGACAACCGCCTCGCCAATCACGCCCGCCGCCGGGACCACGCATACGTCGCTGCGCTCGTAGTGCGCCTCGACCGGTTCCTTGGTGATCAGGTCGACCGACCACATCGGCTTCTTCATGGTCGAGATCGGCTTGATGGCGACGCGCAGGTCGATCGGCTCACCATTTGACATCCCACCGGTCAGCCCACCGGCGCGATTTGTCAGGTGGTGAAAGCGTCCGCCTTCGTATTCGATCTGGTCGTGGAAGTCCGAGCCATGGCGCGTCACGCCCTGAAAGCCCGCCCCGAACTCGACCCCCTTGATCGCATTGATGGAGAGGATCGCCTGAGCGATGCGGCCGTCGAGCTTTCGATCCCAGTGGACATAGCTGCCCAGGCCGGGAGGAACGCCACGTGCGACAACCCGGAACGTGCCTCCGATCGTGTCACCCAGCTCGGCGACGTGGTCGATCTCGGTGACCATCTGGGCGGATGCGTCGGGGTCGGGACAGCGGACGGACGATTCCTCGATCTCTTTGGTGGTCACGGTCTCCGGGTTGACGCCCTCGTACCCGATGTCGACGGTGCCGATCGATTGCGTGAAGCTCAGGATCTCGATGCCGAAGTGGGCGAGCAGCTTGCGCGCTACGCCGCCGGCAGCCACCCGCGTCGCGGTCTCCCGCGCCGACGAGCGCTCGAGCACGTTCCGGATGTCGCTGTGGCCGTACTTCAGCGCGCCCGCGAGGTCGGCGTGGCCCGGGCGCAGCCGGGTCACCGGCTTTGGCTCGTAGCCCTCCCTGGAGGCGCCCATCTGCGAGGTCCAGTTCACGTGATCCTTGTTCTCGAGCACCAGCGTGATCGGGCTTCCGATCGTCACCCCACCACGCACGCCGCTCACGATCCTCGCGACGTCGGTTTCGATCTTCTGGCGTCCCCCCCGCCCGTGCCCGCCCTGACGGCGGGCCAGGTCGCGACGCAGGTCATCCTCGGAGATCTCGAGTCCAGAGGGAACTCCGTCGATGATGACGGTCAGCTGCGGGCCGTGCGATTCGCCCGCGGTCAGCAATCTCAGCATTGAGGGGATGATAGGGGGAGTGCCAAAAGCGCTGGACGCAGCCCTGATCGATGTTGGCGGCACTCTGTGGCCGAATTCGTGGCCTTTTCGCAGCACAGACGGCGCGGGCAGGCACCACCGGGTGGCGGCCGCCATGCCGATGCTGAAGACAGCTGCGGTCGACGCGCTCGTCGCCGATTTGATCGAAAGCAGCCGCATCGGCGACGAGGCGCGAGCCATCTCCACGGAGACCCCGGCGACGATCGCCGCCGCCGAGGTGCTGATCGCCGCCTCGCTCGCGCGGCAGAGCCTGCCCGGGGACGCGCCGACGATCGCCCGCATCAGGCGCGCGATGGCACTGCCTGTGGACGACCGCATGAAGCCACTGCCAGGTGCGGTCGAGCTGCTCGCCGAAATCCGCGCGTTCGGCCTGCGAACCGTCATCGCCAGCAACACGTACTGGCGTGACGCCGAGAGCTACTGGCAGGACTTCCGCCTGCTCGGGATGGCTGACTGCGTAGACGCGATCGTCACGTCGGTCGACGCCGGCCACCTCAAGCCGCACCCGGCGGTGTTCGAGATGGCGATGCGGGTTGCGAACAGCCCCGCAGCGCGCTGCGTCGTGATCGGCAATCGCGAGGAGAACGACATCGAACCGGCGCGTGGTCTCGGGATGCGGACGATCCTCGTGTACCCCGACGATCCGAAGCCTGCCTCCAGCCGCGCGGATGCCGTCGCTCCGGACCTGTGGGAATGCGCTCGCGCGTTGAAGGCTATGCTCCACGCCGGATGAAGCAGGAGATGCTTCGCGACGTCGAGCGGGTGGTCCTGACCCTGGACGTCAACGGCGAGCGCACGGAGCTGCTGGTGCCAGTGCATAAAACGCTGCTCGAGGTGCTCCGCGAGGATATGGGGCTCACCGGCACCAAGCACGGCTGCGAGCTTGGGGAATGTGGCACCTGCACCGTGCTGGTCGACGGCAAGCCGGAGCTGAGCTGCCTCCTCCTCCCGATACAGCTCGAGCATCGCGCCATCACCACCGTGGAAGGGCTCGCCAGCGGTTCGGAGCTGCATCCCCTTCAGCAGGCGTTTGCCGAGCTCGGGGCGGCGCAGTGTGGTTACTGCACTCCCGGGATTCTGCTCTCCGCGAAATCGCTGCTCGAAACGAACGCGCGACCTTCGCGCGATGAGATTCGTGAGGCGCTCGCCGGAAACCTGTGCCGCTGCACCGGCTACACCAAGATCCTGGAAGCGATCGAGCTCGCCGCCGGGAGGATGGCATGACTTTCGATGTGGTCGGAAAGCCACTCCAGAGAGTCGACGCGGTGACGAAGGTCACCGGGCGCGCGATCTATGCGGATGACATGCTCCCCGCGCGGACGCTGCACTGCCGGATCCTGCGGAGCCCGCACCCGCACGCTCGCATCGTCTCAATCGACACGTCCGCGGCACGCCGTCTACCAGGGGTGCTGGCGATCATCACCGGAGCCGACCTGCCGATCAAGTTCGGCATCCTGCCCGTCACGCAGGACGAACGCGCGCTCGAGCATGAGAAGGTCCGCTACGTCGGCGATCCGATCGCCGCGATCGCGGCGACAGAAGAAGAGATCGCGGCCGCGGCATGCGATGCGATCTCGGTCGAGTACGAGATCCTCGACCCGGTCATGTCAATCGAGGAAGCGCTCGAAGCGCCGAAAGACGAGCGCATCCAGGACTATGGCGGTCCGCACAACATTCACAAGCTCGTCGCGTTGGAGTTCGGCGACGTCGAAGGCGGCTTTGCGCGGGCCGACCACGTGCGCGAAGACATCTTCTTCTTCCAGGGCAACACGCATCTACCGATGGAGCAGCACAGCGCCATCGCGACGTACGTGGACGGAAGGGTCACGCTGTGGTCCTCCACGCAGGTCGTGCACTACGTGCACCGCGCCCTGTCGAAGGTGCTGGAGCTCCCGATGAACCGGATCCGCGTGATCGGCGCCGCACATGGCGGCGGTTTTGGCGGCAAGACCGACCCCTTTGCTCACGAGATCATCGTGAGCAAGCTCGCGATGCTGACCGGGAGGCCCGTCAAATGCACGCTGACTCGGGAGGAGGTCTTCTACGCGCATCGTGGCCGGCACCCTGTCCTCATGTGGGTGAGAACCGGCGTGACTCGCGAGGGACTCATCACCGCAATGCATTTCCGCACTGCGCTCGACGGCGGTGCTTACGGCTCGTACGGAGTGGCCTCGACGTTCTACACAGGTGCGCTTCAGACGGTGACGTACGACATCCCCGCATATCGATTCGAGGGATGCCGCGTATTCACCAACAAGCCGCCCTGCGGACCCAAGCGCGGCCACGGCACGCCGCAGCCCCGTTTCGCGCTGGAGCTGCACCTCGAGAAGATCTCGCACGACCTTGGGATCGACCCTGTCGATTTGAAGCGGCGCAACTTCGTCAAGCCGATGACGCGCACGGTGAACTGGCTGCGTGTCACGTCGTGCGGACTCGACGAATGCACCGAAAAGGTGATGAGCGCATCCGGCTACGCGCGCCGGTCCAGGCGACCCGGCCATGGGATGGGATTTGCGATCTCGAGCTATCTCTCGGGCGCCGGCACGGCCATCTACTGGAACGACATGCCCCACTCCGAGGTCCAGGTCAAGGTCGACCGCGGCGGCGTGACCGCCTACTGCGGCGCGATGGACATCGGACAGGGCTCAGATTCGGTGCTCGCCACGATCGTCGCCGAAGAGCTGGGCCTGCAACCCGCGGATGTGCGCCTCGTCACGGCCGATACCGACACCACGCCCATCGACCTCGGCTCTTATTCCTCACGCGTGACGTTCATGGCCGGCAACGCCGCAATCGAAGCCGCCCGCAAGATGCGCGCACTGCTTGTCGAAGCGGTCGCGGCGAAGCAGGGTTGCGAAGTATCGGCGATCCGGGTGGGCGGCGGCCGTATCGGCGATGCCAGCTTTGAACAAGCGAGCGAGCTCGCCGAGACCCGCTTCGGAGGCCTCACGACCACGGGCAGCTACACGCCACCAAAGATTGCCGGGCCGTTCAAAGGGTCCGGCGTCGGCCCCAGCCCCGCCTACAGCTACTCGGCTTGCGTGGTCGACCTCGACGCCGACGCGCGCACCGGCCTTGTGCAAGTGAACAAGATCTGGATCGCGCATGACGTCGGCCGGGCGATCAATCCGCTCCTGGTGCAGGGCCAGGTGGAAGGCAGCGTTTACATGGGCCTCGGCGAAGCACTGATGGAAGAGCAGGCGTTCCGCAAAGGCCTGCACAAGTGGCCATCGATGCTGGACTACAAGTCACCAACCTTCCTCGACATGCCAGAGGTCGAGACGTTCATCGTCGAGACGGTCGATCCGGAAGGCCCGTACGGCGCGAAGGAAGCCGGGCAGGGTCCTCTGCTGCCCGTGCCGCCTGCGGTATGCGCGGCGATTTACGACGCGCTCGGCGTGTGGATCGACGAGGTTCCGGCGACGCCGGAGAAGATCGTCGAGGCCCTGCGCCGCAAGACCAAAGGTGAGCCGGCGCGCTTTGGCCCGGCACGCTTCCCCACCGTCCCGTATCCACCGACCATCAAGGTCGAGCCTCCACCCAAGAACCTGGACCATGCTTCGGCTTCCTCGATTTAAGTACCTGCGTCCGAAGACCGCGCGCGAGGCGGCGCGCATGGCCGCGGACCTCGGGCCGCGCGCGATGTTCGTGGCCGGCGGAACCGATCTGTTCCCGAAGCTCAAGCGCCGGCAGTTCGATGTCGAGACGCTGATTGGACTCGACTTCCTGCCTCGCGAGATCCACAACGGATCCACCGAGTGCATCGTCGACGCCGGCGTCACCCTGGCGGTCGCGTCCGGCGACCGGCATCTCAACAAAGGCTTCGCCGGTTACGCCGAGGCGGCGGGCCTTGTGTCGTCCCCTCCGCTGCGCAATGTGGGCACGGTCGGCGGGAATCTCTGCGTCGACACGAGGTGCAACTACTACGACATGACATACGAGTGGCGGAAGGCCGCCGGGTTCTGCATGAAGAAGGATGGAGACATCTGTCTTGTCGCCCCGAGCAGCTCGCGGTGCTGGGCGGTTTCGTCATCCGACACCGCGCCGATGGCGATCGCGCTCGACGGAGTGGTGATCCTGACCGGGCCGGATGGCGAGCGCGAGCTGCCCGTGTCGGCTCTCTATCGGGATGACGGAATGGACTACATGGCCAAGCAGCCGAGCGAGGTGGTCACGTCGCTGCGCATTTCTGCGGGTCCCCACACGAGAACGGCTTACGTGAAGCTGCGGCGTCGCGGCTCGATCGACTTTCCAATCGCGGGCGCGGCGGTCGCCGTGGAGCTCGAAGGCGACGAGGTCGTCAGCTGCCGGATCGTGCTGTCGGCGGTGGCGTCACACCCCCTCGAGGCGACCGCCGCTGAAGAATTCCTTAAGGGGAAGCGAGTGAAGCCCGACACCATCCGTGAGACCGCTGAGATCGCAGCCAAGCCCGCCAAACCACTGGACAACGCGGATCTCAGCCACTTCTGGCGGAAGCGTATGGTTCGCGTCGTCGTGGAGGATGCGCTGCTGCGGGCAACGACCAGAACGGGAGGCTCGGCGGTTAAGCTTCTAGGTCGAAACCCAGATTGATTCACTTCCAGAAACGCCAAAAAGGACAGGGGATGGTTGAGTTCGCGCTCATCCTCGCCCTGATCGCCCTGATCGTCATCGTCGCTTTGATCGCGACGGGAGGCCAGGTCGTGAACCTGTACTCCGACATCGTCCAGACGATGTGCCTCTACCACGCAGGCTGCTGACGAACTAGTCGGCTATCGCCGCCGCAGCCGCCTGTGCCGCCCGCTCGGCGTTGGCACGGATGAGCTCGAAGTCGCGCTGAACCAGCGCCTCCGGCGGAAATAGCGACGCCGTCAAGCCCACGGCCCTCACGCCCAACCGCAGGTAGGCGCCGATGTCTTCGATCGGCACCCCACCCGAAACCCAGAAAGGCACACCGCCCATCGGTCCGTTCAGCGCCCGGATGTACTCGGGCCCGCCCACCGGTCCAATCGGAAACACCTTGACCAGCGCGGCGCCGGCGACCCTGGCCTGGTAGATCTCCGTCGGAGTCAGGGCGCCCAGCACGCACAGGATGTCCTCCTGGCGGCAGGCGTCGGCCACCTCGGGCAGCAGCACCGGCGTCACCACGAAAGACGCCCCCGCCTCCTTCGCCTCCCGCACGGCACCTGGATCCCACACCGTCCCCACGCCCACGGGGAAACGTCCCCCTGTCGTGGCGATCAGGCCGCGGATCATGTCGAAGCACGACGGCACCGTCTTGGTGATCTCGATGGTCCGGACACCGCCTTCCATCGCTGCGAGGCACGCCTGAAAGCCTGCGTCGGAGTCCTGTGTGCGCAGCACGCCGCAGATACGGTTGGGAAAGACCTGGTCGATGCTCCGCACAGCCGGGGTGATTATCCCCGAACCAGCGTCCGGGGCCTGATCCCGGCTACCCAGTCTATGTAAGCTGGTACATACGTATGACCGGGGCGACTGCGACAGAGAGCTCGCGGGACCAGATCATCCATGCCGCGGCCGATTCTCTCCTCGAGAACGGTTACTCAGGCACCAGCGTGCGAGCCATCGCCGCCAAGGCCGGCGTCGCGATCGGCAACCTCCAGTACTGGTTTCCAACCAAGTCAGAGCTGCTGGTCGAGGCGTGGAGGTACCTGACAGCCCGCTCGGTCGAAGAGCTCCGCAGCACCCTGAACCAGCTGACCGACCCGCTCGAGGTGCTCGAGATCGGCGTGGAGTCGCTCTGGGACTCGTTGCGGCGGCTTGGTGACATTCAGCTGGCCGCGTTCGACCTCCTCGTCCAGGCGCCCCGCACCGAACGTCTGAGGGCTTACCTGCCCGAGCTGTTCACCCGGTACCGCGAGGTCATCCAGGAGCAGCTCGACCGCCTGGAGGAGGACGGCAGGATCCGGCTCACGGTCCCTCGCGACGTCCTCGTACCGCTCGTCCTGAACACCGTGCTCGGGTTCGGCCTGTACTACGTGGTGACCCGCGACGACGAATCGTGTTTGAAGGCCCTCTCGGCGTTCCGCCAGCTGGCGGGCTCGTTGGTGGAGCCCGTTTGATGTCGGTCCAGCTCATCGACCGCGAGCTCGACCGCCTCGAGAGCCTCTGGGAGGACGGCCTCTCGGAGATGTACCGGACATACCTGGAAGCGGTCGGCTCTCACGAACCGGCCTCCCAGCCCAAGCTTGCGCTGGCAGCCGCGCTGGTCGAGATCGGGGTCCGGCTGCAGGGCCTTGGCGGCCGGGCGGCCGCCCCACCGACCCTCCTGATGGGTGACCTCTGCCTGGCCCGCTCGTCGAGGCTCCTCGCAGACGCCGCCTCGCAGAGCGTCCAGGTGGCCTTCGCCCAGGCGATCGAGCGGATGTCCGCCGCCGCCGCCTCTGGTGCCGACGCGCCCCCGGCGCGCGAGCTCCTGCTCGATGCCTTGAAGGCGAGCTGATGATCGGCAAGCGCCTTCGGTTCGAAACCAGGCATGCGACCGAGTTCGTCGACATCAGCGACCGGCTTCGCGCAGAGGTGCGGCAGGCCGGCATGCGGATGGGACGCCTGCATCTCCAATCGCTGCACACGACGCTCGGCCTGGCAGTCAACGAGAACGAGCCACTGCTGCTTCGAGATTTCGAGGGCTTGCTTAATCGCCTGGCTCCCGCGAATGCCGGGTACGAGCACGACGATTTTGCGCGACGCTTTGACATCGCGGCCGATGAGCCGATCAACGGTCACGCTCACTGCCGGCAGCTGCTCCTCACGGGGTTTGCCACGCTGCTGGTCGAAGACGGCGAGCTGGTCCTGGGCCGCTGGCAGTCCGTGTTCGCGGTTGAGCTGGACGGCCCGCGCCACCGAGAGCTGGCGATCCAGCTGGACGGTCAGTTCTCCCTCCCCCTGCAGGGGGGAGCCCAATCCGACCTCGTCGCGCTCGAGCTCTCCCGCCAGCTCCTGGTCGACCCCGAGCCGGTGTCCGCACCGATGCGCCGGCTGGTCGAAGCCGGCGGCAAGCGACTGCGACCCAAGCTCGTCCAGCTGGCCGCCGGGATCGGGCCGCGCAGCGAGCCGCTGCGCGCGGCTGCCCTCGCCGCCGCCGTCGAGCTTCTCCACAACGCGACCCTCATCCACGACGACTACGTCGACGAGAGCACTCACCGGCGCGGGCGGCCGACCGTCGCCGCGGCCGAGGGACCGGAGCGCGCCATCGCCGTCGGCGATTACTACTTCGCCAAGGCGACGCGGCTCATCGCGGAGATCGGCAATCGAGACGTGACCTCGACGATCGCCGAAGCGCTCGAGGCGATCTGCGCATCGCAGATCGACGACGTAGCGTTCCGCGGAACCTATCCCGGCGACCACGACTCTTACCTGCAGGTCGTACGAGGCAAGACGGCCGCTCTTTTCGCGGCGGCATGCGCTTCCGGCGCGCTCCTTTCCGAGGCGAGTCCAGAGATCGTCGAAGCACTGAGGCGGTATGGCGACCTCGTCGGTGTCGCGTTTCAGATGGCGGACGACCTGGTGGACTTCAGCCCGAGCTCAGGCAAGCCTGTCGGACTCGACATCAGGCAGCGCGTCCTGTCCCTACCTCTTATCTATGCAGCCGAGGACCGCACCGTCGGACCGGAGGTCCGTCGCCTGCTTGCAGGCGCGCTCGGCGACGCCGAGGTCGGTCGCGTCGCGGAGCTCGTCACGTCGAGCGATGCGCTGCAGCGGGTACGCGATGAGGCCCAGAAGCTCGTGGACGCCGCCGTGCACGAGCTCGAGACGGTCGAGCTGGACGGACTGCGCCCGACCCTGATCAGCCTCGCCCACTCGGCCGTCGATCGCATCTCATAAGGGTTTTTCGCCGGCGAGGACGCCGACCGTGCTCATCGCCAGTGGGTGGAACTTCACGTTTATCCAGCCGGCTGCGCCGGCCATCGCGCGCAGCTCGTCAGGCGTGCGATAGGAATCGACCGTGTCACTGAGGTATCGATAAGCCGCCGGCTGTCCTGAGATGGCGCCTCCAATGGCCGGCAGCAGCATTCGCAGGTAGAGGCGGTAGGCGCTTCCGACCAGGTTCTCCGGCGGGCGGACGAACTCCAGCACGACGGGGCGGCCGCCGGGCTTCACCACCCGCAGCATCTCGCGGAGACCGCGCACGGGGTCGGCGAGGTTGCGTAGGCCAAAGGCGATGGTCGAGGCATCGAAGCTCGCGTCGTCGAACGGCAGGTTCAGCGCATCGCCTTCCAGGAACTCGATTCCCGGATGGTCGCGTCGTGCGATCTCGAGCATCTGTGGGCTGAAGTCCAGACCGACCGCGCGTCCCTGACGACCTGCGATGCGAGCGAGCATGGCGGTCAGCTTGCCCGAGCCGCAGGCAACGTCCAGCGCCGAGCCGCCCGACTTGAGGCCTGTGGCCCGCGCGGCACGCCGCCGCCAGCCTCCGTCGATGCCTCCGGACAGCACGGTGTTGACCAGGTCGTAGCGGTGGGCGATGCGATCGAACATCGCTCGCACCTCCTGGGGATCGCGCTCGCCGATCGCTAGATCCTTTGCCACACCGACGCGATGCCCTGCCCGACCCCGATGCACATGGTCGCGAGGCCGTACTCGGCGTCTCGATGCGCCATCTCGCGGACCAGGGTGCTGACCAGGCGCGCGCCGCTGCTTCCCAGCGGATGCCCGAGCGCGATCGCGCCTCCGTTTACGTTGACCCTCTCCTCATCCAGTCCGAGCAGGCGCACGCACGCGAGCGACTGGGAGGCGAAGGCTTCGTTCAGCTCCACGACGCCCATGTCCGAGGGCTGCAGACCCGCTTGCTCCAGCGCCTTGAGCGAAGCCGGTACCGGGCCGATTCCCATGTAGTCCGGGTGCACGCCTGCGGGCGCGGCGGAGACAAGGCGCGCCAGCGGCTTCAACCCACGCTCCCTGGCCTTCGCCGCGGACATCAATACCAGCGCGGTCGCCCCGTCGTTGAGCGAAGACGAGTTACCGGCCGTCACGGATCCCTTTTCGGAAAACGCCGGTCGAAGCTTGGCGAGGGCCTCGAGCGAGGTGTCGGTACGCGGGCCTTCGTCCGCGCTCAGCCGGATCGCCTCACCTTTGCGCTGCGGAACAAGCACCGGGACGATCTCCTCGGCCAGCCTGCCTGACCGCTGCGCCGCCACGGCGCGCTGGTGGCTGCGCAGTGCGAATGCATCCTGGTCATCGCGCGACACCTCGTACTTCTGCGCCACGCGCTCGGCGGTCTCCCCCATCTGCAGCGTGCCGTACAGCTCGGCCATCTTCGGGTTGACCAGCCGCCAGCCGATCGCGGTGTCGTATGCGGTCTGAGGGCCCCGCGGGAACGCACCGTCCGGCTTGGGCATCACCCACGGGGCGCGGGTCATGCTCTCGACCCCGCCGGCGATCATCACGTCGGCTGCTCCGGTCTGGATCTCGCGCGCGGCCGCGATCGTCGCCTGCATCCCCGACCCGCACAGCCGGTTGACCGTCTGCCCCGGCACCTCGACCGGAAAACCCGCGAGGAGCAGGGCCATGCGCGCCACGTTGCGGTTGTCCTCGCCCGCCTGGTTCGCGCAGCCGAGGATGACGTCGCTGACGTCGCCGGGCTTGAGCTGCGCCCGCTCGCAGACCTCCCTGAGCACGATGGCCGCGAGGTCATCCGGGCGCACGTCCTTGAGCTGGCCGCCGTAGCGCCCCATGGGCGTGCGCGCGGTCGCCACGATTACGGCTTCCCGCAGCTCTGTCACTTTTTCGCGCGTTTCGCGAGGAAAGCCTGGACCCCTTCGGAGAACTCGGAGCTCGCGGCCTGCGCCTCCTGCAGGTATGACTCGAATTCAAGCGCTTCCTCGTAGCTCGATTCCAGCGCATGCGTGACAGCCCGCTTGGCGCCGGCCATCGCTCCCCTCGGTTGCGTGGCGAGGTGAGCCGCCAGCTCGCGGACCTCAGCCTCGAGCCTGTCGGCCGGCACGAGGCGGTTGATCACTCCCAAGCGGTAGGCGTCGGCGGCCTGCAGCGGCTTGCCCGTGAAGAACATCTCGTAAGCGATGCCCGTGCCGGCCAGGCGCGGCAGCAGCCAGCTCACTCCGCCGTCCGGCGCGAGCCCGATGTTGACGAAGGCCTCGAGGATGTACGCCTCGGGTGTCGCGATCCGGATGTCGCAGGCAAGCGCGTAGCTCGCGCCGATTCCCACCGCGGGACCGTTCATGGCCGCGATCACCGGCTTGGGCATGGTGCGCAGCCGCGTGAGCATCGGCATGTACTCGTTGCGAAGCACGTTGCCGACGTCCTCGGGCGTGCGCATGCCGCCCTCCTGCGCCATCTCGGTGACGTCGGCGCCCGAGCAGAAAGCGCGGCCCGAACCGGTCAAGACCACGACTCGCACCGCGTCGTCGCGTTCGACCTGCTTGATGGCGTCGCCCAGCTGCTTGCGCGTGATGGCGCCGATCGCGTTCATCTTTTCCGGCCGGTTCAGCTGTATCAGGCCTACTCCGTCGTGGATGCGGACCATCACGTGCTGCTCGACTTCAGTCGTTGCCATACCTATCTCTTACCTACCTTTGAATACACCCTTCCGTTTCTCCAGGAAGGCGTGCATGCCTTCTTTCTGATCCTCGGTCGAAAACAGAAAGTAGAAGCTCTTGCGTTCGCCCGCCAGGCCCTCGGAAAGTGGCGACTCGAACGCCTTGAGCACCGCCTCCTTCGCCATGCGGAGCGCGAGCGGCGGCTTCTCGGCCAGCTCGCGAGCGGTGCGCTTGGCGATCTCGATCGTCATGTCGGCCGGCACGACCTTGTTCACCAATCCAACCTCGTAGGCACGCCGGGCGGTGACGGGCGTACCCGTGAGCATCACTTCCATGGCCACGTACTTCCCCACAGTTCGCGGCCAGCGCTGCGTGCCGCCCGCGCCCGGGATGATGCCGAGGTTGATCTCCGGCTGGCCCAGCCGAGCTGTATCGCCCGCGATGATCAGGTCGCACATCAGGGCCAGCTCGCAGCCACCTCCGAGTGCGTAGCCGTTGATCGCGGCGACGAGCGGCTTGCTGAAGGCGGCGATCCCCGCCCAGCGGCCCGTCTGGTCGCGCCGGAGCTGGTCGACGGCGGTGCGATCGGCCATGTCGCCGATGTCAGCACCGGCGGCGAAGACCTTTGGTCCGCCGGTGATCACAACCGCACGGACGGTTTCGTCTGCGTCCAGCTCGCCGAGGGCCACGTTCACCTCGCGGATCAGCTCCGGGCTGAGGGCGTTCAACACCTTCGGCCGGTTCAGCGTGACGGTCGCGATCGGGGCCTCGACCTCGACCAGGATGTGCTCGTATCCCACCGGGGCTATCATCGACCAAATGGGGACGAGCCCGCTTCGCGACTCCTATGGCCGGGTCGCCGACGACCTCCGGATCTCTATCACAGACCGCTGTAACTTCCGCTGCATCTACTGCATGCCGGCGGAGGGCCTGAAATGGCTCAAACGGGACGACATACTCCGGTTCGAGGAGATCGTTCGCCTGGCCCGGATCTTTGTTGAGCGCTACGGCGTCAGGACGATCCGGATCACCGGGGGCGAGCCGCTGGTTCGCCTCAAGGTCGAAGAGCTGATCGGAATGATCAACGCGATCGACCCCACGCTGGACATCACCATGACCACCAACGGGGTGCTGCTCCGCGACAAGGCCCGCCTGCTGAAAGACGCGGGCCTGAAGCGCATCAACATCTCGCTCGACACGCTGAACATGGAGCGCTTCCACGAGATCGCGCGAAGCGACCAGTTCAAGCGGACGATGGATGGAATCCAGGCGGCACGTGAAGCGGGGCTGTGGCCCATCAAGCTGAACATGGTCGTCATGAAGGGGCACAACGACGACGAGGTCGTCGACTTCGCGCGCCTGGCGCGCGACGAAGGCTACGAGGTCCGGTTCATCGAGTTCATGCCGCTCGACGGCGACGGCATGTGGACCAACGAGCAGGTCGTGCCGAGCCGTCGCATCCAGGAGCAGATCGAAGACCTCTTCCCGCTGGTTCCAATTGCCGACCAGCGACCCGGACCGGCCACACGCTTCAAGTTCGCTGACGGCACGCCCGGCGGAGTCGGTTTCATCTCCTCGGTGAGCCAGGCGTTTTGCACGGCGTGCAACCGCGTCCGGCTCACGGCGGAAGGCGGTTTGCGAACATGCCTGTTCTCGCTGCAGGAGACTCCCCTGCGCGACCTCATGCGTTCGGGCGTTTCCGACGACCATCTTGGCCAGGTGATCGAGACGGCGATCTGGCGCAAGGAAGAAGGCCATCTCATCAACCAGCCGGGGTTCGTCAAGCCGGCGAAGTCGATGTCCCAGATTGGGGGTTAGGCTCGCTGCAGCGGCCTGACGAAGCTCCGCGACCTTACACGGTCACCGAGCTCGCCAACGAGATCCGGCGCGAGCTGCGCCCGCTCACCGCGCTTCTGGTCAAGGGCGAGGTCACCGGGATGAAGCGCGGCCCGTCGGGCCACTTCAACTTCTCCATCCAGGATGGCGTGAGCCGGCTGGACTCCGTGCTGTTCGCGGATGACGCGCGGCGCGTCACGACGCTTCCCGAGGATGGACAGGTGTTCGTCTTTCGAGGCCGGATCGACTTCTTCGGCAAGACCGGGCGGCTCAGCTTCATCGTCGACCAAGTCGAGTTCGATGATGTCGGCAAGCTGCGAGCGAGGCTCGAGGAGCTGAAGCGCCGGCTCGAGGCGGAGGGCGCGTTCGCGCCCGCCCGCAAGCGCCGGCTGCCGTTCCTTCCGCGGGCGATCGCACTGCTCACGTCGCCGACCGGTGCTGTGATCCACGACCTCCAGGAGACGATCTGGGAGCGGTATCCGAACATGAGCGTCATCGTCTACCCGGTGCAGGTGCAGGGCGCGGCCGCGCCGATGAGCGTCTCGCGCGCCCTCCGGCGCTGCAACGACGAGCGGCTGGCCGATGTGATCGTGCTCGCCAGGGGCGGCGGCAGCTTTGAAGAGATGTATGCGTTCAACACCGAGCTCGTCGCACGGGCGATCCTCGAGTCCCGCCTCCCGGTGGTGACGGCGCTCGGTCATACCTCGGATCGCACGGTGGCCGACCTTGTCGGGGATGCCGAGTGCAGGACCCCGACCGAGGCTGGTGCGCGCGTGGTGCCGAAGAAATCGGACCTGCTGCTCCAGCTCCGCGAGCGCGGGCGGCGCCTCGACCGGGAGATCGCCCAGCGCCTCGCCCGTGAGGGCGAACGGCTTTCCAACAGGAAACAGCGGATGGTTCAGCTGCTCCCCGCGCTCGTGCGCCACCGCGTCGAGCGCCTCGCACGCGCCGCGGCCGAGCTGGGGCGGCTCAGCCCGCTCGCGCAGGTCGCGCGGCGCGAAGAGGGACTCCGAGAGCGCGGCCGTAGACTCGAAGGCGCAGCCGCCGCTCGGCTCAACCGCAGCCGCAACGCCCTGGCCGCCCGACGCGCCAGCGAGCGAATGGACCGAGCGCTGTCGGAACGCTTCGCAGCCGCGACCAGAGGGCTCGACCACCGCCGGCAGCGCCTGGTTGCATTGAGCCCGGAGGGCGTGCTCTCACGCGGGTACAGCATCACCCAGGACGCCGAGTCGGGTTCCGTGCTGCGCACGTCGGCCGGGACGGGCGTCAATCGAAGGGTGCGCATCCGTCTGGGAACCGGGAGGCTGGGAGCGATGGTCGACGAGGTGGAGTCATGAGCGAGGGGCTGACCTACGAGCAGGCGCTCGAAAAGCTGGACGAGAAGCTCAAGCTTCTGGAAGACGGGGAGCTCGGTCTCGAGGACGCGCTCAAGGCGGTCGACGAAGCCAGGGTCTATCTCAAGGTCTGCACCGACCGGCTCGAGGTTGCGCGCCGCAAGATCGAGATCAGGGCGGAGCCGGAAACAACCTCCGAGTAGCTAGGCCGGCGGCGGATCGACGAACGGCTTCAACTGCTCGACTTCGGACTCGTCAAGGTGCGCGAACAGGGCAAGGTCGTCGGCGCGGTCGATGAACGAGATCGGCAGCACAACATCCCGCTTGAAGAACCCTTCAGGCCGGATCACGACGGCGACCAGCTTGCCCCGGTCGAAGAGGACATCGCGAACAGTGCCCAGGCGGCGGCCGCTTGTGCCGAGCATCACGTTCTCGCCACCGTCGATCTCGATCTCGCCGTCTGGCTTGTTCGCGATCTCGTCTGCTCTCGGCAACCCCAGGCCACCTGTCAGGAGCTCCCCTTCTTCGATGACCGCCTCCTCAGCAGTGAGCGGCTCAAGCCGATAGCTCAGGTAAAGAGGCTGGCGCCGGATGTCGGGGCCCGCGAGGGAGAGCCGTACGACCTCATGTGTGGCGGACTCGACCGCGGTGATCGATATCACGACCTCGTCGGTGGTGAAGAGCTTCTCGCCTGCGAACAGCCGGCGGGCAACACTCACCTCGTCTTTCACCACCAGCGCGCGAGGGTCGAACCCATTCTCATCGACGATGACGCTGATGAGCGTTCCCGCTTTATGACCCTCGCTGTCGATGACATCAGCGCCGAGCCGGAAGTCCGAAAGCTCAGTCACGACACCCATTATCCGGCAGGGTCGGTTCCTGATCCGCTCAGCGGTACCTTTGGCTCCAGAACCACCAGCCGAGGTACGACCCACAGATGACGAATGTGACGACAGCGGTGAGCACGTCGTCGCGAGTGACCAGGTCGAAGACCTGGAGCGCAGCGATCACCGCGAAGATGCCGGCTACCGCGCGCAGACCCGGCCGGGGCGCGCTGTTCATTCGCGCCCTGCAGGGCTCGCGGCCGGGCGATCGGCCGGAGTCCGGATGCCGGTGCCCGAAACGGCCTCGAGTTGCTCGTTCATGGTGCGAAGGCGCTGGCTCAGGTTCTTGACGAACTCGAGCAGAACCTCCGGGTGCTCGTGGACGATCGCCTGCATCCGGTCGCGCCTCAGGACCCGGACGGTCGTGTTCTCGGCGGCCTGCGCGCTGGCCGACCGCGGCTGGTCGTCGAAAACCGACATCTCCCCCACCACCTTGCTCGGGCCGTGCCTGGCCACTGTGACCTCGTGGCCGTCATGGTCGAGGTGAATCCGCACCTCGCCTTCGAGCACAACGTAAAGCTCGGCGCCGACGTCACCCTTCCTGAAGATCGACTCGCCTTTGACGTAATGCCGGGTCACCATGAGGCGGTCGATGCTCGCGAGCTGATCGAGTGTGAGCGTGCTGAACAAAGGCACACGCTTGAGCGCAATGAGCTCCTTCATCTGGTCATCCGCTCCTCTGGATGCCGAGTCGGCCGTCTGCCTGACCCACTTGTCGTGGTGGTTCGCGAGTGCTTCGAGCTCTGCATGGCTGAGGGGTCGAGCAGACCCCGAGTCGAGGGACTCCGGATCGAGCAGCTGCGCCAGCGGCCCTGCCAGCCAACCCGGGCCGAAGTTTATCAACGTTTCCAGCGCCTCCACCCTCGCTTGCGCCTCATCGGACAAAAGGCCACGCTCGACGGTGGCGAAGCCTCGCTTGCCGTGCAGCGCCCTCATCGCGGAGAGCCCTGAATCGATTCCCGAGCGAGCGTAATCATCGAGACCGATCCGGAGGAGCGCGTAGCCGGCGGCATCGTCAGCCTCCTGGGCCTGCGCGGCCCGGGCCACCCGTGCGGACAATCGCGCCAGGTGCAGCGCGTCTGCCAGATGTGCCTCGAGGTGGCCCCGCGCTCGCTGGAAGAGCTCTGGCCGGCCGCTGCGGATCAGCGCCTCGATGATCGCGGCCGCGGCCTGGTCTTGCGCCACGAGCAGCGGCAGCGCGAGCACGAGAGCGTCGGGGGATTGGGCAGCCATCGCTTCCGCGGCGAGGCGCCGGACGTCGCGGTCCCCGCTCGCGAGCCCGTCCGCCAGCGCTTCCGCGAAGGCCTGGTGCTGGTCTACCGGCGGAGTCCACCGGATCGCCTGGCGCAACGCCTCGCGGCGCACCTCGATGTCGTCGTCGCGCAAGCACGCGATCAGCGGGTCGGATACTCCGACGACGTCGCCTTTCATCTTGGCGAAGCTGCGAATCCCTTCGAGCCGCACGCGAGACTCGCTATCGCGCATCGCCGCAACGACCCGCTCACTGCCCCCGACAAAGGCCGCCGCCCAGACGGCCGCGGCTCGATCTTCCGGCACGTTCGATTCCCATAGAGCCCGCAGAAGCTCTTCCGCGGTCGCCCACTTGAGGTTCGCGCCGGCCACGGCGGCCGCGGCGCGGACCCAGCCGTCAGGGTCATCTGCCGCCACCTTCAACTGCTCGACCGTCACCGTGCCCGGCCCCGCCATCTGGAGGGCCAGCCTGCGCACGACACGATCGTCCGCTGCCAGGAGCTCGGGGATCATGGCGGCGAACGCTTCCGGCGACGCCTTTCCGAGAGCGGCGGTCGCGAACTGGCGGACCTTGTCCTCGCCCGAGCGTATGTAGCCCTGGAGCTCGGCCACCTGGTCTGGGTTGGGTCGCCCGAGGGCTTGCTGGAAGTCCGCCAGGCTGAGGGTGTGCGTGCGCAATCGGTCGTAGATGGCGGTCACGTAGAGGCTGCGCACCCAGAGCGCCGCGAGGATGAAGAGGATCCCGACGACGACCCCGAGCACGGCCACCGCCTCGACGCTGGCCGCGATCGTCCTCTGCACCACCAGCAAGCCCAGGCCGGTCACGACCGCCGCGCCGGGCAGGACGCCGTTGTCGAGCAGCAGCTTCAGCTTGGGGCCGACCTGTGCCGGCAGCGCGCTGCCCAGCACGTTCTCGACCGGGTCGTCAAGACCGGTCTGAAGCCCGTTCCGCACGATGAAAAGGAAGAGCGCGGTCGACAGGACGGGAGCCACCGCGACGGCCGTGAAGCCGATCAGCGTGAACATCGGCAAGGCCATCAGCGCGTTCTTGATGCCCAGCTTGTTCAGGACCCAGGGCGTCACGAACAGGCTGACGACCAGCTGCACGACGTAGCTCGCGAGCCACGCGTTGCCGATCAAGATGGTCAATGACTGAAGGTTGTTGTGCGTCGCCTGCACGAAAAGGACGGCAACCAGGTAGTCGCCGATCCGGCTCGCCACCTGAAGCGTGAGGGCGAGCAGGATCAACGCGAGCACCAGGCGGCTGCCGGTCACGTAGCGAAATGCACCCTTGAGCACGGCCACCACGCCGTGTTTCTTGAGAGCCGCCTCCTGGTCGGCGACGAACTCGTCCGCATCGTCGATGAAGGCCGGGCGGAAGAGCGTGCGCTCGAGGCTGCGGGACATGATCGCCGCGGCGATCGAGCCAAACGCCCAAACGAAGATGAGCGGTTCGGTCGCGTACACCGCCACGACCGTCGTGGTCACGCCGGCCAGGATGTAGCCGATGCTCGATCCGGCTGCGATGACAGGGAAGATCCGCTTGCCCTCGAGCACGTTGAAGTGCTGGCTGACGAAGCTCCAGAACGTGAGCATGACAAGCTCGAACGCCACCGAATAGACGACGTAAGCCGCGAAAGCGACTGTCGAGTCCTCACGGATGACGTAGGCGGCGTAGACGATGAGCGCCGCGGCGGCGTTGGCCCCCAGGGTGATCCGGAACGCGCGCCCAACGCCGAACCGCCGCGTCACCACGCCCTGCAGGGCAACCATGGGCCAGACGGCAAGCGCCAGGACGATGAAGAACAGCGGGTACGCCTGAGGTCCCGCCTTGTTGAGGAAGATGGACTGTGACGCGCTGAACGCGGTGTACATCGCCCAGCCGATGACGATGGCGAAACCCGCGACCTGAAGAGTTCGGTTGAGCTCGGTGCGCCGCACGTGCAGGAACTTCGCCAGCAGCGGCGACATCGAAGCAGGTTGCACGAAGGCCCGGACCTGCATCAGGTTTGCTGTACGGCTGCGATCCTTTCCAGCGCGGCGATTCGCTCTTCGATCGGCGGGTGGCTGTCGAAGAGGTGGTTGAAGAAGCTTCCGTGGTGCTCTTTCGGGTTGTCGATGCACATCGCGGCCACCGCGTGGTTGAACTTCTCCATCGGCTTGTCGTTGGCCGCGATCTTTTTCAGCGCGCTCAGCAAACCCTGCGGGTTGCGGGTGAGCTCGACACCGCTGGCGTCCGCTAGCGACTCGCGCTGCCGCGACAGCGCCATCTGCATGATCGGCCCGACGATCGCCGCGATGAGGCCGAAGATGAGCCCGATGGCGAGAATCACAAGCATCGCGCGGGAGTCCCGCGTCCGGATCCTGAAGGCGCCCTGCCATACGAAGCTGGCGATGAGCGCCGCCATCCCGATCATCGTGGTGACGATCAGCAGCAGGCGCACGTCGTAGTTCTTCACGTGGCTCATCTCGTGGGCCAGGACGCCCTCCAGCTCCTCCCGGTTCATCATCTGCAGCAGGCCGGTCGTCGCCGTCACCGATGCGTGCTTGGGATCACGTCCCGTTGCGAAGGCATTCGGGCTCGGGTCGTCGACGATGTAGACCTTCGGCACCGGCACACCGTCTCCGATGGCCAGCGTCTGAACGATGTTGTAGAGCTGCTGGTACTGCTGCGGGTCCGCCTCGTGCGCGCCGACCGCCGCCAGCACCGTAGCGGCTCCGAAGTAGTAGGAGTAGGCAGCCGCGCCGATCCCTAGCAACCCGAGCACGATCGCTCCGAAAATCGCCGTGCTCGTGCCACCGCCGAACTCGCCGATGACGAATCCCGCCAGCAGCCACACGGCCAGGAACAGGGCGATCAGGATGATGCTGTTCCGCTTGTTGTGCGCGATCTGGTGATACATCTAGTGCCCCTACTTAACCAGACTGGCGCTTTGGCCTCTTGACGGTGTCCCTCACACGCTCGGCGGCCCAGCGGCCCCAGATCTGAGCCCACACCAGGCCGTTGCCGAAAGCCGACTCGCCTTCGGCGTGGTGCTTGAAGTGGTAGGCCCACATCGACCGGTAGCGCTCGTACGACATCTTCCGCTGCGCTGCGGCCGTGGCCGGTATGACGTGGTGGGTGGCGCCTGCGGCGGGCTGGTAGAAGACCTTCCATCCTCCGAGCTTGAGCCGGTAGCAAAGGTCGACGTCCTCGCCGAACATGAAGTAGCGCGGATCGAAGAAGCCGACTCGCTCCAGAGCGGCCATGCGCACCATCAGGCACGCACCCGACCCCGCGTCCATCTCGTGTACGTCCGTCTCGGGCAGGTGACCCATGTTGTGGCGGCCGAAGCGCGGGCTCTTGGGAAAAAGCTTGCTGAGGCCGACCGTGCGATAGAACATCGTTCGCGGCATCGGGAACGCGCGGCGAGCGTCCGGGTCCAGGCGGCCGTCTGGCAGCACCAGCCTCGGACCGACCGCGCCGGCATCCGGGCGCGTCAGCAGGAAGTCGGCCATCCTGCCGACAGACCCCGCATCCACGGTCACGTCGGAGCCCAGTAGGAGGACGAAGCGGCCCTGGCAGCGCTCGAGCCCTAGGTTGGCGGCACGGCCGTAGCCCAGGTTCTTCGCTTGCGCCAACACGGTCACCTGCGGGAACTCATCCGTCACCGCCGCCCCTGAACCGTCAGAGGAGTCGTTGTCGACGACCACGGCCTCAACCGGAACGTCCGCGCTCGCGAAGAACGTCTGTAGACACTGGAGAAGCAGGTCCTTGGCGTTGTAGCTGACTACCAGTGCTGAAACCAGGGGTTTCGCTTGATCGGGCATCGGGAAGGCATTATCCCGCCCAGGACATGCCGGAGTCGTCGGCTAGACTACCGAGGACTGTGCAAACCGGCGCTCGATTGGGTCTCGGCCAGCGCCTGGCCCAGGTCCGGGGGAACCGGTTGGTCCAGCAAAACCTGGTCCTCTTCGCGGGTGGATTGGTCGCCGGCATCGGCGGTTTCGTCTTCCACGCCATCGCGGGGCGGGTCCTCGGACCTGCCGTCTACGGCCAGGTCGCGTTCCTGATCGCGGTCTACGCTGTGGGCACCGCACCGGCGCTGATCCTGATCGTCGTGCTGGCTCGCTACACCGCCACGCTGGCGGCTCGGGGAGACCCCGGCCTGCGTTCGCTGCTCGGTCGCACCGCGCGCCTGATCGCCATCCCGTGCCTGGTGGCCGTGCTCCTGACGGCGCTTTTCGCGCGTCCGGTGGCCGCGTTTGAGCACCTGGGCTCGACGATCCCGATCCTGATCCTTGGATTCTCCATCGCTCTGATCTGGCAGGTCGCGATCCCACGCGGGATCCTGCAGGGCCTGCAGAGATTCCCCGCGCTATCCCTGAACCTCTCGCTCGAGCTGGTCGTGCGCACGGTCGCCGTCTTCCTTCTGTTGAAAGCCGGCTACGCGGTGTCGGGTGCGATGCTGGCTGTGTTCCTCGGGCTTGCCGCCTGCTTCGTGCTCGGCCTCTACACCCTGCGCGACCACTTCAAACGGGTCGGGGCGCGAGTTCAGCTTCGGGTCATGGCCGGGTTCTCGCTGACCGCCGCCGCCGGGATCATCGGCATCCAGGTCCTCTACAACCAGGACGTCATCCTCGCCGAGCACTACCTCAACAGTCATGACGGAGGCATCTACGGCGGGCTGAACAAGATCGGCACGATCCTCTTTTTCCTGACCCTTAGCGTGAGCCAGGTCCTCTTTCCTCGCGTCGTCGAGGCGGTGGCGAAAGATGAGCACCCGGGCCGCATCCTGCTCTACTCCGCCGGGATCCTTTCGGCGCTCGGAGCGTGCGCCCTGATCGTGTTCGCAGCCGTGCCGGGGCTGATCGTCGCGATCCTGTTCGGCCCCAAGTTCAGCGACGCAACCCCCTACGTCTTCCTGGTTGGCGTCATCGGGCTGGCGCTTGCGCTCGACAACCTGCTGGTGCAGTTCTTCATGGCGGTCCACGACCGGGTCTTTGTGCCGATCCTCGCCCTCGCGGTGGTGGCGGAGGGCGGGCTCATCTTTTTGTTCCATGCGCGGGTGGGACAGGTCGTGCTCGACGTGCTGGTGGCGCTCGTCGGCCTGCTCGTGCTGCTGACCGTCCGATGCTATGTCCTGCTGCCGGCCCTGCACGCCGAGAGCCTCGCGGAGCGTGGACTGCCCGCCGCCCAGGGCTAGAAAAAACTAAGTCCCGAGCCCTTGCGGGCCGCGGGACTTAAAAAAACGCTCGGCAACGACCTACTCTCCCATCGGGTTACCCCGACAGTACCATCGGCGCTGGAGGGCTTAACTACCGTGTTCGGAATGGGAACGGGTGTTTCCCCTCCGCCATGGTCACCGAACTTTCTTAGTTTAGCGAGTTCGGCGGCGCCGGGCGCGGAGGCTCTTGATCTTGCGAGCTTCCGCCGGCGGAACGTAGTGCGCGCGGCGTCGCATCTCGCGCACGAGCCCCTGCTCCTGCACCTTGCGGCGGAACTCCCGAAGCGCCTGCTCGAACTCCTCGGGATCCTTGACGACTATGCGCACAACCCGGAAAGGATACCGGTTGCACGAGGACGCTGTTCTGTTAAGGGGGTCGTGGGCCCGCGACCCTTCCTACTCGAGGACGTCGGGGCGGACGGCTCTCCCGACCGCGATCACGGCGAAGGCGAGCGCAAAGGCACCGATCACGACCAGGGCGTGAGTCCCGTCGATCGGCGTCAGCGGCGCGGCGAGGGCCGCCCGAGCGTGATGGCCTGGTTCGATCAGGTTGAGGACGATGTTGAGATTGGGGCCGAGCTGGTACTGGCTGATGGTCAGCCACGGATGGTCCTGTTTCGTGATTCGCGAACCGAGCGCCTCCAGGATGACGGAGAAGTTGTCGACCGGAAAGAAGGCGAGGGACGCGGCCATGGCGAACGCCAGCGAGCGCCCGATCCCTGCAGCCGCAGCAGCCATCAGGATGGCGATTCCCATGCTCATGCCCTGGACCACCCCCCACATCTCGAGGTCCTGCCAGAACTGGGTCGGGAGGTGCTGCAGAGGCGAGATGCTGCCGGTCCAGGCGTTCGCGAGCAGGGCGAGGATGACTCCCGCGACGACGACATATCCGGCCAGGAGGACGATCCCGATGAAGGCCAGGGTCAGCATCTTGGCGAGGAGCAGACGCAACCGCCCGGTTCCGCGCGCGTAAATGATGCGAATGGTCCCTGACGAGTACTCCATGGCAAATAGGCGCGAACCGACGATCAGGAGAAAGATCCCAGAGCCGATCTGAAAGATCGTGCCGAAGACGTCCCTGGCGCCGTAGGCGAACCCGGTCGGATCGGTCTTGAGCTGGTCCTGGAGGTTCGAAGCGCTGGAGATCGCGAGCGTGATGATCGCCAGCAGCACGAAGGCGCCGCCCAACATGAGCCAGAAGCTGAGCTGCCGCGAAACTTTCAGAACTTCGCCTCTGATCGTCCCGTAGAAGCTTGGCCGCAGCGCCAGGCTCATGAGTCACCTCCGGTCAGGCTCAGGAAGATGTCCTCGAGGTCTTTTTGCCGCTCGCTCACCGCATCGGGCGCCTGGCCGTTTTCGAGTAGGAATTTGATCAGGTTGCGCCCGCGTCCCTCGGGCGCGGGCGTTACCACGAGGCCATCCTCGACGCGCGCCTGCTGAGCCCACGGCTGGCGCCGCAGCAGCGCAACCAGCTCTGCCGGCGCGTCCACCTTGACCTCGTAGTCTCCCGATGACTGGAGAAGTTCGTGGACCGGCGCCAGGCGGACGAGCTTCCCGTGGTTGATGATGGCAACCCGGGTGCAGATCTGCTGGACCTCGCTCAGCACGTGACTCGATATGAACACGGTCTTCCCTCCCGCCGCGAGCTCCCTCAAAAGATCGCGCATCTCCACGATGCCGGCAGGGTCGAGACCGTTTGCGGGCTCATCCAGGATCAGGACGTCCGGATCGTTGAGCAATGCCATGGCCAGGCCGAGACGCTGCTTCATGCCCAGGGAGTACGTCTTGACCTTGTCCCGATCGCGACCCTTCAGGGACACGATCTCGAGCACCTCATCGATGCGCTTCTCTGCGGCGCCACCAAGCAGGTCGCCGACGGCGCGAAGGTTGTCGCGGCCGGAGAGATAGCCGTAAAGAGCCGGCGATTCGACCAGGGCCCCGACCCGAGGCAGGACCTGGGAGCGGTGCGAGCGAACCTCCTGACCGAGGATCTCGACCGAGCCGCCGGTCGGGGCGATCAGGCCGAGAGCCATCCGGATCGTGGTCGTCTTGCCGGCCCCGTTCGGTCCGAGAAAGCCGAAGAGCTCGGCCCGCTCGACCCGCAGATCGAGACGGTCGACCGCGAGCCGCGAGCCATACGACTTGGAGAGAGCGATGGTGCGGATCGCCGCCGCGGTGCTGGCCACTCCTAGTTGAGCACCGCGGCGGCGGGTCTTATGACAGCTCTACGGATTCACACCATCGAGGGTCACCGTCGCGGTGTGCGTGCCGCTCTGGTTCACCCAGGTGATAGAGACGCGCTCGCCCGGCTTGTGAGCCAGCAGAGCGTTGCCCAGGTCATCGATGTTGCTGATCTGGTTGCCGCCGACAGAGGTGATCACCGAGTAACGGGTGATCCCCGCGCTTGCGGCCGGTGAGGGGGACTGAACTCCAGCCACCAGCGCACCGGAGGACACGCTGAGGTTCAGCTGCGCGGCGGCGGTCGCGTCGAAGTTCTGCACGGAGACTCCGATGTAGCCGGTCTGGCCGTAGATGATCTTCGAGCTGGCCTGGCCGGCTCGGATCTGGTTGACCACGCTGAGGATGGTGTCCGAGGGAATCGCATAGTTGACGGTGGAGGCCGACGAGCGGAATCCTTGCACGTCACCCGCCGTGATCATGCCGACGACCTGCCCGGCAGAGTTGACGATCGGGCCGCCGGAATCGCCGGGATAGATGGTGGCGTCGCTCTGGAGCATGCCGGTGAGCTGCTCCGACTTGCTTCCGCCTTCGCTCGCGGTGATGGTCTGGTCGAGGGCGGTGATGCTGCCCTGTGAAACGTCAGGTGTCCCGCCCTGGCCAAGCGCGTTGCCGATCGCAACGATCGGGTCGCCGACCTGGACGGAGGATGAGCTCGCGAAGCTGACCGTGGGCAGTCCCGAAACGCCGCCGTCGACCTGGATGAGGGCGATGTCCGCGCTCGGGTCGACCCCGATCACGTGGGCGGTGTAGGTCTGAGCGCGGCCCGCGATCGTGACCTGGATGCTGGTGGAGCGGTCGACGACGTGGTTGTTGGTCAGGATCTCGCCGGTCGAGGTGATGATCTCGCCGGTGCCGGCGGCCTGGCCCGAGCCGACAACGGTGTTGATGTCGACGATCGCAGGATCGACCTTGGCCGCGATGGCGTTGGTGTCAAGGGCCCCGCCGGCGCTCGGCGCGGGCCGAATGGGCGAACCTGGCTGGGCGGGTTCTTGCGTGGTCGGTTGGATGACCTGCGCCGTTGGGGTGTGCGAGCCGATCGTCCGCGCCAGGCTCCAGCCGATGCCTGCGCCGGCGGCCGCGGCTACGACCGCGGCGATGACGACGAACGCGGCGATCTGGTGCCAGATCGAGTTGGGGGCGGGTGGAGCCGGCGGCGGGGGCGGCGCCCACGCGGGAATCGGTCCACCGCCCGGCTGTAGGCTCGCGGGCGGAAGAAGCGACTGGTCAGGCTGCGGCCCGGCCGGGTGCTCGCTTGGTTGGCTCTGAATTTCCGACATCGGGGTCTACCTCCGTTCGTCTGAGAGTCTTGTTTGTGTCCGTAACGATGCCGCCGCAACCTTGGAGGTGGTTGGACGGTTCCTTAAGGTTTGCTGGGAACCAGCTCTCCTAGCGGTTCCCCTGCTCCCAGGTGGACTGGCATGCCACGCAGCGGGTCGAGTCGGGCAACGCGGCGAGGCGCTCGTCTCCGATCTCGCGACCGCAGTCCTCACAGGTGCCGTAGGAACCGTGAGCTTTGCGATCACGGGCGCGCTCGGCCTGCTCGCGATCCTGCTCGAGGACCTGCCGGATGGTCTGGGTGTTGGCCCGCTCGGTTTGAACCTGCGCGAAGTCGGATTCCCCGAAGCCCTTGCTCATGCGAACTCAGTATCCACCCGCGAGCGGAGATCGAAACGTCAAAAACACCCCATCTGAGGCCGGCTGCGAGGCCACCGCATCTGCTCTGCCTGAATAGGATGGATCCCGGCAAGCAATCTGTAAGGCGGCGCTGCGACGCAGGAGGGCGTGGAATGGAGCTGGCTGGAAGAGTCGCGCTGGTCACGGGAGGATCGGGTGACCTCGGGTCATCCATCTGCCGTGCGCTGGCTCGCAGCAAGATGAACGTCGCGGTCACCTTCATCGGCGAGAAACAGAGAGCGGAGCGGGTCGTGGCGGAGGTCGAGGAGGCCGGAGGCCGCGCATGGGCGGTCCGCCTGGATCAGTCGAACGTCACTGAGCCTGACGAGGTCGTGGCGTCGACCGTTGAGCATTTCGGGCGGCTCGACGTACTCGTCAACAATGCAGCGTGGAACATCGGCATCCCGTTCGCCGACCTCGACGCCCTGACCCCCGAGATTTTCGACCGCATGTATGCCACCAACTTGCGTGGCCCTTATTTGCTGGCGCGAGCCGCGGCCCGCCCCATGAAGGAGCAGGGCGAGGGGCGCATCGTGAATGTCGCATCGATCGGCGGCCTTTACCCTGCCAGCAGCAGCATCGCCTACTCGTCCACCAAAGCAGGCTTGATCCACCTCACCCGCTGCCTCGCGGTGGCGCTGGCTCCGAGCGTGCTCGTCAATTGCGTCGCTCCCGGCTTGATCGAGGGCACGCGAATGGCCGCCCGGCTGCCGGATGCCGTTCGGGAAGGCGGGCTTCAAAGGGCAGTCCTTCACAGGGCGGCCACAGTCGACGACATCGCCGAGCAGGTGGTGACCTTCAGCCGAACCGACAGCATCAATGGACAGGTGCTGCCGATCGACGGTGGGTCGGTATTCAATTGATCGCTAGGGCGATCCTCAGCACTGCTCGCCGGCCAGGATGATCTCAGGGTGAGCGACTGCTGCTCGCCGAAGGGCTACCGGTGGATCTTCAGCGAGAAGAACGCGCGCGCGGACGCGCAGAGCTACCGGCGCAAAGGCCTCGATTCAACCTCTCGGCGAATCGTCGACTACTTGAAGCAGAGAGGCGTGGAAGGCCGGACGTTGCTCGAGGTTGGCGGCGGCGTCGGGGCGATCCAGATCGAGCTCTTGAAGGCCGGGGTGACCAGGGCGATCAGCGTCGAGCTGACGCCCACCTATGAACAGGTGGCGCTCGAGCTGCTTCGTGAGGCGGGGTTCGAAGACAGGGTCGAGCGCAAGGTGACGGATTTCGCGCAGTCCGCGAGCGAGTTCGCCGTCGCCGACATCGTGATCATGAACCGCGTCATCTGCTGCTATCCCGACATGCCGGTGCTGGCCGGGGCCGCCGCAGACCACACGGGCGAGGTGCTGGTGATGAGCTTTCCGAAGCGAACGTGGTGGACGCGAGCGATGTTGGCGTTCGGCAACCTGGCGCTGCGAGTTACGCGGCGCCAGTTCCAGGTCTTCATCCACTCGCCGGCGAAGATCCTCGCCGAAGCCGAACGCCACGGCCTGCACAAGGCGATCGACGCGCCCGGGCTCTTCTGGGAGGTCGCGGCGGCGCAGAGATCGGTATGAGAATCAGGGTGCAGTTGGACGCGTTCCGCCCAGCGCCTCCCTGATCGCTAGGACGCAGACTCGGGAACGCCAGCACCGATGACAGCCCCCCGACCGTCGCCTCCTGGGCTCGCAGCACCAGACCGCAGCTCGGCGGCGGTGCGTAGCGGTAGGTCACGAAGGATCAGGGTGCATACCAGGCCTAAAGCCCCGGCCACGAGCGTGATCCAGAAAAGATCACCAATCGACAGCGCCAGGGCATTGTCGGCGCCGGCGATCACCTTGGGAATCAGTGCCTGCAGCGGCCCAGGCAGCGCCTGCTCGAGCAATGCGCGCCCGTTGCCAACGTTCTGAAGGGCACCCGACAGCTTGACCAGCTGAGCAATCAGGGACTGCGGAACACCCTCCTCGGCAAGGTTCGTCGGCAACCTGTTGGCGAAGGATGAGGAGAAGATGGTGCCGGCAGCGGCCAGTCCAATCGAGGCTCCGATCTGACGTAAGAAGGTCAGCGTGCTGGTGGCCACACCGAGGCGATCCATGGGAACCGAGTTCTGAACCACAACCGTGTAGCCCGCCATCGCCGGTCCGATGCCGAGGCCGAGCACGAGCATCCACGACCAGAGCACCCAGTCGGAAACGCCGGCCGTCAGGTGCGTCATCAAGAAGCCGCCGACCAGCATCACCACCGCGCCGGCGGTCATCAGCCACTTGTACCGTCCGAGCCGGCTGATCAACAAGCCGGTGCCGATGCTCCCTCCCATCAGGCCGACCAGCAGGGGCCAGATGTAATAACCGGAAGCGGTGGCGCTGATGCCACGAACGGTCTGGTAGAAGCGCGGCAGGAAGATCACGGCGGCAAACATCGCGACGCCGAACACGAATACCGCCGCCATGCTCACCGAGTAGTCGCGGCGCCTGAACAAGTCCAGCGGGAGGATGGGTTCTTTCGCCCTTGATTCGACGAACAAGAAGACCATCAGAATCACCAGGCCGAGCGCAATCAGCCCCCCGACGTTGAGGTCGGTCCAGCTGGCGAGCTGACCTGAGCTGGTCACGTTCCCCTTGTTGGTCAGCCCGAGCATGAACGGCACCACCCCGGCCGTGAAGAAAACGATCCCGAGGTAGTCGAGATCGCGCAGCGATGCCTTCCGGCGCCCAGCGCCAGGAAGCACTGTCGCAAGAACCACCAGCGAGGCGATTCCAAACGGCACGTTGACGTAGAAGACCCAGTGCCAGCTGATGTGGTCGGTAATCCAGCCACCGATGAACGGCCCGACGATGAAGCTGAGGGCGAAGACGCCGCCGAACAAGCCCTGGAACCGGCCCCGCTCACGAGGACTGTAAAGGTCGCCGATGATCGCCATCACGATCGGGAACAGAGCACCGGCCCCGAGGCCTTGCACGGCCCGGAACGCCACCAGCTCGTTCATGTTCTGGGACGCACCGGAGAGCCACGAACCGGCCAGGAAGAGGCAAACCCCGATCATCAGCATCAACTTGCGACCGAAGACGTCGGAGAATTTCCCGTAGATCGGAACGGTCACCGTCGACGACAGCAGGTAGGCGCTCACCACCCACGCATAGAGGCTGGCCCCGTTGAGATCGGTGACGATGCGCGGAAGGGCGGTGCCAACCACGGTCTGGTCCAAAGAGGCCAGGAACATGGTCAGCAAGATTGCCCCAAGGATCGTCAATTTCGCGCGTGGCGCCAACGACATCAGCGACGGTGGCGCCGCGCCCGGCTCGGTGACGACCTGCTGTGCGTCCGCCGGACGACGTTCTTCGACTGCTGCCATCTACTTAGTCCTTTCCTAGCCTTCTAGCGAGATCCTCGGCTCATGCCAAAACTTGCGCCGTGGCGGCCGCCACCGGCCCTTCCGCAATGTGGACTTCGGGATTCGAGATGACATAGCCCTCTCGCGGAATCATCCCCTTTACTGTGGAAACAGCGACGTGTTTGGCGGCGGCCTCGGAGTCCGCCGCAACATTTGCCATCGTGACGGCGACTTGGGCCGAACCTGCGACAGGAGCGATCGAAAGGCCGCTGCTGGCAAGTTTTTGAAGCACTGCCGGATCTCCTGGCCGGCCAGGCTCTGGCTCCAGGAGGACGCTGACCGAGAATGTTCTGCTGAGCTCAGCGCCGGCCGTGGCGGCGGCCGCAAGTAGCGATCCACGACTACCAATGGGTTTGAACCTGCGCTCCTGGGCGGCGTCCAGCAGCTCATCCAGGTCTCTGGTGGAGCGACGACTGGCGAAGCGCGAGACCAGCGAGTAGAGGACTGGGACCAGAACCAGGGTCAGCACCGTGCTGGTGAACAGGCCGCCGATGACGACGATCGCCAGCGGGCGGCTTATGAAAGCGCCGCCAATGCCGCCACCACCGCCGATCACAGCGAGCGGGACCAACGCCAGCATGGTGGCGAAGGCGGTCATCAGGATCGGGCGCAGACGGTGCCGGCCGCCCTCGATGATGGCGTCGTGCAGGCTCAAGCCGCGGTCGCGGTACTGCTCTATGAGGTCGAGGAGGACGATGGCGTTGGTCACCACGATGCCGGTCAGCATCAGGATGCCGATCAGGCCAGGCAGCGATAGAGAGGTGTCGGTGACCACGAGCGCGATGATCGCCCCAGTCGCCGCAAAGGGAATTGCAACCAGCAGCACCAACGGCTTCAGCAGGGAGCGGAAGGTCGCAACCATGATCAGGTAGACGAGCCCGATCGCCGCGAGCAGGGCCAGTGCAAATTGCGTCAGCACGGTCGAGAGTTGGGCGAAGACGCCGCCTGTCGAGAGCGATGTGCCCGCCGGCAGTGGTACGCCGTTGAGGGCGTTGGTGACGCTGGTCTGAACCGCACGCGTGTCGTTGGCGGTGATGGTGCCGGTGATGGTCGCGTCCAGGGCGCCGTTGACCCGATTCACGGTCTGCGGGCCAGTGACCTCCTGGATGGTCGCGATCGTGGACAACGGCACGATCCCGAGGGCGGTCGGGATCGGCAGCAAAGCTAGAGAAGCTGCGGTGTCGGCGGTTCCGGGCGGCAGCTTGACGCGGACGATCATCGTTCCCTGGGCCAGATTGGCCTGAGTCGCCACCTGCCCGTTGACCGACTGGGCGACGATGGCCGCCAGTGTTTGAATGTTCAGGCCCGAGGCGGCCAACTTGTCGGTAGGGACGAGCTGGTACTGCGGCTTGGAAACCACCAGGTTCGACTTGAGTTGCGCCAAACCTTTCACGTTCGAGAGGGCGGCGAGCACCTGATCACTGGCCACCTGCAGGGTGGCGGTGTCACCCGCCCGAACGTCAACCTGCATCTGGTTGCTGCTGGCGTTGGCCGAGTTTTGCGCCTGCCCTACGAGCAGTTTGGCTGGACCCTGATAGGCGCGCAGAGCACGGTTTACCCCCGCCACCGCGTTGTCGTACTGCCCGTTCTGGACCAGCACCAAAACCGATCCCTGGCTCGGATCTGCCGGCGCCGCGCCCGCAAAGGGGCCTCCCTGGCCGCCAACTGTTGCCTGATATGCGGTGATGCCGGGAACGCCCGCAATGAGAGCCTCGATCTTCTGCGTCTCGGAGTCTGTCTCGGAGAGCGTGGAGTTCACCGGCATCGAGATCGAGACCGGGAAGGTGGGGCTGGAGGATTGGTCGAGCAGATTCACGCGCAGGAGGGGGATGAGTGCCATCGACGCGATGAAGAACGCCACCGCCGCGCCGAGCGTCACCAAACGATGGCTCGTCGCCCACTGGATCACCGGCACGTAGACACGCTGCGTCCAGTTCCAACGCAGGCGGCGCTCGACTCCCTCGGCGCGAACCGCCGGGAGCAGCCTTGAAGCCAGCAGCGGTACGACCGTCACCGCCACAACCAGCGAGGCGAGCAGCGCCACGACCACAGTCAGGGCGAAGGGCCGGAAGAAGCTGCCGGCGATGCCGGTCAGGAAGATGATCGGCAGGAATACCGCCACCGTGGTGAGGGTGGACGCGAAGACGGCGGTGGTGATCTCGCGTGCGCCTGTGTAGGCCGCGACAATCGGGCGCTCGCCTTCGCTGACATGGCGGCTGATGTTCTCGAGCACCACGATGGAGTCGTCCACCACGCGCCCGATGGCGACCATCATCCCGCCCAGGGTGAGGATATTGAGGGTGATCCCCTGCCACCACAACACGATCAGGGCCACCAGCAGGGATAGTGGGATCGAGATCGCGGCCACAAGAGTCGCGCGCCCACTGCGAAGGAATACGAATATGACCAGTACCGCGAAGACCGCCCCCAGCAGTCCCTCACGAAGGATGTTGCCGATGGCCTGGGTAATCGGCGTCGCTTGATCCTGGATCGATTCGAAATGGACGCCGTGGCCGACTGACGACTCGATCCCCGGAAGCGCATTCCAGACCTCATTGGCGACAGTCACCGTGTTGGTGTTCGGGCCATCGATGATCTGGAGGCCGATGCTGGGTTTGCCGTTGGTTCGCGTGATCGTGTCGGCCGGCATGGAGACGACCTGCACCGTGCCCAGCTGGTCGATCGCCACCGGCGCCGGCGGCCGGCCGCCCGCCGCTGGGTTGGAAGGCGGGGTCACGGTGACCTTGCCGATCTGGTCGAGGCTGGTCAGCGATCCCGAGATCTGGAGCGGAATCGTTGCCGAACCCTGCTTAAGGGAGCCGACCGACTCCACGACGCTGGCCTGCTGCAGCGCTGAGGCGACCTGGGTGACGCTCACGCCATGGGCCGCCAGCTTGGTGGGATCAAGAGTGACGTCCACCTCGTTGGTCGGGGCTCCGCTCAAGACGACCGATGAGATACCCGCCAGACCCCTTAGCTTCGGCACGGCCAGGGACTGAAGCTGACCGGCGAGATCACTGAGTGGCTCGTCAGCGGAGATCGCGTACTCGAGGATCGGCAGGCTATTCGTGGAGAAGGTCTGAACACTCGACGAGGAGGCCTGCGGAGGTAGTAGAGATCGGATCCCCGCGAGGGCGCTGCTGGCGTCCTGCTGAGCCGACTTCAAGTCGGTGCCGTCCCTGAACAGGACGATCACGAGCGAAGCGCCCTGACTCGAGGTGGACTGCACAGTGTCCGTTCCGGCGACGCCCTCCATCGCATTGACCACCGGGACGGTGACCTGAACGTCGACGATTTGGGGCGAGGCACCCGGGTCGGGCGTGATGACGAGGAGTGCGGGCACCGAGATGTTTGGCAGGAGGTCCTGCTGAACCTGTGTCGCTGCGAAGATGCCGACTCCGAAGAGCAAAACAACGGCGAGGAACACGACGGCGCCAAGACGAAGAGACAGTCGGGTCACGAAGTGCACTCTGGTTCAGCTCCCTTCAGCGTCGCCGCTGAGGTTTCGGACCAGCAGCAGGCAAAGGTGGCGCAGTTGGACCAGCTGGTCGGCGGTGAAGCCCTGTGCAACGGCGGCCTGCTTCTTCGTGGCGTCCCTGCGCATCGCATTGATTCGCTCGAGGCCCGCCTCCGTGATGACGGCTTGAACAGAGCGGCGGTCCGTGGGGTCAGGAACACGCTTCACCAAGCCGTCGCGTTCCAGGACGTCGATGATGTCGGTCATCGTTCTCGGCGTCACGTCCGCGCCCTCGGCCAGCGCCCCCAGCGGCAGCTGGCGGCTCGGGCGGTGGCACAGGCGTGTGAGGACGCGAAGGCGGCTCTCCGAGAGACCATAGCCTTCGGCGAAGCGCTCCATGGCATCGTGAATCCGCTTCGCAGCCAGCCGCAGGGCGCCCAAAGCCTCGAAAGCCTCGACCGAACCCTCGCCCCCCATCTCGACCACGGCACGTCGCATGGCCGCGTCATAGAGGTATCCGGAGGCGTCGACCGTCAGGTCTCCGTGTGTCAGAGGAGCGTGGGATCTAATATCGGGGTTCCCCATAGTGAGGACACTCACTATACTGGGCGGCCATGACCTCAGCAGAGCTGCTCGCAAATATTCCGCCGGTTGGGAGGTAAGAGATGAACGTCGCGTTGTGGATTCTGCAGGTTTTGCTCGGCCTCTTCTTCGTTTTCCACTTCTTCGTCATGGTCCGACCGTCGCCCGGCGGGATGAAGTACATCGTCGAAATGCCCACCGGCCTGCGGCTGTTCGCTGGTATCGCGGAGGGACTTGCGGGCCTGGCGCTGGTAATCCCACCGCTGCTCCACGTCCTGACCTGGCTGACGCCGCTGGCAGCGGCGGGGCTCGTCGTGCTCATGCTCGGCGCGATCATCTTTCACGTCCAGCGTCGCGAGTACCCGAACGTCGGCTTCAACGCCGTTCTGGGATTACTCGCCGCGGTGATCGCTTGGGGCCGGTTCGGGCCATACCACTTCTGATAAGGACGAGCCCCAATCGGAGTTCGGAACTGGGTCTTGAGCCCGCGCCCGGATTCGAACCGGGGACCTTTCCTTCCTGAAGTTTCGGGGTGTCGGTCTAAACGACGCCGAGCCGAGGCGATCCGAGCGTCGCTTATCCTGATTCTGTTGATCAGCGGTGGCGCCTTCTACTGGAACCGGCGGTCGCCGACGACGTGAGTATTGTGCAACCAACCGTGGCGCGGTCCCAACCGACCCAGAACCTCGTGGAGACTCGGGGCCTCACGAAAAAGTACGGCGTCGGAGTCCTTGCCCTACAGGATCTGAACCTCACCATCCATAGGGGCGAGGTCTATGGCTTGCTTGGTCCCAACGGCGCGGGCAAGACCACGACCCTCCGCCTCCTTACAGGCCTGATCAAGCCGAGCTCCGGAAGCGCGACTGTCGCAGGTGGAACCCCTGGCTCCGCGCAATCACTGGCGCACGTCGGCGCAATGATCGAGACCCCAGCGTTCTGGCCCTACCTGTCAGGGCGCGACAACCTGCGGTTGCTGGCCCGCTACTGCCGGCTGCCCGACCGGCGCGTCGCCGTAGTCCTCGAAGAGGTGGCGATGACTGAGCCTGCCGATCGGGCAGTTGGCACCTACTCGACCGGGATGAAGCAAAGGCTCGGAGTCGGCGCTGCGCTCCTGAAAGACCCCGCGCTTCTGATCCTGGACGAACCCACCAATGGACTCGACCCGCAGGGAATCGTCGAATTTCGCGATCTCATCAAGAACATCGGCCAGGGCGATCGAACCGTGCTCCTCTCGAGCCACCTGCTAAGCGAAGTGGAGCAGATCTGCACACGGGTGGGGGTCATCCGCCGAGGCGCCCTGGTAGCTGAGGGCACCATAGATGAGATTCGCGGAGGCTCACAGCTGATGATCCGCGCGCAACCTGTCGATCTGGCGCGTCGGGTCCTCGAAGAGACCGTAGGGGCGGACAACGTCACCATGCACGATGGCACTTTCGGCCTGAAGGTAGACATGAGTCAGACGGCAAGCATCGCGAAGCGTCTCGTGGCGGCTGGGGTCGATCTGACTGAGCTCCGTCCAGGCGAGCGCTCGCTAGAAGACGTTTTCATGGAGTTGACGGGCACGGAGGGCGGCCTTTGATCCTCGCAGCCGTCCGTGCCGAATGGTTCAAGTTGGTGCGCCGGCGGGCGCTATGGGTGACCATCGGTTTGATGCTGGTCCTAGCGGTCGGGATCGAGTACTTGCTGGTTTATGTGGTGGCGGCTCATCCACCGGCGCGAGCCGCAGGGGCCGGAGCCGCCTTGGCCGCCGCCAGAACAGCCCTCTATCCGGCTTCGGTAATCAAGAAGTCGGTCGCCAGCGTGAGCTCTCTGATCGGCATTTTCGCGCTGATCGTCGGTGTCCTGGCGCAAGGCAGCGAGTACTCGTGGGGAACAGTCAAGACCGCATGGGTCCAGCTGCCTGGGCGCATTTCGATCGTGCTCGGCCAACTGACTTCGCTTGCTGTCCTGAGCCTGATAATGGCATTGACGCTCATCGCCGCCGACTCGCTCGCGAGTTACTTGATCGGCACGCTTGATTCGCAGTCGAGCACCTGGCCGTCGGCACTTGATTTCCTCAAAGGGATAGGCGCTGCCTGGCTCATCCTTTATTTACTGGCGGTGCTTGGATTTGGCCTTGCAACACTTTTCAAGCAGTCTGCGATGGCGATCGGCCTCGGCCTGGCCTACGTGTTGGTGATCGAGAACCTGGTATTCGGCTTGCTTGCAAATCTCGGTGACCCGTGGAACCAGATTCAGCAGTGGTTCCCGATCTCGAACGCCGGCTACCTTCAGGATTCGTTTGGAAAGCTGAATTCTGCGGTGACCGCCACGGTCACAGGGAGTGCGCCGGCCAGCGCGACGCATGCGGTCATCGTCTTGGGGCTGTGGGTTATCGGAATCGCAGCTGTTTCAGCAAGTGTTGTAAGGATGAGAGACGTAACCTGAGGCCACGTTCAGCAGACAAACTCCCTAGCTAACAAACGCAGCCGACCCACCTCGACACGCGACGGAGACCACTACCGGAGGATGTGAATGGCAGTACCACGCTCAGGCATCAAAAAGATAGTCGTCGGCGTCGATGGATCCGAGCATTCAGAGGCGGCCATCGATTGGGCCGCCCGGATGGCAAGGGGCATGGGCTCGGAGGTGATCGCTGTGTTCGCGATCTCCCCGCCGGTCTACTTCGACGTCGGGTCCATGGCTTCGGTCCCACCCCCGCAGTTCGACCCGGAATGGCGCGCCGAGATGAAGAAGGAATTCGAGCGTGATTGGTGCAAGGGCCTAAGCAAGGCCGGTGTCAAATACCGGACGGTTTTTGAGGATGGCCACCCTTCGAGCGTGATCACTCAGGTGGCGGATCGGGTAAACGCCGATCTGATCGTGGTCGGTCGAAGAGGTAGAGGCGGGGTTGCAGAGCTCGTACTCGGGAGCGTCAGCCACCAGCTGGTCCTGCATTCCAAGCGCCCCGTGCTGGTGATCGAGGCAGCGCCCACGAAGGCGTCGACGCGAGTCGCTGCGGCCTCCCGGTCGCGGCAGCCAGCGAACTCAAAAGCACCAGTCAAGGGCACCAAACGCCGGACCCCGTAGGCCGACCGGGCCCTAGGCTTCTTTCCTACGAAGGCAACTTCTTGACCGGGATGGAATGTGAGACTGGTCAGATCTGGCCGATATCACGCCGTCGGAGTCCGAACAGGCCGGCCAGGGTGAGGCCGGCCGCGACGGCGGAGATCACGACTAGGGGCAAGAGGGTCAGGCTCTGAGCGGGCAGCTGGGGTACGCGCTCGAACGGCGAAAGGTTCTGAAGCCAACTGGGGAGATGTAGGACCGCACCGAGGAATCCGGCGACGACGCATGCCGCGAGGATCGCCCATGACGCACCGGCCCAACGCGGCACGAGCCCGACGAGTGCGATGGTGAGTCCGACCATCAACCACATGGGCGGCGCGTAGACGAGGGCGGCGCCGACCAGGCGAGGTGCACCATTCAGATCGCCGCCCGCGACGCCATAGGTTAGGCCGGTGGCCAGGCCGGCGACGCCGAGCAATATGACGCTTCCTGCGAACGCAACCGTAAGGTGACTCGCCCCCCACCGCCAGCGCGATACGGGAGTCGCCAGCACCGACTCCGCCCGCATCGAAGTCTCCTCGCTACGCAACCGAAGCGCGGACTGAATGGCGAAACCAGTGGCGAGGAGCGCCATGAGGCGGAATGAGGCGGCGAAGTAGGAGTCCGTGAGGTTCGCACCTCCAGCACCGGCCAGTATTTCCGCAAGCGCCTTGTTCTGCCCGATGAATGCGTCGACGGTCGGGCCAATCCAGCCATAGGCGATGCCGGTGACCAGGACGCCGACACTCCACCCGAGCAGGGCGCCCCGCTGCAGGCGGATGGCCAGCCCAAAGGGGTGCCCGAGGCTCCGCGAAGCTGTGGGCCTTCCTGGCCGGGCGGCCACGAGTCCCGCGCCGAGATCGCGCCGGGCGGCCAGAGCGCCGGCCGCGGCGACCATAACTACGGTCGCCGTGAGCAAGAGCAGGAAGGGCCACCATCGCTCACCTGCGAATGGCCGCGCCTTCTGGGCCCATCCGATCGGAGAGAACCACGAGACGGTTCCGTCGCCGATGTCGCCCACCGCGCGCAGCACGAAGGCCGCACCGAGCACCGCCCCCGCGGCACCGTACACGACGCGGGTGTTCTCGGTGACCTGGGCCGCGACCAGGGCAACGCCGCCGAAGACCAGCCCGATCAGGATGAACGACGCTCCCAACACCAACGACCCGGCTGCGGGGAGGCCCTGGGCGAGCAGGGCCACGGTTGTGAGCACGCCAACTGCAATATTCATCGCGACCACCGTGAGCGACGCGGCAAGGGTGGGCGCGAGGCTTCCGACCGGAGAAGAGCGCACGAGTTCGAGGCGGCCGGCTTCCTCCTCGCCCCGGGTGAGCCGGCCGACCATGAACAGGCTCATGAGGGCCACCATCACCATGCCCACCGCGCCGAACTGAAACGCCACTTGCCCGCCGACCGTGTTCAGACCCTGGGCGGGGCCGTTGAACGCGATGGCTGCGGCGTTGTGTTGGGTGGCGGCAGCCGTTTGATCTAGGGCAGCCTGGGTAGGGAACAAGCCCTTGACGCCTGTTGCGGTGAGCGCCGCCAGTGCAACGATAGCGACGATCCAGACCAGGATCCGGATGCGGTCGCGCCGCAGGATGAAGCGGGTCAGCTCGACGGTTCCAGTCAACGCCGTCATCACTGCGGTCACGGTCTCCCGTTGCGATTGCCGTCGACGCGTTCGGGTTCCTTGGCCAGCTCGTCGCCGTAATGCCGCAAGAACAGCTCTTCGAGCGTGGGTGGATGGCTGACCAGGCTGCGGACCCCGAGCTCGCCGAGCCGGCGGACCGCAACATCGAGGTGATCGGTGTCGACCTCGAAGCGGACGTGCTTGCCGTCGATCTCGAGGTCATGAACGCCGGCAAGGTCGGCCAGGCTCTCCGCGGGAAACTCGGTCTCGGCGGTGATCGACGTGCGGGTAAGATGCCTCAACTCGTCGAGCGTGCCTCGCTCCGCCACCCGCCCGAGCCTGATGATGCTCAGCCGATCGCACAGCGCTTCGACCTCGGCCAGGATATGGCTGGAGAGCAACACCGTTCGTCCCTCGGTCTTCACCTCGCGAATGCAGTCCTGGAATACCGCCTCCATGAGCGGGTCGAGTCCCGACGTGGGTTCGTCGAGCAGGAGCAGTTCGGCATCAGACGCCAGCGCCGCAACCAATCCCACCTTCTGCCGGTTCCCTTTCGAATAGGAGCGGGTCTTCTTGGTCGGGTCGAGCTGAAAACGTTCGAGAAGCTCGTCGCGCCGCCGCGGATTGAGGTCGCCCCGCAACCGGCCGAACAGATCGATCACCTCCCCACCGGTCAGGTTCGGCCACAAACTGACCTCCCCGGGCACGTAGGCCAACCGGCGGTGCAGCGCGACGGCGTCGCGCCACGGGTCGCCTCCAAGCAATGCGACCTCCCCGGCGTCCGCGCGGAGCAGCCCGAGCAACACACGGATGGTCGTCGTCTTGCCCGAGCCGTTCGGCCCGAGAAATCCGTGGACCTCGCCAGCCTCGACCGACAGGTCGAGACCGTCGAGAGCGCGCGTCGATCCGAACGTCTTTACAAGACCAGAAATGGAGATCGCCTGCGGCACGCCGCCCATCATTGCACCAGCCCTAAACGGACCACGCAACAGAAGCGGGTCAGAGTCAGGCACGCCGGCCGGCTCGCAAAGAGCCGCTCAGGATCGCCGATCGGGCAGAGCATTTCCTTTCGGCAAGATCGTCTGTCGCACGACGCAGCCGAAGACGCAAGAAAACGGTCTAACCGAATTCAGAACCGGAGTTTGGAGCCCACGCCCGGATTCGAACCGGGGACCTTTTCCTTACCAAGTGGTCTTCAGTCCCTGGCGAATTCGAACTGATGCTATATCCGCTGATTGATTTCAGTCGAGACCATTTACCTCAGACCATCTGCCCGCAGGCTACAAAACTCTTTCATTCGATGCGACTACTCGGCGCAGGGGACTAGTACTCTCGGAAGCTCTTGCCGATGGTGACCTACATATGACTGGCGGGCCCGCCGTCTGAGACTTCCGATGGGCGCTCTCGGATTCCGACCTTTGGCGGCATCCTCGCCCGCTAGAGTTCGCCTGATGAGTGAGGTCGTCGCAGCTGCGGCCCTGCTCCTGGGCATCGCTATCTGCGGCGGTCCGCTCGTCCTCGCCATCCGCACCAGGCGCCGGATCTGGATCGTGCTGAGCGCCATCTGGCTCCTCCTCTCGCTCGTGCCGCTGGCCGCCTTCGCGGTGCCCGAGGTGAGCTACTGGGTGGCCTGGGCGCGCTGCGGCCAGCAACCGGCGATCGCCAGCAACTTTGCCGCCGGCGACTGGTACGACCTGCCCGGCGACTACAACTACGGACCCAGCCTCTTTGACGCCGGCTACTACTGCAACGCGGCAGAGGCCGAGCGCGCCGGCTACCATCGAGGCCTGGGGCCGATCAGATAGGCTCGGGCCAGATCGCGGTCCTAAAGCGGCAATAGTCTGTCCAGTTACGCAGCCCGCCTCGATGCCCAGCTAGCCGGTTCCCACACGGATGACAGGGTGTGAACCGTATCAATCTGACGCAGCGCGTTAGACCGCCCGTTCGGCCGATTCCGCGATGACGCGCGGCAAAAGCTGGCGCGGTGAATCGGTCGGGATCTAGCCTTACGCGGTGCCGGATTATGTGCCTCTCAGCCGACGTTTCATCGGGGAAAGAGCAGGTTATCTACCCGGGAGTGCCACCGAACTTGGAACCTGCGCTCAACGAGTAGCAGCATTTCCCAACAGAGATTCGGGCGCCGTCCGGATCTCGCGCGGACTGTAAGCAAATGCTGTCCGTAAGTTCAGATTGGAGAGTTGGAGCCCACGCCCGGATTCGAACCGGGGACCTTTTCCTTACCAAGGAAATGCTCTGCCACCTGAGCTACGTGGGCGGGCGCAGATTCCAGATTCTATCGGCTCGCCGCCGGTCTCTTGCCAGCCCGCCGGGGCACCCAGACCTCTAGACTCCTGACCACCCGATGTCGCCGACCATCGACGAACTTCTCACCTCAGCAAGGCAAGGGCTCGAGAGGATTGAAGCCGCGCAGGCCGCGGCCGAGCTCGAGGAGGGCGCGTTGTTGGTTGATACCCGCCCCGCGGACCAGCGTGCCGAGGGCGGCGAGATTCCAGGGGCCACGGTGATCGACCGCAACGTGCTCGAATGGAGGCTCGACCCCGCGTCGCCATCGCGAGTTGAGGGAGCCACCGGTTACGACGTTCGCGTGATCGTGATCTGCAACGAAGGCTACTCATCGAGCCTCGTTGCGGCCACGCTGCAAGAGCTCGGCCTGGTCAATGCTACGGATGTCATCGGTGGGTTTCAGGCCTGGCGGGCGGCCGGCCTGCCGACGACCAAAAGCTAAGTTCCAGACTCCACCCGACCCGCTTCGGTGAGGATCTCCGCTTTTCCGCGGATCTTGATCGCCGCCGTCAACTCGGTGAACTGCGCCACCAGCACCTCGCCGGCGTCGAGTCGCTCGGAGTGGTGCGAGCGGGTGTCCTTGCCTCGGGTCAGGCCCATGATCGTGACGCCGTCCTCGAGCGCCTTTACGACGATGTAGCGCCCGGTCGCACTCCCCTCGAGCTCCATTCTCTCCCTCGTCCGTTGCCGTTGGTCTGCGCCTTCGGTCGCACTGTCTCCAGCCTGGTGGCCGTCTGGCCTACCAGCTCATCGATCTCGGCCGTGAGCGCCGGACCGGCGAGCACATGATAGCGATCGGCATTCACGATCACCTCGCGGCTGCCCACGACCACGTGCAGCACCACCTCGTCGGTCCCCGGGTGTCGCGCCAGCACGGCTTCCAGCCGCTCCGCGAGCCCTGCATCGCTGTTCGGGATCCGCACGTGGACCAGCTGGCGTCGGGCCACCGGCACGCATTCCGGGTCGTCCCAGAGCCACGCCATGTCGGCGATGATCGAGGCAGTCTCCACCTCCGGTTCCATGTCCGGCTCGGGGGGCGGGCCGCCGCTGGACCCGCTCGCTCGCGTGCTCCCGGCGCGCGCGTCGACCTTGCCCTGGACGAGGAGCACCTTGTCCGGCTCGAACAGGAGCCGGGTCTGCTCGAAAACGCGAGGAAAGAGCACCACGTCCACCGTCCCCGTCAGGTCCTCCAGCGTCGCGTACGCCATGATCTGGCCCTTTCGCGTCACGACCCGGCGCACCTCTCGCACCAGCCCGGCGACCCGCACCTCGGTGTCCTGCAGCGCGCTCGTCACCTCGACCGCCTGCGTGTCCGAGAGCTTGGCCAGCTCGGCCGAGATCCGGCGCAGCGGATGGTCGCTGAGATAGAGGCCGAGCAACTCCTTCTCGAGGCGAAGCTTCTCCTCGCCGGCCATCGGCGCGACGTCGATCAGCAGCCCGTAATCGTCGGCCTGCGTCTCGGGCGAACCGACCATGTCGAGCAGCGAGGTCTGCCCCGACTCGCGGTCGCGCCGCGCACGCTCGGCACGGCTGACGGCGTGGTCGAGTACCGCAAGGAGCCGCGCCCTCTCGCCAAGCGTGTCGCATGCGCCTGACTGGACCAGCGACTCGAGCACCCTGCGATTCACGTCCTGGATCGCGGCGGTCCGGTCGCAAAGATCCTCGAGTGACTTGAACGGCCCGTCGGTGTCGCGCAGCCGGACGAGGCTCTCCACCGCATGCTGGCCCACGTTCTTGATGGCGGCGAGACCGAACAGGATCCGACCGTCGCTCATGGAAAAGTCGGCGCGTGAGTGGTTGATGTCTGGCGACACCACGTCGATACCACGGATCCGGCAGTCGACGATCGCGGTCGCCACGCGGTCCGCGCTGCCCTCCATGTGGATCAGCAGCGCGGTCATGTACTCGAGTGGATAGTTGGCCTTCAGGTAGGCCGTCTGATAGGCGATCACGCCGTAGGCCGCCGAGTGCGCGCGGTTGAAACCATATTCGGCGAATTTCGCGATGCCGTCGAAGAGCGCGTCGGCTGTGGTCTGCGCAATTCCCCGCTCCAGCGCACCTTCAATGAACTTCGTCCGCTGTTTCGCCATCTTGGGCTTGTCCTTCTTGCCCATCGCGGAGCGAAGGATGTCGGCCTCGCTCATGGAGAACCCGGCCAGCTCGCGGGCGGCCATCATCACCTGCTCCTGGTAGATCATCACGCCGTAGGTCTCGCGCAGGATCGGCTCGAGGCGCTCGTGCATGTACTCGATCGGCTCGCGACCCTGCTTGCGCGCGATGAAGGCGGGGATGTTGACCATCGGACCTGGCCGGAACAATGCGACCGCCGCCGCCACGTCCTCAAAGCTCTGGGGGCGCATATCCATCACCAGGCGGCGCATGCCAGCACCTTCGAGCTGGAATACGCCATGTGTATCACCGTTGGAGAGCAACTGATATGTCTTGGCATCATCGAATGGAAGTTGGTCGATATCGATCTCGAGCCCACGATTCTCTTTCAAGAGCCGGAGGCAAGTGGCGATGATGTCGAGGTTCAGCAGGCCGAGGAAGTCGATCTTGAGCAGGCCGATGTCGCCGACGGCCTTCATGTCGTACTGGGTGATCACCGCGTCGCTCTTTGGCCCGAATTGCAGCGGTGTGTAACGCACTAGTGGTTCTGGCGCGATCACGACACCGGCAGCGTGCGTGCTCACGTTGCGTGATACGCCCTCGAGCGTGCGCGCCACGTCGATCAGGCGCTTCTGCTCCTCATTTGACTCGTATGCATCGCGAAACTCCGCAACTTCTTTGATCGTGTCGTCGAGGCTTTTCGACCGCCCCTGCCAGACGGGCACAAGCTTGGCCAGGCGATCGGTGTCGCGCAATGGAACCTCCAGCACGCGTCCGACGTCGCGGATGGCGGCCTTTGACGCCATGGTCGTGAAAGTGATGATCTGCGCCACGCGGTCCGACCCGTACTTCTCCGACACGTAGCGGATCACCTTCTCGCGGCCCTCCACCGAGAAGTCGCAGTCGATGTCGGGCATCGACACGCGGTCGATGTTGAGGAAGCGCTCGAAGATCAGGCCGTGGTGGATCGGGTCGAGGTTGGTGATCCCGAGGCAGTACGAGACGAGGCTGCCCGCCGCGCTGCCACGCCCCGGTCCCACGACGATGCCCTGCTTCCGCGCGAAGTTGTAGAAGTCCCACACGATCAGGAAGTACGAGGCGTAGCCCGTCTGGCTGATGACGGAGAGCTCCAGCTCGGCGCGCTCCTTGACTGTCGCGTTCGGCTCGCCGTATCGCCACTCGAGGCCTTCGAGGACCAGCTTGCGCAGGTACTGGTCCGGCTTCATCCCGTCCGGCACGTCGAACGGCGGCAGCAGCGTCGCGCCCAGCTTGAGCTTGAGGTCCACCATGTCGGCCACGTCGAGCGTGCTGGCCAGGGCGTCGGGCAGGTCCGCAAAAGCGGCACGCATCTCGTCGGCGGTCTTCAGGTAATTCTCCTGCGAGGAGAAGCGCCACCGGTTCGGGTCGTTGTAGCGAGCGCCGGTCTGGAGACAGAGAAGCACGTCGTGCGCCTCCGAGTCGTGGCGGTGCACGTAGTGGAGGTCGTTGGTCGCACACAGCCGCAGTCCGAACTCCTTGCCGAAGCCGGACAGCGCCTCGTTGACCGCCTCCTGGCGGTCGATGCCGTGGCGCTGGACCTCGAGCAGGAACCGGTCCTTGCCAAAGATGTCTCGATACGCGGCCAGCGATTCGCGCGCGCCGTCGAGGTCTCCATCGGTGATCCGGCTCGCAACTTCACCCTGCAGGCATCCCGAGAGCGCGATCAGGCCTTTGGAGTGCTCGGCCAGGATTTCCTTGTCGATGCGGGGCTTGTAGTACATGCCCTCCATCTGGCCGACCGTGCAGAGCTTCATGAGGTTGAGGTAGCCGTCGTGGTCGGCGGCCAGCAGAGTCAGGTGATTGGGGTCGCGGTCGACCCTTCCTTCGCGCAGGAACCGCGAGCGAGGCGCGACGTAGACCTCGCAGCCGATGATCGGCTTGATCCCCGCATCCTTGCACGCCTTGTAGAAGTGGATCGCGCCGTACATGACCCCGTGATCGGTCATCGCGAGCGCCGGCATCTCGAGCTCGGCTGTGCGCGCGACGAGCGCGGGGATGCGACTCGCCCCATCGAGCAGCGAGTACTCGGTGTGGTTGTGGAGGTGAACGAATGTTTTTGGGGCGTGCTGCATCGTCAGGCTTTGGGTGTGGCGGACCCCGTGGGTAGTTTACTTGGCGCCGGGCCGCGTAGCCTGCAGCAGATGCCCGTCAAGATCCGCCCCGCAATCGCGGAGGATCAGCCCACTATCCGCCACTTGATCAAGGACGCGAGGCTGAACCCCATGAATCTCGACTGGCCGAACTTCGTCGTGGCTGAGCAGGACGGCACCGTCGCCGGCGTGGGCCAGGTCAAAACACACGGCGACGGTAGCCGGGAGCTCGCCTCCATCGTGGTCGTGCCTGCGCGCCAGGGTCATGGGATCGGGAGCGCCGTCATCGGGACGCTTCTTGCCGGCAACCCGGGCGCTGTCCTCCACCTGACGTGCCGTCGCGAGCTGCAAGGCTATTACGAACGCTTCGGCTTCCGGCGTCTCAACCGGGCCGATTACCCGCCCTATTTCGGGCGCTTGATTCCGCTCGTAAACCTGATCGGGCGCTTCGCGGGGACGCGGATCCTGGTGATGCGCCGCGAGGCGCCTCTGTAGGGGCATCTGACGAGGCACTACGATGAATCTGCCTTGGCCCGCCTGTCATCACCCGCCCTCTCCCGCATGCCCGCCGAGGCACATCACTCGGGGATTCGCGAAATCGCCAACGAGGCGCTCCGCACGCCGGGCGCGATCCGGCTCGACGTCGGCCAGCCCAACTTCCCCACTCCCAAGCACATCGGCGACGCCGGCAAGCGCGCTATCGATGAGAACCAGACCTTCTACACGCACACCCAGGGCCTGATCTCGCTGCGCGAGAAGCTCGTGACCAAGCTTCAGCGCGTGAACGGAATCAAGGTCACGCCAGATCGCATCGCATGCGGGCCAGGCGGGGTGGGCGCGATCGCCGCGGTGTTCGGCTCGGTGATCGAGCACGGCGACGAGGTGCTCCTTCCCGACCCCGGCTGGCCGAACACGCGCCTCATGCTCGCGTGGGTCGGGGCGCGCGGCGTCTACTACCCGTGCGCGGCGGCCGACGGCTTCCAGCCGGATCTCGAAGCGCTGGAGCGTCTGATCACTCCGCGCACCAAGCTGCTCTTGATCAACAGCCCCAACAACCCGACCGGGGCGGTGTACCCGGCGGACACGGTGGCGCGCCTGGTCGAGATCGCGCAGCGTCACAACCTGTGGCTGCTCAGCGACGAGTGCTACGACCAGATCATCCTCGACGGCTCGTGGACCAGCCCCGCAAGCCTCGCGCCCGACGACCCGCGCATCGCCAGCGTGTTCACGTTCTCGAAGTCGTACTCGATGACCGGGTGGCGGATCGGCTACGTGGCCGGGTCGGCTGAGCTCATCGACACCGCGACCAAGGTGCTCGAATCCAACTCCTCCTGCGTGTCGACGATCAGCCAGGTCGCCGCCGAGGCGGCGCTCGACGGGCCTCAGGACTGCGTAGTCGAGATGGTCGCTGCGTACCGGCATCGGAGGAACGTGGTCGTGGACATCCTTCGAGAGGCCGACATGATCGTGAGCGAGCCCACGGGCGCCTTCTACTGCATGGCGGACATCTCGCGGACGCGCCTGCATGCGCGCGACTTCGCATTCAGGCTCTTGCGCGAAAAGGGAGTGTCTGTCGCGCCTGGGAGCGCGTTCGGAGACGTGGCCGGCGACGCCGTCCGGATCAGCCTCGCCAGCTCCGACATCGATCTGCGCGAGGGCGTCGGCCGCCTGGCCGAGTTCGTCCAGGAGATCGGGTAAGGGGTTGCCTTAAGGGGGACCGTAACCCTATGCTTCCGCCCGCGTTGAGAGTGTCGTGGTCTTTCTGAAGCCCCTGCTGGCTTTCACGGTTCGCCAGCTCCAGCCTGGACGCCTGCGGCTGGCCCTTCTCAAGCTGGGCCACACCCTCGAAGTCTTCTAGGCGCCGGCTCCCCGTTCCAGCAGAGCGATCGACTCGATGTGGTACGTCTGCGGGAACATGTCCACGATTGCTGCCCGCCTGACCCGGTAGCCGCCCCTCACCAGCGCGATCAGATCGCGCGCGTGCGTCGAAGGCTCGCATGAGACATACACCAGCCGGTCGACGCCCAGCCGGATGAGCTCCCCAATCGCCGCAGGCTCGCACCCTGCGCGCGGTGGGTCGAGGATCGCAGCGTGGAACTGCCCCAACCGCACCGTGCGCAAGACCGTCTCGACCTTTCCAGGCATGTAGTCGACGCGCGCAGAGTTGATCCGCGCGTTCAGGCGGCCCAGCTGGACCGCGTGAGGGTTCTCTTCGATCGCCGTCACACCCGCTGCCTCGCGCGCTACGGCCACCGAGAGGGTCCCGATCCCCGCGTACAGGTCGAGCACGCGGTCGGCAGGGCCGGCGCCGAGCATGTCGAGAGCGGTCCTGTACAGGACGAGCATCTGGCGGTAGTTGGTCTGCACGAACGTGTCGCTGCTGACCCGGAACGTGAGGTCCCAGAAGTCGAGAGACATGGCGTCGTCGAGCAGGACTTGCTCGGGCAGCAGCTCCGCGACGCGACGGGCGAACTGGTCTCGCGGCCATTGCGGCTCGGGGCCGCGATGGCGCAGCCGCCACAGCAAGCCCGGCCCGTTCGGCTGCCCCGTGAGAAGCAGGTTCTGCAGGTCTTTCAGTCCGAGCTCGTCCGCGGCCTGAGCGAATGCCGGCAGCGCTTGCTCAATGCGCAGCTCGTGGATCGCGCAGGTCTCGATCGGAAGCACCGAATGCGACCGCAGCCGGTGAAATCCGAACCGCCATCCCCCTCCTCCGACGATCGCCTCGAACTCTCCTCGAATCCGGTAGCGCCATGGATCGTTCATGCCAAGCACCGGTGTGTCAGGGGGCAGGCGCAAACCAGCGCGCGACCACGCCTCCTCGACGACCTGGCGCTTGAGCGCCAGCTGGTGCTCGTACGCGGCGTGCTGGAGCTGGCACCCGCCACACGACCCAAAGTACGGGCACGGCGCGGCAACTCGGTGCGGCGATGCCTCGATCACGCGAGTGGCCGCGGCGACCGCCACGCCGCCCTGGCGCCCGCGGGGCTCCGCCTCGACCACCTCACCTGGCAGCGCGTAGTTCACGAGCCACACCTTGCCGTCCTCCCGGGCGACGGCCGCACCCCCGTGGGCCGGCGCCGTGGGGCGAAGGATCAGCGGCGCCAAAGCGCCATCGGGTCGGGCGCCGGCTTGAAACCGGCCGCCTCGACCATCTGCGTAGCCACTTTGAAGCCTTCGGCGACCTGGTCGGGCTGGTGCGCGTCGCTCCCGTACTGCACCGCCTGGCCCCCCAGCTCGCGCCACCAGCGCACCACCGTGATGTCCGGGCTCAGGGTGCGGCCACGAGTCGTGTTGACCTCGAGCACACGCCCGGTAGCCACCGCTGCCCTGAGGACAGCTCGAATCTCACCCTCGTAGTCCTTCTCGCGATACGGCTTCTCACCATCAAGCCAGTAGCGCTTGGGGTAGTCGATATGGGCGAGCGTCTCGAACGGCTGGTCGCTTTCCACCATCGCCAGCGTCTCGCGGAAGTACTCCCTCACCGCGCCTGAAAAGTCATTTGCCGCGCGTTCGGGAAACTGGCTCGCGTCAACCATCTGGCCGCCGATCCTGATGCAGTGGATCGATCCGAGCACCTGGTCCAGCGGTCCCGAGGCAAGCGCCTCCGCCGTCTCCCGCGGGTACCAGTGCGGTTCGCCGAGCTCGACGCCGGTGAGGATGCGAAGACCCTTGAACTTGGCCCGGTACCGCTCAATCGCCTCGAAGTATCCCGCCATGTCCACCGAATGCTGGCCCTCGTGCACGAGCGCCCAGTCGGCGTGCTCTGTGAAGGCGATGGCGGGCAGCCCGACCTCGATCGCGCGCTCGCAGCTCCGTTCCATGGAGCCGCGCTGGGCGTCCCACGACCATTCGGTGTGCACGTGGAGGTCAGGTGGCAGGGGCACCGGACAAGGCTAGCTGGAGCGCGGATTCGAGTCGCCTGGCTAAAATGGCCCGCCGTGGGGTACGTGGTGCTTGGGATTTCCTATGCGGTGGGCGGTCCGTTGCTCGGAATTGGCCTGTACATCGTCCTGCGCGGCACCTTCCCAGGCTGGTGGATGGAGTGGATGCTCTGGCCCGTGAAGCGGGTCACACCGGGAGTCGCCCGGCTGCAGGGCGCGACGCTGATCGGCCTCGGAGCCTCGATCGTGGCAATCGGGTCGAGCACGTGGGTCCCCCAGTTCGTGGGTGGGTTGCTGGTGGTGCTGGCCATGACGGCGTACCTCGTGGGAGCCGGGCTGTACGCCTACAGCACGTGGCTGTCCCGCCGAGAGCCGAAAGAGCAAGAGCTAGCCTAGAAGGCGCTTGAGGATCTCCATGGCCACCTTCTTGTTGGCCTGTGGCGCGCGCTTCTTGAGATCCTCCATCAGGGCGCCGATCGCTTGCTTCTTGCCCGCCCGGTAGTCCTCCACCGCCCGCGGGTTGGCCTCCATCACGGCCTCGATCTCGGCCATGAGGGCCGATTCGTCGCTCAGCTGTGAATAGCCGTGCTCGGCCACGATGTCAGACGGAGACCCGCCGGTTTCAATGGACTCCATCAACACCTCGCGGCCCTGGTCGCGCGTGATGCCGCCGGTAGTCACGAGCTTCACCAGGTCTGCCAGGTGCTCGGCGGTAGGCAGCTTGCCCGTCGGGGCCACCTCTCCGATGATCCAGTTGGCGACCGGCTTTGCCTCGGCCCCCGACCCGACGGCCGCTTCGAAGAGGTCGGCGAGGTCTCGGTCGGCCGCGATCAGCACCGCGTCCGCCGCGGGGATCCCGTATTGGGAGGTCAGGCGGGAACGCCGGGCGCCCGGCAGCTCGGGTAGGGCCGCGCGCAGCTCTTCGACCCACGCGGCGTCGATCTCCAGAGGAGGGAGGTCCGGCTCCGGGAAGTATCGGTAGTCCTCGGCAAACTCCTTGCTGCGCTGCGAGAACGTGCGGCCCTCGGCTTCGGACCAACCGCGCGTCTCCTGGACGACCGTTCCGCCCGACTCGAGGACCTCGGTCTGGCGGACCACCTCATAAAGGATGGCGCGGTGCAGGGCCCGAAACGAGTTGATGTTCTTCAGCTCGGTCTTCACGCCGAGCTCCTCCGATCCCGCGCGGCGGATCGAGATGTTCGGCTCGGCTCGCAGCTGGCCTTTCTCCATCTCTGCCTCCGAGGCTCCGATGGTCCGAAGCAGCGTGCGGAGCGCGACCGCATAGTCGCGAGCCTCGTCCGCCGATCGCAGGTCGGGCTCGCTCACGATCTCCATCAGCGCGGTGCCCGCGCGGTTCAGGTCGACGAACGACTCCAACGCCCTGTGCAGCTTGTCGCCCGCGTGGATGAGCTTGCCGGTGTCCTCCTCGAGGTGAACGCGCCGGATCCGCACGCGCCGGCCGTCGAGCTCGAGGAATCCGTTGATGCTCATCGGCAGGTCGTACTGGCTGATCTGGTAGCCCTTCGGCAGGTCTGGATACATGTAGTTCTTGCGGTCGAACTTGGTGTGGCGCGGAATCTCGCAGCCGAGCGCGAGAGCGGTCTTGAGGCAGGCCTCGACCGCTGCCTTGTTGATCACGGGAAGCACGCCTGGCATGCCCAGGCAGATCTCGCAGACGTTGGAGTTCGGCGCGTCGCCGAGCTGGCTGACGGCGCAGCCGCAGAACATCTTGCTGCGCGTGGTCGGCTGCACATGGACCTCCATGCCGATGACGACTTCCCAGGGTGCGCTAGACAAGAGGGGCGACCTCCGCCCTGACTCCGCTCGCGACCTCGTAAGCCCGCGCCACTCGGAGCGCGACGTCCTCGCGCCACTGTGGGGCCAGCACCTGCAATCCGACCGGCAGCACCTCCTCCGTCATGCCGCACGGGACGCTGATGCCCGGCAATCCGGCGAGGTTGCCGCCGAGCGTGAGCACGTCGCACAGGTACATCGAGAGGGGATTCTTCGTCTTGGAGCCGATGGGAAAGGCGACGGTCGGCGACGTGGCGCTGACGATCGCGTCGCACTTCTCGAACGCGGCGTCGAAGTCACGCTTGATCAGCGTTCGGACCTTCTGCGCCTTTAGGTAATAAGCGTCGTAGTAGCCGCTGGACAAAGCGTAGGTGCCGAGCATGATGCGACGCCTGACCTCGGTTCCGAAACCCTTGCGACGCGTGCGCTGGTAGGCCTCCGTGATGTTCTGCGCGTCCTGGCAGAACCCATACCTGACGCCGTCAAAGCGCGCCAGGTTGGACGAGCATTCGGCCGGGGCGATGATGTAGTAGGCAGCCAGGCCGTAGTCCGTGTGCGGCAGCGTGACGTCGACGATCTCCGCGCCCGCATCGCGAAGAGCTTTGATCGCCGTATCGATCGCGGACTTCACGGCAGGCTCGATTCCGTCGACGTCGTAGTACTCACGCGGCACTCCGAGCCGCAGTCCCTTGACTCCAGAGTCAAAGTCGCGGAGCACATCGTTCGGCCTGGTCGAGGATGTCGCGTCGAGAGGATCGTGGCCCGCCATCGCCTCCAGCACGATCGCCGCGTCCTCGACCGAGCGAGCGAACGGACCGATCTGGTCGAGGCTCGACGCGAACGCGATCAGCCCGTAGCGGCTGACGCGCCCGTAAGTCGGTTTCATCCCCACCACGCCGCACAGCGCTGCCGGCTGGCGGATCGAGCCGCCGGTGTCCGTGCCCAGCGCGATCATCGCCTCGCCCGCCGCGACCGCGGCCGCGCTTCCGCCCGAGCTTCCGCCAGGCACGCGGTTGAGGTCCCAGGGGTTGTGCGTGGGGTTGTAGGCCGAATTCTCTGTCGAGCTGCCCATCGCGAACTCGTCGCAGTTGGTCACGCCGAGCATCACCGCCCCCGCCTCAAAGAGCCGGGACAGGGCCGTTCCGGTGTACGGCGGCCTGAAGCCGCTCAGGATCCGCGACCCGGCCGTCGTCTCCACGCCGCGCACGCACAGCACATCCTTCACAGCCATCGGGATCCCGATGAGTGGACCAACGTCCCCGCGCGCGATCCGGCGGTCGGCCTCGGCGGCTTGCTTTTCCCAGAGCTCGGGCGTGAAGCGGAGATAGGCTTTCACGCTGCGATCGAGTCGCTCGATTCTCTCCACGTGTGCGGTCACCAGCTCGGCGGCCGAGAACGAGCGGAGCCGCAGCAGGCGCGCGGCCTCCTTGATCGTCAGCTCGGTCAGGCTCGGGGAGTCGCTCACGCCTCTTCCTGAATCGACGGCACTCGAAAAAAACCATCCACAGCCGAGGGCGCGTTGGCCAGCGCTTCCGCCTGGGCCAGGCCGGGACGCGTCAAGTCCTCTCTCAAGGTGTTGGCGACCTCTACGACCTGCGCGGTCGGCGGTATCGCCTCGGTGTCGAGCTCTTTCAGTCGGTCGATGTGCGCAAGGATTCCGCTCAGCTGCTCGGCATAGAACTCTTCGTCGCCCGGCTCGAGCCCAAGCCGCGCGAGCATGGCGACATGACGGACCTCATCGCGAGAGAGCGGCACGCGGTCTAGCTTAGTTTGGAGGTGCGACCCGCAAGCAGACCGAATACCAGGGGAACGCCTGCGATCGCACCGACGACGGTCAGGATCAAGAACCCGGAGGCGACCGCGGCCAGACGGGGCGCCCACCTGGCCCGCCTCAGCAGGGCCAGGGCCGCGACCACGGCAAGCCCGGCGACACCCAAAGAGCTTCCGGCCACTCCGGCGAGCAGGACCCTCGACCGGCCGACTGCGGATGGTTCAGACAGGAAGCTCAAGAGGAACAGGGCCCAGGCGACGAGCAGGATCGCTCCGAGGAGAAGCGTCCACCAAGCCCAACGCGGTGCGTAGCGCGCCGCGCTCGGCGCTTCAGAGTGCGTCGCCTGCACCTGGCGAGTCTAGTTGAAGGTCATTTCGGGACGAGGGCGAGGAACTGCTCCTCATCCAGGATCGCAACCTTGAGCTTGTTTGCTCGATCCAGCTTCGAGCCGGCGCCGGGTCCAGCGACCACGTAATCGGTCTTCGAGCTCACCGACGATCCGGACTTTCCCCCGAGCCTCCTGACCAGCGCCTCCGCGTCTGGCCGGCTCATCGTCTCGAGCGTCCCTGTGAACACGAACGTCTTGCCGGTCAGCGGCCCCTCGCCCGGCGCCTCCACGGCCTGCGGCTCTATGCCCCCGGCCAGCAGCTTCCCGACCAGCTCACCACCCTGGCCCTGGAAGTACATGCGCACCTCGCCGGCCATGTTCGAGCCGATTCCCTCCACCTTCAGCAGCTCGTCTTCGGTGGCGTCGCGGAGCTTCTGGATGTTGCCGAAATCCGCCGCGAGCAGGTCCGCCGTCGCCTCGCCCACCTGCGGGATGCCGAGCGCGTAGAGGAACCGCCCCAGCTGCGGATGGCGGCTCTCGGCGATGCGGTCCACCAGGTTCTGGCCCGACTTCTCGGCGAAGCCGTCCAACTGGACGACCTGCTCTTTCGTGAGGCGAAAAAGGTCGCTGGGTTCCTCGACCCAACCGCGCTCGATGAGCTGCCCCAGCGTTGCGTAGCCGAGCCCCTCGATGTTCAGCGCGCCGCGGCTCGCGAAATGGCGCAGCCTCTCCAGGCGCTGGGCGCCGCAAAAGGGATTGATGCATCGGTGCGCGATGTACGGCTCTTCGCGCACGACCTCTCCCCCGCACACCGGACACGTGGTGGGCATCTTCCAACCCGGTTTGGGCTCCTTGACGCTGACGATCTCGGGAATCACGTCGCCGGCGCGGTGGATCACGACCCGGGCGCCCACATACACGCCCTTCTCGTTCACCTGCGCTTCGTTGTGCATCGTGATGTTGCGGATCGTCACGCCGCCGACCACCACCGGCTTGACGTGCGCGACCGGTGTGAGGACGCCGGTTCTGCCTACATAGCAGGCGATCTCCTCGACCTCTGTCTCGGCCTCCTCGGGCGCGTATTTGAAGGCGATCGCCCAGCGCGGCGACCTCGCGACAAAACCAAGCTCCAGCTGCTCCGCGAAGCCATCGACCTTGATCACGACGCCGTCGATCTCATGCTCCAGTTCGTGACGCCGCCGCTGCCACTCGGCGTGATACTCGATCACCTCGTCGATCGAGTTGAGCCGCCGGCGGTGTTTGTTGACGCGGAAACCCATCTTCTCCAGGGCGCCCAGCACCTCCCACTGCGAGCGGAACGGCCCGCCGGGGTCGAGCGTGTACATGAACGTCTGAAGGTCGCGGCTCGCGGTCACGCTCGGGTCGATCTGCCGCACGCTCCCGGCCGCCGTGTTTCGCGGGTTAACGTAACGAGGCCGCCCCGAGGCCTCCACCTCACGGTTCAGCTTTTCGAAAGCAGCGATCGGAAAGTACACCTCACCCCTGACCTCGAACAGGTCGGGCAGGCCCCTCACTGGCGTGATCGTCAGCGGCACGCTGCGAATGGTCCTCACGTTGGCGGTCACGTCCTCCCCCACCGTCCCGTCACCGCGCGTGGCCGCGCGCTGGAGGCGGCCTTTCGAATAGGTGAGGTTGATGGCCAGCCCGTCGATCTTCAGCTCGGCGCAGTAAGTGACCTTGTCGCCGACAGCCGCGCGGACGCGCTTGTCGAACGCCTTGATCTCTCCTTCGTCGAAGGCGTTCTGCAGGCTCAGCATCGGTGAGCGGTGCCTGACCTTCGCGAACTGGTCGGACGCCTCGCCACCCACGCGCTGCGTGGGCGAGTCGGGAGTCACCAGAGCAGGTCGCTCTTCCTCGATCCGGCGCAGCTCGAGAAACAGCGCGTCGTATTCGGCGTCGGAGACCTCGGGCTGGTCGAGCACGTAGTAGGCGTGCTCGTGATGGCGGATAGCCTCGCGCAGACCGGCGGCGCGTTGGGCGATGTCAGTCTGTTCAGCAATTCCGCCGCCGCCGTCGGCCCGCGCGGCCGGGACGATCGCTTTGCGCCCACGCGCATTGAGGTTGGGGCCTACCGATTGCTTGCGCTTGCTCACTTCGTCAGGGGGGCCAGCATGCCGCTCAGGATCTTCAGGCCGGCCTTGTCGAATTTGATCACGAGCTCCTCGTCGGTGCGCGTGAGCGTGCTCTTCACCACCGTCCCCGCACCGAAGGAGGGATGCTTCACGCGATCGCCGCTCGTGAAGCGCTGGACCGGTGGCGGCGCCGGCGCCGCCTGTACCTGGCGTTCCTGGAACCGCTCCTTGTAGCCCTGGCGCGGCGGCGCCACCGGCGCGCTGCCACGCGGAGTCCCGAGCATCGACTGAGGAATCTCGGTGAGGAACCGGCTTGGGAACGCGGGCTGAGAGCGACCGTAAAGGTGGCGGCGGAATGCACAGCTCAGGTAGAGGCGGTCCTTCGCGCGCGTCATGCCGACGTAGCACAGGCGCCGCTCTTCCGCCATCTCGGTCGTCGCGCCCACCGCTGACGGGTTCTCCTCGCGCTCGTCGAGCGCTCGCTGGTGGGGCAGCAGCCCTTCTTCCATCCCGACCATGAAGACGACGGGAAACTCGAGCCCCTTGACCATGTGGAGAGTGATCAGCGTCACGCCTTCGCCGTTCTCGTCATACGCGTCGACGTCAGACACCAGGGCGATCTCGGCGAGGAAGTCCTCCAGGCCCTGTGCCGGTTCGCGTTCGTCGAAGCTCTCGGCGAGGCCCCGCAGTTCGTTGAGGTTCTCCATGCGCGCCTCGCCCTGCGGCGTGCCGTCGAGGTAGTGCTGACGAAGTCCCATGATCTCGATCACGTGGTCGAGCAGCTCGCTGGGCCGCATCACGCCCATCACGGAGCGGATCGATTCGATCTGGGACCGAAACTTCTGCAAGGGCGCGACTGCCGCGCGCGGCACTCCGGCGACCTGGCCCGGGTTCTCGAGCAGCGACAGAATGTCTGTGTCCGCTGCGCGGGCGCCGGCATTCAGCGCGTCGACGGTGACGTTGCCGATCTTGCGCGCGGGCACCGACACGATGCGTGAAAAGCTGAGCGAGTCTTTGGGGTTGAAGCAGAACCGCAAGTAGGCGACCACGTCCTTGACCTCGCGCCGCTCCCAGAACCGAACGCCGCCCACCAGCCGGTAGGGGATCCGGCGGCGCGCCAGCACGTCCTCGAAAGAACGGGACTGCGCATTCGTGCGGTAGAGGACCGCGAACGACGAGTAGCCGCGGTTCTCGGTGCGCCGGAGGCGCTCGATCTCGTCGGCCACGAACTCGGCCTCCTCGATCTCGTTGTAGGCCTGCGTCGCGATCACCTTCTCGCCGCCGGCTCGCTCGGTCCAGAGCCGCTTCTCAGCCCGCTCCGGGTTGCTGCGAATCACGCTGTACGCCGCGTCCAGGATGGCCTGGCTCGAGCGGTAGTTCTGCTCCAGGCGCACGACGTGCGCATCGGGATAGTCCTTGCGAAAGTCGAGGATGTTGCGGACGTCCGCGCCACGGAACCGGTAGATCGACTGGTCGTCGTCCCCCACGACGACCACGTTGCGGTGCTCGGCGGCAAGCTGGTTGACCAGTACGTACTGCGCGCGGTTGGTGTCCTGATACTCATCGACCAGCACGTGCCGGAAACGGTCCCGCCACTTGGCCAGCGCTTCCTCGTCGGTGTTGAACAGCTCGACGAGCTTCATGATCAGGTCGTCGAAGTCCAGGCCGCCTGACCGGCGCAGCACCTCCTGGTACGACTCGTAGACGCGGCGAACCACCTCGTCGGCGTAGCTCCGGTTCGGATACTCGTTTGGTCCTTTGAGGTCGTTCTTCGCTTGCGAGATCGCATGGCTGAGTGCGCCGATCGGATAGCGCTTCGGGTCGAGCCTGAGCTCATCCAGGACGCGCCTCAGCGCGGCGCGGGTGTCGTCCTCGTCGAAGATCACGAAGCTCGGAACGATCCCGATCCGCTGCGCTTCCCGCCGCAGGATCTTGACCGCCGTCGAGTGGAACGTGCCGACCCACATCGTCCCCGCGCCCTCACCCACAAGCTGCTCGACGCGGCCGCGCATCTCCTTCGCCGCCTTGTTCGTGAAGGTGACCGCCAGCAGCCGGTCGGGCCACACGCGATGGGTGGCGATCAGGTAGGCGATTCGGGCGGTCAGGACGCGGGTCTTTCCGCTGCCCGCGCCGGCAAAGATGAGGAGGGGGCCGTCACCGTGCGTGACGGCCTCCTGTTGAGGCGGGTTCAACCGCTCCAGCAGGGCTTCGACGGCGGGCATGGGTGATCCGTCGGTGGACATTGGAAGGTCGAGTTTACCGGTGGCGCGGGAACCACCTGAAATCGCGGAATGCTTCGTTACACTCTCCGTGCCCTTGGCTCACGAAGTCGATCTTGGCATCCGCGATCACCTGCTCTACGAGCTCGCGCGCGATCTCAGCTCGTCGCTCGAGCTCGACATCGTCCTACGCAAGGTGATGGACCGCGTGATCACCCTGATGAAGGCCTCGCGCGGCTTCATCGTGCTCGTCGATCCCGTCACCGGCACCATGTCGGTGCCGATGTCCGGCGGCGAGGCCGACCCAGAGAAAACCCGTCTGTTTCTCGGCTCGAAAACCGTCATCGAGCAGGTCGTCATGACGGGTCAGGCGGTGGTCTCGACCGACGCCAGCCTCGACGACCGTTTCAAAGACCAGCAGTCGGTGATCCTGCAGAACCTGCGGTCGATCATCGCCGTGCCTCTCGTCACGAAGAGCAAGGTGATCGGCGCGGTCTACGTCGACAATCCTTTTCGCGCCTCGATCTTCGAGGAGACGGACAAGGAGTTCCTCCAGGCCATCTCGGACCTGGCCGCGATCGCCATCGACAACGCGCGGCAGTACGCACGATCCGAGGAGCTCCGCGGCCTCTTCGAGCTGCATGTCAACAAGCAGGTCACCGACTACGTGCTCGCTCGCTCAGACCGCACGACGCCTTTTCTCCACGGCGAGCGTCGCGAGGTCACCATGCTCAACTCCGACATCGCCGGCTTCTCGGCGCTGTCACAGCGCATGGAGGCTGAGGAGCTCGTGGATTTCCTCAACCGGTACTTCGAGCGGATGATCAACGTCGTGCTCGCCCACGGAGGAAACATCGACAAGTTCCAGGGTGACGGAATGCTGGTCGTCTTCGGCGCGCCCAACCCGATGCAAGACCATGCGGCTCAGGCGCTGAACGCGGCTCGGGGCATGGTCAAAGAGATCGATCGCCTCAACCGCGAGCTGATCGAAGCCGGCCAGCCGGCGATCTCGGTCGGGATCGGTCTGGATACCGGTTTCGTGGTGGCTGGGCATGTCGGCTCCGAGCGGCGGTTGGAGTTCACGCTGATCGGCGTCCCGGTGAACAACAGCTCCTATCTGTCGAAGGTGCGGCCGGCTCGCGTCCTGATGTCGGAGACCACGCGCGACCTGCTGCCTGACGGTTTTGAGGTGACGGACTTCGAGCCGATGCTGCTCAAGGGCGCCCCCAGGCCGCAGGCGATCTATCAGCTGGAGCTGGTGGTCACCGCAGAGGAATAGAGAAGACCCGGCCCCTCGATAGAGACCGGGTCTCGCGTTAGATGTTGGTTAGACCCTGGCGGGGGTCGGGATCAGTCCCAGCTGGGACATCTGGTCGAACATGTCGAAGTAGATCTTCGTCTCGACGATCTTTCCGCTCTCGATTCGAAGCAGCTGGACGCCCTTGCTGACCAGCTTCTTGTTGGTCGCGTGGATGGTCCCGTTCGGGCTCTCGAGAGGGCCGGTGTGGGTGCCTTCCATGACGACTTCCTGGATGACCCAGGGGGCGCTGACGATCTCGTGCTGAACGGTCATCTTTCCATTCGGGAAAGCCTTGAGCCAGTTCATCGCGTAAGCCGTTGCTTCGTGCGAGGTGTTGGCCTTGAAGCCGCCCGGCGCCTCGAACTTGATGTGGTCGGCGTGCAGCGTGTTCAGGGCCTTGTCGTCGTGGGCGTTGAACGCGGCTACAAACTGGGCGGCTGTGTCTTTGACTTCAGTCATGCGTCTCCTCCTAAGGAAGTGACCGCGAAGCGGGGGACCGAGAGGCTGCTGCCATGCGAGGCGCGGGTAGGGCGCATCTCCAGCAGAAGCCGGCAACCGGGAGAGCCGTCGCGGCCCTCACCTCAGTCCCAGAAACGAACTGCCCCTCACTATAGCAGAAAATGGTTGCGCGCGCGTGCTAATATTTCGCGATCGACCGCCCACGCCTACTTTCTGTTGCCGAGGCCGCCGCGGAGCTCAAGGCTTCGAAGGCCTACGTTCGGCGGATGCTGGCCCGCCAGCGTCTATATGGGATCAAGGTGGGAACCGTGTGGGCCATCTTTCCCGACGACGTCGAGGCCTTCAAGCGCACGCGGCGGCCTGCCGGACGCCCGCGCAAGCTCCCCGAAATCGTGCCAGACACCGCTTCAGCCATAGTCGGCGAGCGAGCCCACGCGGGGACTCATCGAATGCTCCGAAGGCGCCGACGCCGATCCAGCTGAGGCCACCGCCAGGCGAGTCGCGATCAGCCCTGGCAACTCCAGCGCCGAGGACCGTAGTGGCTGTACAGCCACGCCGCAGCCTGCGCGTTGGCGACCGGGTCGAACGGCGACTGGCTCGCCCACGGCGTCCCGCCCCAGGTTCCCGGCATGAACTGGAACAGCCCGCTCGCGCCGCTGGCGGTGTTGACCGAGTTGGGGTGATACCGGGACTCGCAGTAGGCGACGTTGATCGCCCACTGGACAGCGGCCGGACCCAACGGGCTGAACGCGTCGTTGATGATCTTGGCGATGTAAGGCGGTGGAGGCGGGTGATTGCTGCGGGCTGCGATCCCGGCGGCCTTGGCCTGGGCGACAGCCAGGGCGTCCTGCTGGGCCTGGTAGTCGGCGAGCCCCTGCTTGAGCTCGGCTGCCCACGCGGTGACCTGGGCCATCTGCGCCGCCTGCACACGCTGGGTTCGCGTCTGCTGCACCACGGACAGCCGGTCGTACGCGCTGAGCTGTGTCACCGCGACGGCGTCCGTCACGGACGCTGGCGGATCCAGCCGTACCAGGACGACGCTCGCGAGGATGACGGCCCAGACGAGAATCGCGCGCAACAGCGGTACGAACCCCAAACGCTCCTCCTTGAAGTCGCCCTACCCCTGGGGCGCTGTTCAGGCCTGGACATTCGGAGCG
>DATBZR010000015.1:0-28953 GCA_036513095.1 Candidatus Dormiibacterota bacterium | reverse complement strand
CGCCGTCGTGGCATCGCCCGTGACCCCGTTGCGCCCGGCCCAGACGGGCGGCGCCCAGTCGGTGATCTGCGATCTGGCGGTCGGGATGGTCCGACGCGGCCACAATGTGCTCCTGCACTGCGCGGAGGGCTCGGAGGTGGCGGGTGTGGAACTGGTCATGGTGCCGGCCCCTCCAGACGCGCAGCAGGCGCTCGTGATGCCGGGAGGCGCCAGAGCCATCCCGGCGCCAGGCGTGACCAGGGCGATCACGGCAATGTTTCGTGGAATTGAAGCAAGCCGGCCGGATGTCGTCAGCCAGCACGCTTTCGACGCACCGGCATTCGAGCTGGCCGAAGAGCTTCCCTCGCTGCACACGCTGCACCTGCCACCAATCGAGCCGGCAGTGATCGCCGCGGTGCGCCTGATCCAATCAGCGCGGCTGGCGACCGTTTCGCAATCTTGCCGGCGGGATTGGGAGACCGCGGGCGTGCAGGTCGGACGCGTGATTCGTAACGGGGTCTCCGACTGGCCTGTGACGGTGGACCCAGTCGATGACATCGCGCTGATCGCGGGGCGGATTTCTCCGGAAAAAGGAATCGACCATGCGCTGGAGGCAGCTCGCTTGGCCGGTGTTCGCTGTCGAATTGCCGGCTCGCTCTACGATCCTGACTACGTGGTGGACTTTGCTGGAGCCGAAATGATGGGCTCAATCCCACGAGACGATTTGCGCCGCGTGATGGGACGCAGCGCCGTGACGGTTTGCGCGATCCGTTGGGAGGAACCCTTTGGACTGGTGGCGGCCGAGGCGCAGATGGCCGGGTGTCCGGTTGCTGCGTACCGGCGCGGCGCCATGCCCGAGGTCGTTGAGGAAGGCGTGAGCGGTTTCCTCGCGGTACCTGACGACGTGCATGACCTTGCCCGCGCGATCGTCAAATGCCTTGCCCTTGACAGGGGGAAGGTCAGGGCAAGCGCACAACGACGTCTTGGCCTGGAAGACATGTTGAACCGATATGAGGCCGCGTTGAGCGAGGTCGCAGGGTGAGTCCAACCGCGGTGGTCACCGGCGGTTCCGGCGGCATCGGCCGGGCGGTCGCAAGCGAACTGCGGGGGCGAGGCTGGGAGGTCGTCTCGCTCAGCCGCCGCGAAGGATGCGACGTTTCAGACGAGGCACAGGTTCAGCACGCCTTCGAGCGGATCGAACGCCTTGACGCTTTGATCAATTGCGCCGCACAGCTCATCAAACGACCGCTCCTCGAGCTCACCGCCGGGGACTGGGACGCCCAGCTCGGTGCCGGACTACGGGGAGCCTTCCTGTGCAGCCGTGAAGCTTTTCGCCTGATGCGGGAGGAGGGCGGATCGATCGTCATGGTCTCTAGCCTTTCAGGTGTTGCCGGCGCGGAGAAGTTCCCGGGCATGGCTGCCTACGTGGCAGCGAAATCAGGGCTTGCGGGGCTCACCGAGGCGCTGGCGGTCGAAGGGCGACCGCATGGCATCCGGGTGAACGCGATCAGTCCGGGGGCGGTGGACACGCCAATGCTCAAAATCGCGGGCGTCGAAGGACCGCGCCTGCAGCCGGAAGAGGTGGCTCGGATCATCGTCTGGCTCGCGTCCCCCGACTCCGCGCCGCTGTCGGGCTCCAACCTGCGGCTCGACCCAGCCGATCGTCCTAGTTGATATGGCGGCCGTTGAGTCGGTAACGTCGCTGGCGAGCGGATTGATCCTGGCCTGCGTTCTACGAGAGGAGTTGGCTCGATGAGCACCACTACTGTTCGGATTACCCGCCGGGCGACCTTCGCCGCCGCGCACGTCCTCTGTCGTCCTGAATGGAGCGAGGCCCGCAACCAGGAGGTCTTCGGTGCATGTTCGAGCGATCACGGCCACAACTACGTGGTCGAGGTGACCGTTGCCGGCGTAGTCGATCCGGAGACAGGGATGGTCGCCAACCTCAAGGACGTGGATCGTGTCCTCAGGCGCGAGTTCATCGACCTGGTCGACCACAAGCACCTCAACCGAGACGTTGAATGTCTCAGAGGGATTGTGCCGACTGCGGAGAACATCGCTTTCGCAGCCTTCAACAAACTGTCGGCTCATTTCGCGCCCGCGCGGTTGGTGCGGCTGCGCTTGACCGAGTCGGAGAACAACGCCGCTGAGGTCATCTGCGAATGAGCGCCGCCCAGCCTGCCCGCTCCCTCCCGATCGAGGAGCTCGCGAGCATCACCCGCCGGATGCTGGTTGCGCTCGGCGAGGATCCGGAGCGTGAGGGCCTCGCCGACACTCCGAGGCGCGTGGCCGAATCGCTCACTTACCTGACGAACGGTTATGGCGTGGATCCAAGGCAGGTCGTCGGCAGCGCACTGTACGAGCACGAGGGCGACGACCTGGTGACCGTCCGCAACATCCCCTTCTACGCTCTATGCGAGCACCACGTCCTTCCGTTTTTCGGTCGCTGCCACATCGGGTACCTCCCCGCGGGCAAGGTGATCGGACTCAGCAAACTCCCCAGGTTGGTCGATGTGTTCGCACACCGCCTTCAGCTTCAGGAGCGGCTCACCCGCCAGATCGCAGAAGCGATCGATCGTGTGCTGCGGCCACGAGGTGTCGCCGTTGTGATGGAGGCGCGGCACTTGTGTGTCGAGATGCGCGGCGTTGAAAAGGTGGACGGCGACACAGTGACGTCGTGCCTTCTGGGAGGGTTTCGCGAGAATGCCGCCCTGCGCGCCGAGTTCTTGGAGCTGATCCGGAGGTAACGCTGCGGCTTAACGCGGCCACCTCGTCGACCCGGCTCAGCAAGACTTCGGCAAGATGGATCTCGTCAGAAGGGGAAGTTGCTGCTTTTGTTACTGCGCATTGGCGATCGTGCTCTTATCAGGCGGATTGTGGTGCAGTCTTTAGACTCCCCTTGGAAGCTCACCGAGACTTCGTTGGGGCGGTTTCCTAGGAGGTATCCAAGTGATCCACGCGTTGCTTGTAGTTGCGGTCATTCTTTTCGTGCTCTGGTTGCTGTTTCACGCGACCGGCGGTCTGGTTAACCTGATCTGGATAGCAATCATCGTGTTGGTCGTGCTCTGGCTGTTCGGTTTCGTCCGCGGGCGCTCGACGCGATAGGAGAGGTAAGTTGGACCGGCGTTGCCCGGGGTCTTCTGGAGGAAGACCAGCCCGCCTGTTATCGCGAGTCAACCTCCCGCGCGCCTGAGTCGAGTGCCTTTTCGGTTGCCTGCTAGGCTCGGAGAGGCGTGGTCGATAAGTAAGGAGGCGTGTTCAGATGGATCGAATCACAATCGGCGCCGCCCTCGGTGGAGCGGCTGCTTACTTCTTAGATCCGCAAAGCGGAGAGGATCGCCGCCGGCGGGTGCAATCGTTTTGGCGAGAGAATCGTGACACGGCTTTCGAGGTTGGAGGTGGAGTATCCCAGGCAGCTGAGTCTGTGCGTCCCTTGGTTCGACGCGTGAAGCGTGGTTTTGGGCGAGGGGACTGGAGCGAAGGTGGCCGCCCGAATTGGGTGCCTGGAGTGACCGCAATCATCATCGCCGCGGCGCTTGGTAGTGCCCTCATGTATTTCCTCGACCCAGAGAATGGGCCGGGCCGGAGGCAGCGTGTCCTATCTGTAAATCTGCGGGCCAAGCAAGCGGCGAACGAGGCTGGGGAAGTCGGTGTAATGGATCGCGGCTGAAGAATTCTGGGCGGCCCAACACCGCGGCACGGCCCGCATCCAAAGCCACAGCACGTCCGACGGTCCAGGATCAAAGGCGTGCTCGCCCAGATCCACTTGGCGGCACACCTCGGCAGCCTATGCCCTGGCCGAGTGCCGACATTAGATCAGACTGTGGTCGAGCGAGGAGGGAATACGTGAAGCGCGCAGATCCTCATTCAAGTATTTGACCTGCTGAACTGGAGGCTCAATGGCAAAGAGATCCATGAGGGACATGCTCAAGGCTCGCGCGTGGAAGGGCCAGGTGAGCCTCGCGGACGTTGACCCTGGCGATCGGCTGGGAGTCAAGCGCAAGAAGATAGCGCCCGCCCGTGAGAAATACCCCGAATTGCTGGACCTTCAAGAGCGCCTCTACGCGGAGAAGAAACAGGCGATCCTGATTGTTCTACAGGGATTGGACACCAGCGGCAAGGACGGAACAGTCCGCCACGTAATGGCGGCCATGGATCCTCAAGGTGTGCACGTCCGCACCTTCATGGCGCCAAGCGCGACCGAACTTAGACACCATTTCCTCTGGCGGTTCAAGAGGGAATTGCCGGGGCCAGGCCACATCACCATCTTCAATCGCTCGTACTACGAGGATGTGCTCATCGCCAGGGTCAAGAAGCTGGCCGCTCCGGAAGTGATCGAGAGTCGGTATGCGCAGATAAACCGATTCGAGGCTGGACTTGTCAGATCAAATGTCATTCCCCTGAAAATCTGTCTCCATATCTCAAACGAGGAGCAGCGTCAGCGGCTGCTTGCTCGCCTCAACACACCCGAAAAACGATGGAAGTTCAGCCCCAATGACATAAAGGAAAGGGGTCATTGGGATGAATACCAGGAGGCCTTCAACGTGCTCCTGACCCGGTGCTCGACGCCGGTCGCCCCTTGGTACATCGTCCCGGCGGACGACAAGCCGTTCCGCGATTGGGCAGTGTCGCGCTTACTGCTGGAAACCCTGCGGGCCATGAACCCGCGGGTCCCGATGCCGAAACTCAACGTGCCTAGTCTGGTAAGACAGCTGCCTCCGGTCGACTGACATCGGCTACTGGACCTGATCCCGGGGCGCGGGATTTGGCCCCGGAGCCTCACAGTCCCGAACCGTCTCGATGGGGTCCTCCGGGTCGTCACCGGATGTCGGGCTAGGTGTTACGGAGCCAGCGGTTCCAAAGTGAACCTGCGCGCAATGGACGGTTCGGTCAGCAGAGTTCGAAAAGCATTAACGATGCCCCGCCAAACTCGCGTGCTGGGTCGCGCCGCTCCTCGGCCTTCATCCCTGTAGTCCAAGGCCGTCCCGATCAGCAAGGGCCACCCGGTTGCCACGCGAAGACGGGGTTCAAGCTCGGGCGTAGGTAGGCTTCCTCGCATGGGCGAGGACGAGGACGACGACGGCCCGCCGCCGGACCCGTTCTCGACGCTGTACAACGACCCTTCGGCCGGACTCCGTGAACGCTGGCTGAACCGGCTCAGTTGGTGGCAGAGGGCATTGCTGTTCGTGGGTGCTTTCGTGGCTGTGGTGGTGATCGCCTTGCTCGCGACGATCAGGATCATTCCGTAGACGGATCGACCTTGCCAGGGGTGTTTGGTAGCAAGCAGCTTGCCTGGAACATGCCTGGATGCGCAAACGGCTTGATGCGAGCAGGGGCAGTGCGTCTTGCTGGGGGGAGTGAATGGTGTTGCTCGGACTGTTCGGCGTGCTTTCGGCTGCGGTGAACCGCCGGGGTGCGGTGCGGAATAGGCCTCTTTAGGCCGCGGGCACAAGCCGGCTGAACACGACCAGCCGTTGGTCGTATGTACGCGTGGTCCGCGAGTAATGGCCGAAGCACGTGATCAACACCAGCTGTTGCTGATTGGTCGCGCCGAAGACTTGAAGCTGTGTGGCATCGCTCAGGTCCATCGCCGCGACCCGCGTGACCTGGTAAACGAGCTCACCGCCGCTCGCATCCGAGACGTGGATCCGGTCACCCGGCCGCACGTTCTCCAGGTGGCTGAACAGGGCCTGCGTTCCGATGCCCCGGTGGCCGGCGATCACGGCTGAGCCCGCCTGTCCCGGGCGTGCGCTGCTCGACAGCCAGGTGGACGTCCAGAGGTCGCCGGGTACGCCCATCGATCCGTCAGGCATGAGACCCACGCCCGCCACCGCGGCATCGACGCCGATCGACGGAATCCTCAGCCGGGACGGCGTGATCGCGCCGGCAGCCGCGTGAAACGTCATCTCGACCGGAATGGCCGGCGCGACCTGAACCACGTTCGCGGGGCCGACGAGCCCGGCTCGCGCGCCAACCTCATCCGCAACAGCTGAGGTCGCGGCAGTGGTTGTCGAGGCGCTGGAATGAATGTTTTGGGCCGGGACGAACTGGCCGGTGGCGAAGGCGCACACGACGATGCCGATCAGCGCCGGCATCGCACCGAGAGCCGGTCGACTCTGGCGTTGCCGGAACCGCAAGTGTCTGCGCCGCCGGCCGACCATAGCAACCGCCAAACCGGCGGCCAGCGCGAGCATGCCCAGCACAATCAACCAACTGGTAGGCGGCGTCGCGGGCACGCCAGCTGCCGTTGGGTCATCAAGAACCTGAACACCCGACGTGTTCGGCAATCCCGCCAACGAGATGATGTTGGTCGGATCGCTCGCGGTGTCGTTGGCTGCGTTGGTCTCGCCCCCACCGCTCACGGTTGCCACGTTGGTGACGGCGCCGGCGGAGCTCGAAAGCACGGTCACCGTCACTCTGATCGGGAGGTAAGAAGCGCCGGCAGCGAGCACGTCGGACCGCGTGCACGTCACGGTCTGGCCGGAGGGCGCGGGGCAAGTCCACCCGGACCCGGCCACCGCGGTTGGCGTCAGCCCCGCGGGCAGGACGTCCGTCACCGTGACCGTTCCGGCGGTGGGGCCGCCGCCTGAGTTTCGCGCGGTCAGGGTGTATGTGGCCGTCGTAGATCCCCTGATGAATGGATCCGTGTGAGTCTTGGTGATCGTCATGTCCGGGATGCCGACCGACACCCGCTCAGGCCCGCCGCCCGGATAGACACTCGTCGCCGTTCCGGGGAGGGTGGTGCGGGTCGGGTCGAGATAGGTGGCGGTGGCCGGGTTGTTGTAGGTGCCGGTGGCTACGCTCGGCGCTATGTTGACCGTGAAGGTGATCACGACCGAGCCCGCGCCAGGGATGGAGAAGGTCCCGAACACAGGGTTGGCGTCACCAAGAAGCGGGCTCACGGTCGCGGGTTGGGTCGCGCCGCCGTTGAGAGCGATGCCGACTGTGCTCGCGTACGTGAAGCCGGCCGGCAGCGCGTCGGAAGCGCTGACGTTGGTCGCCGGCGCGGTGCCGGCGGCGTTACCCACGGTGATCGAGTAGGTCGCGGTGGTCCCGGTTCCGGTGTTGGTCACGTTGGGCGTGCTCGTCGACTTGGTGACCGTGACCACCGACACGCACTCGGCGCCCGACGAGGATCCGGGAATCGCTGCCGGGGCCGTCGTGAGAACGACCCCTGGATTACCGCTGGTCGAACCGTAGGCGTCGTTGAGGGTGGTGGTTATGCCGTGAGCGCCGCCCTGAACGCTCGCCTGACCGAGCGGTAGAGCGTTCGACGTGATGATCACACCACCCGAGCCTCCGCCCCCGGGACCGTGGCGGTCGGGCAGACCGCCCGCGTCGAGCGGCCACGCGTTCGTGCCGTTACCGCCGTTCGCGGCCGCGGTCGCACCGTTCACAGTACCGGCGCTCGCGGATACGACGATGCTGCCGCCCGCGCCTCCACCGCCGCCACCGTCGTTGTCAGGTGTCACTCCGACCCCGCCGTTGGCGGTGATGGTGCCCGTTCCGGTCAGCGTTCCCGTCCGGATCATCACGATCCCACCGCCCGTCCCGCCGGAGGACGCAAACCCGCTCGAGTTGTTGCGGCTGCCGGCGCCGCCACCGCCGCCGAGCACGACACTCCCGGCTGCGGCGGGGAAGGCGGCGCCGCCTAGGCCGCCGACCGGCAGGTTGCTGTTCCAGCTGTTTCCACCCATGCCGCCCTGCCCTCCGTTGGCACCACCGCCTCCACCGGAGTTCTGATCGTTGATCACCGGATCCGCGTCGGTGCCGCCACCACCTGCGTTACCGGGCGCGCCTCGCGCCGCATCACCTGCCGGGTAACCATCCGCGGCGCCGTTGACCGCCGCGGCCGCGATGGCGTTGTACAGGAAGTGGGGAGTGCCGGCGATGCTCTCGCCTTTGTACCCGTGGGCGCCGTTCAGGCTGGGTCTGACGTAGTCCGCGCCGGTATTGCCATTGAGCGGCCCCGCTTGGGCGACGCCAAGGCCACCCTTGAACCCGAGCTGGTTGACGCTGATGATCTGGCTGTTGAGGTTGAGGGCGCCCGCGACGTCGATCGCGAGTACTCCACCCGCATGCAGCGCGCCATCCCACGCGGTGGCGGTCAGTCCGGCTGTCACGGTGGCACTCGAGTACTGCGGCACGCGTATCACCTGGAAGGTGCGGAACCCATTGGTCGCGCTCAAGGTCGTGGTGAAGTCGTAGGGGTGGGCGAGACCGCCGCCGCCACCGGTCCCGGCGATGTTCACAGTGCCGCCGGCTACTGGCACGCTGTTCGTGGCGGCGACGTACTCGTACAACCCGGTCGAGTGGAGGTTGGTTGAGCCCCGCCCAGTGGATCCGTCCCCATAGGCGATCGTGTTGCTGCTGTTGATGTCCGCGTCTTGCATCTGGATTACGAGAAGCAGGTCTCCAGGCGCGATGGCAGTCAGCGAACCAGCCGCGATTGCAGGACCTACAGAGATAGAGGTTGCCCCGGCCGCGGCGCTGGCGGTCGCCGGGTAATACGAGTTGACGATGCCGGTCAGTGTGGCGTTTGGTCCGTCATTACCCGGTGTGACGCACCCTCGGCCGGCCGCCAGGGCAACCGCCGGAGGCTCGACAACCAGCGCTGTCAGGGCGAGCAGCATGGCCGCCGCGCTCGCGGCGCCCGGCCGCAGCACGCGGAGTGTGATTTTTGTCATACGAAGGACGCCATGCTGGGCGGGATTCTATTCCCAGCGACCGTCGTATAGGCCAGGCGTCGCTTACTCTCCCGAACATGCGCATCCTCACCGGGTGGCTTCCGGGCGGCGTGCCGGACGTCGTTTCGTACGGGGCGGGGCTGTTGTGGCTGGTCGCGTGCTCGGTCGTGATGCTCGTGAGAAGCGGTCCGGTGGAATCGCCGTACGTCCCAGGAAGATTGCAGTGAACGTGAGCACATTGAAGAACGTGATCGATGCCGCCGCCCGTGAGCGCGAGGCCAAGCTGACAACGTATGGCCGGAAGTCCGGCAAACCCTCCGACGTGACCATCTGGATCGTGACCGACGGCAAGCGCCTGTTCATCCGCTCAGGCCAGGGCATGGTCCGCCAATGGCCGCAAAACCTGGTGGCGCGGGGGGAGGGCCTCCTGCACCTCGGTGATCTGGAGGTCAAGGTCAAGCCGCGACCCGTGACCGATCCGGCTGAAGCCCGCGCCTCGTCCGCGCTCTACACGAAGAAATACGGCGAATTTGTCAAGGCTTCGAAACCAGACGAGCCTCTCACCCTCGGCGAACAGGCCTCCTTCGAGCTGATCCCCGCGTAACAGCTGGTGGCCGCGTTCGTGATCATCGCCCTTGCCGGCAGTCTGAACAGCGAGCCGGCTCGCGAAGCGGGGCCGGCCACGGCGGCCGGCCCTCGCGGTCGGAAGGGTTAGTGGCTGCTGAGGCGCACGCAGGCGGCGTCGTACTGAGAGACGGCCGCCGAGCTGTTCGAGTTGGCGAGAGATGCCGTCGATGGGTTGCCGGCATATACGACGCCGGCCCGGCCGGCCGTGTTGAACGGAGAGCCCGGTGAGGTGGCCGAGGCCCCAGGCGTAATCGGGTTCGCCGAGCCGCACGTGTTGGTGGGGGCGCCGGGTTGGCCGGTGGTCGGGGTCTGGAGTGTTCCTCCGGAGGCCAGCGCCGTGGCGCCGGTCGCCACGGTCAATGCGATGACACAGAACGAAGTTGCCGCGAAATTCCTGAAAAGTCTTGCCATTTGAACCTCCTGGTGTGGTGATTGGGCCGCCGCCTTCACCTCTAGCTACCGAGGAGTGTTACGGCCGGGCAAGACCACAGATGAACCGGATCACGGCATCGATTCCCCGGTAATAGTTGTCGATCACCAGCCGTTCGTTCGGTGAGTGCACCGCCGAGTCGGATTGGGCGATCCCGCTGATGACCAGCGGCGCGCCGACCGCCTCCTGGAAGTCGATCGAGACCGGAATCGATCCACCGACCCGGATCAGCGCCGTCTCCTTTCCGAAGGCCGCTTTGTAGGCTGCGCGCATGGCCTGCGCGGCAGGGTGATCCACGCCGCAGGTTACCGGCGGCGCGGCGCCAAGCATGTCGATCGTGACCTCCACTCCGGGGGTGGTCAGCTGCTGGACGTGCTTCTCCAGCGCGCCGAGGATCGTCTTCCAATCCTGGTCCGGCACCAGCCGCATGCTCACCTTGGCCGACGCGCGCGCTGGGATCACGGTCTTCTTGCCTTCGCCGGTGAACCCACCCACGATGCCGTTCGCGTCGAGCGTGGGGCGGCTGCCGGTGCGCTCCATCGCGAGGAAACCTTCCTCGCCTTCGAGTGCCCGCGCACCCGACATGCGCTTCACCGTCTCGATGTACCTCGCGTCCTTCTTCTTCCAGTCCGCCAGCTCTTCCGGGGTGGGCCTGACGACCGCGTCGTAGAAGCCCGGGATCGTGATGTGGCCGTGGCGATCCTTCAGCTCCCCGACGATGCGGGCCAGGGTGTTGATCGGGTTGGGCGCCACACCGCCGTAGACCCCCGAGTGCAGGTCGACGGCGGGGCCGGTGGCGTGCAGCTCGACGTAGAGGAGCCCGCGAAGCGCGGTCGCCAGTGTCGGGTGGCCGTCCTCGTCCATGCCGCTGTCCCAGATCAGCACCGCGTCGGTCTTGAGGCGCGCTCCGTTGGCTCGGATGTAGCGCGGGAGGGATTCGCCACTGATTTCCTCCTCGCCCTCGAAGACGAACCGAATGTTGATCGGCGGTCCGCCGGCCGCGAAGAGGTGCTCGACCGCTTTGACCGTGGCCATGTGGTTGCCCTTGTTGTCCGCAGCACCGCGCGCGAAAAGGCGGCCATCGCGGATCTCGGGCTCGAATGGCGGTGACTTCCATTCGTCCATCGGGTCGGGTGGCTGCACGTCGTAGTGGCCGTAGATCGTGAGGTGCGGCTGGCCGGGGCGCCCATTCCAATCGGCGACGACCACCGGCAGTCCTTTGTCCATGACGTCGACGATCTCGGTCTCGAAGCCGAGTCCCTTGAGCCGGTCGCGCAGCCACCTGGCGTTGCGCAGGCAGTCTTCGCGTCGCTCGGGAAGCGTACTCACGGACGGGATCCGCAGCTCCTCGATCAGGTCCTTGAGATCCGCATCGCGCGCGGCAGCGGCGCGAGTCAGGGCGTCCTGTTCCACGGATTGTGTCTTCGCCATCTTTATGACCTCCCTCTGGCGCGCTCGATCTGCGCTGCGTGATCGTGCGCGTGCGCGGCGTAAATCGTCAGCCAGTCCTGCACGGAGTACGAACCACTCTCAGTATGCGTCCCAACTCTGTCCCAGTCCTCTTCTGTCATCCGCTCGAGGAGCTGCGCGCTCGTTTCGCGCGCCCACCGCATCGCTTCGACCGACGGTTCGATGGGGCGGTCGGAGGTGAGCTTGCGCGCGAAGGTCGCCTCGTCGTAGCCGTGGATGATCGGTTCGTCCTCGGTCAGGAGGCGCCGGATCCGGATCGCCGACATCATCTCGCTGTCCGCGAGGTGATGGGCGGTCTGGCGCGGGGTCCACTCGCCGCTCGCGGAGCGATCGAGCTCGTCGTCGGTGATCCCTTTCAAGGCGTCCGCGACCACGCGGTGTCCATCGCGGTATCTCTCGATCAGTAGCGCCCTCTCGTCAACGTTCATCGCATCCTCCTATGGAGCCGGACAGAGCAATCGAACCCGTCTGGCGGAGATCAAAAACAGGGCCATCGAGCCCCTGGAAGAACAGTTCCCGACCCTGCTCCCAGGCCCTGCTCACAGTAGGTCATTCAGCACTGGCAGGTAACGCCGAGGCCGGCGACGATGGAGTCCAGCCAAGCCCGAGGATCGCGGGTGGAAGGAGGTAGACATGAGCAGCACGTCAGAGCCAACCGAGTACGTTCATCCCACCTTCGTCATGGCTCACATCGTGAACCCTGTCCTCAAGGCCATTGGGTCGCCGACGCTTACCGTTCGGGGTCGACGGAGCGGCCTCCCGAAGACGACTCCGCTCGCGCCCTTTGACTTCGAGGGGGCTCGATACCTCGTTGGCGGCGGTGGCGAGACCCAGTGGGTCCGCAACCTGAGAGCTGCTGGTAAGGGTCAGCTTCGTGCCAAGGGGACTCATCAAGAGTTCCGCGCTGTTGAGATTCAGGGTGCCGCGCGCGATCGGATCGTGGCCGCCTACCGCGACCACATGGGTGCTCGATTCGAGAGCTATTTCAAAGCGCTCCCTGACCTGGCCAAGCACCCCGTCTTCCGAGTCGAAACGATCTAGGCGACAGAGCCGCGACCTAAACGCGGTGCCGGCAGCGGGCCTGAACCGCCAGCTGACGATCCAACCGGACATCTGCCGGGCCTTTGATGGAAGTCCTTGACGGCCAGGGCGATTGGCCCCAGCACGACAAAGTCCAGCGAGCCCGTGCCATCGTTGCCCAAGCGCTCGGCGACGTGGCGCGGCGGGAGGGGTAATAAGGTCTATCGATGACAGATGAAGACGATCCTCAGGATTGGCGGCTCGACATCAGCGAAAGGCACCTCGACCTCTACTCAGAACTGCTAGAGCATCCGCGACCACTTTCTGAAGAAGAGGCCCGAATGATGGTTGAACTCGTGGATGCGTGGCGAGCGCACGAACATCGAAAGCACATCGCGTTAATGACGGCTCTGGGCAAGCGGTGATAGAGCACCGCAACCTCGAAAGAGGCGTGGCGGGTGGTGAGGCAGGCGCTGGGCGCGGCGGGATGGGCCTCAGGTTGCGGCGACCTACGTTCCAATCACGAAACCACTGGAGCCGACTCAGCCGAAGAGCGAATCGATCGGTGTGCTCACAGTGAGAGAAGCGGCGACCCGGCTCGGGATCAGCACGGGCGAGATTGAGGCAATGGTCAAGCGGGGGACAGTGAAGTCGTTGATGGCGGGATGGACTGTGGTGGTGCCGACGAGCGAGATGGAGAGGTTGCGGGTGAGCTACAAGCCCACCATCCGGCTAGGTTCAGTTCGGTTTGAACGGGCGAGTTTGTTGTCTGTCCTAGGCCAGCGTAAATCCACCCGCCCCAGCCGCCGCCGCTCCCAAGGTCGATGATGGCAACCGAGCCAGCCGATGACTCCCACAACTGCCCACTGATGTATTCGCGGATTCGGACCCTCGCGGTGCCGTCAGCTAGGGGAGCCAGAAGATAGTTGCCGGGGCCGTGGTACACGCCATCCACCTCGACATAAAGCAGGAAGTCGTGCTTGGTGCCATGCAGGAGAACGACCCAGAGAGGGTTTGGTTGACTGGGTAAACAGAGTTGCCCTCTGTCTACAGCGGCGCATTCCTCGAAGACCCCAGTGAGCTTGAGTTCAGTCGGCGCACAAGTAAGGTCTGAGGGAGACGGAGTGGCCGAGTTCAGTCGAGAAGGTGACACGCTTGGACGTGCGGCACTGGCCTTGCTCTTGTGCGGACTCAGGTAGATGAGCGAGGCGATGGCGACGACAATGATCGCCACGGTAATCACCAGCAAGCCCCGGGATGTTCGGTTGCGACGCATCTAGCCGCAGTCTGTGCCGAGCGCAGTTCCAAGACAAGAAGTGTTCGCGGCGATTCGTCGTAGTGATGGCGACCAAGCGGGCCGTCCGGGCCGCTACCGGGTGAAGCGCGGCTTTGTCCTCCGGGGTCAAAGGGTGCTCTCTCAGTTCGATATGTTGAGTCTTGCCGATCCGGTCACCCAACTGTCGCGATCTTCCCGCGCCAAATTTCCCGGTAGGGGTCAGGGTAGGGGTCAAACCGCCAGGTCTGAGATCGAACGCTGGAGCCGGCGACAGGAATCGAACCCGTAACCTGCTGTTTACAAAACAGCTGCTCTGCCAATTGAGCTACGCCGGCGTCCTCCAGAGGGTAGCGCAAGCCAAATCTGACGAACTCTCAATTAGACGGACTGCAAGACAGCCCGGATTGTTGGTCAGGTCGCCGGATTTGGGCTACCCCCCGGTCTGGTGCTGCGCCTGCTCCTCTTGCTTCATGTCGGGGGCGGGCTCGCCGCCCTTGTACTGGTCGTTGACCTGGACCACCTCTTCCCCGGGCGCCTGATCGCTGCTCTGCGGCTTCGCCGTTGGTTGAGGTCCGGAAGCTTTGCGTTTGCGGCGGGACATTCCCAAACCGTACACCGATCCGCGGCATCGACTCGGGAGCGTGTCCACGTGAGTTGATTTGCCCTCTGTGGCCTCAGACCCGATCGACGCAATCATCAGCACCGAGGCGTCATATCTCCTGACGTCGGAAGACGAGCCAGCTGGCGGTCAGCGCCACCACCACAAAACCGGCATTAACGATGAGCGGCCAGTCCCACCCCGTCGCTGTTTGCTGCAGGGCGAGATCACTTGCCAGTTCATTCAGGCCGAACGGAGTGAAGTGACCGACGTTGGGCAGCGACGACACGGTGCCTGCGACCACCAGAGCGATTATCCCGATGCCGGCGGCGGGAATTGAGGACCGCACCAACGTGCTGCCCAGGAACGTCACTGCGGCGATCTCAAGTAGGCCCAACAGAATGACGAGGCACGCGGCTACGAATCCAAGGACCGTAAGAGGTGCGAAAAGCAGGTCGGTATACAGGTAAGCCGCCAGTCCGCAGACGAGGACAGCGGCCGCCATGGTCACGGCGAGGCCGCTGAACTTCGCGGCAAGGAATGCAAGGCGGCTCACCGGCTTGACCAGGACGAAAGCCGCCGTGCCGGATTCCTTCTCTCCAGCGACGCTGCCCATCGCGAGCAGGACCGCGGCGAGCACCCCGACCTGGCTCAGGTTCTTGATCAGCTCAGCGACCGCGTCCTTGATGGTTGGCGTGGGCACTTGAATGTCGATCGAGCTGGCGGCCAGCTTGACGATGTCCGGCGTGTATTTGGCGAGTACAGGCGCCGCGAGCCCCAAGAGCAGGAAGATCACGGCCACCACAGGTAGGCGCCCGGTGCGCCACTGCTCTGTGATCTCTTTGATGACCAGGACGCCATAGCCCCTCATTCGTGGGCCCCGTGTGGTTGCTGGCTTGGCACCAGTCGCAGGAATACATCCTCCAGGCTTGGCCGGAGCCGCTCGAAACGGGCGACGTGAACGCCGCTCGTGGCGAGGATCCGCAGGATCTCGGGCCCGGCTCGTGAGGCGTCGTTCACCGCCACTCGAAGTACCGCTCCGTCGCGCCCGATGCCGGCGATCAAGGCCGACTGTTCGAGGACGGTGCCTAAATCCGCCGCAGCGGCTGCCTGACCCGGTTCGAGCTCGATCGCGAACACCGGCTCCGCAAACCTCGCTTGGAGCTCCGTCATCGTCGCGTCCGCAACCAGGCGCCCCCGGTCGATGATGCCGACCCGGTCGCAGACTTTTTCAACGTCCTCCAGGATGTGGCTGGACATGAAGACGGTCACCTGGCCGCGCAGGTCCGCCAGGAGGTCGAGGACGTCGTGCCGGCCCGCCGGGTCAAGGGAGCTGGCGGGCTCATCGAGGAACAAGACCTGGGGGCGGTTCATCAGCGCCTGCGCCAGGTTCAGTCTCTGGCGCATGCCACCCGAATAGCCGGCCACGCGGCGCCCGGCAGCTTCGACGAGGCCGGTCTTCTCCAGCACTTCATCGACACGTGACCTGAGATCGGGTCCACGGAAACCGAAGAGTCGACCCACGAACTCCAGGAGCTCCCGGCCTTTCATCCAGCCGTACAGCTTCGATTGCTGATCCTGGTGGCTGATCCGCCGCCGAAGCTTGATGTCACCGCTCGCCGGATCGACACCCGCCACGATTGCTCGACCGGAGGTGGGCCAGGCCAGCCCGGTCAGCAGCCGGATCGTGGTCGTCTTGCCGGCGCCGTTCGGACCCAGAAAGCCGAACAGCGATCCTGTTGGTACTTCGAGGTCGAGACGGTCGAGCGCAGTCACGTCGCCGTAGCGCTTGACGAGCCCGTGACAGACGATCGCCGCTTCCAATTCGCTAGCTCTGCTTGCGGCCTGCCAACAGGTACACGATCGGTCCGATCGTGCCGACGAGAACGATGACGAGCGCCCAGACCACCTTGTTGTTCCCGACGACGCGCCGTTCGGACTTGAAGAGGTCCACGAGCGAAAACACGACCAGGCCGAGTTCGATCACGACGAGGGGGAGGAGGATCAACAGTAGGCTCGTGGAGAGCTGGATCGCCAGGGGCAGAGAGCCGACTAAAAGAAGCGTTCTCATGTTCGATAATGGTATCATAATTGATAATGAAACGAGCTGACCTGATCCTCCATCCCGTCCGGCTGCGCATCGTCCTCGCGTTTGCCAGGGGACGGCGCCTGACGCCGCAACAGGTCGCGGCCGGTCTGACTGACGTGCCCCAGGCGACCCTTTACCGTCAGATTGAGCGTCTGTATCAAGGGGGCGCTCTGGCGGTTGCTTCTGAGCGGCGTGTTCGCGGTGCGGTCGAGCGGACCTATGTTCTTGCAGAAGGTGGTGCTTCGGTTTCACCCGAGGATCTCGCCAAGTCGTCACCGGATGACCACCTCGGATACTTCACGGCCTTTGCGGCTGGTCTTATTTCCCAGTTCGAGCAGTACCTGGAACGATCGGAAATCGATCTGCTCAAGGACGGAGTGGGCTATCGCCAGGTCGTCTTGAACCTCACCGACGAGGAGCTTTCGGAAATGGCCGCCGCGCTAAACGGAGCTCTGGGTCGCTTCTTGACCTTCGACCCGAAGCCGGGTCGCAAGCGACGCATGTTGGCGACAGTGCTCATTCCTCTCGATGATGGCCCCGAAAGCAGCCGCTCCGGCAATTGAGGGAACTGCCTCGATTCCTGCCCAAGGGTTCAAGCCGTATCCTTAACGGTGCAGCACAAAGGGCTGTTCAGTTGTTTTTATACAGCTGGTCACAAGGCCCTTTTGGGCCGATCTCGATCTCAGAGACAGACCACCTGTTTACAAAACAGCTGCTCTGCCAATTGAGCTACGCCGGCGTCATGGTGAAGGGTAGCGGAACCCTTTTAGGGGCGGGTGGCCGGCTTATCTGAATACGGAACGGGCACTAAAAAGGGCCGTTCGTCGTCTCGAGGGAACCAGCAGGCAGGGGCTAACCGGGCACCAAGCAGGGGGCAATATGCCCCGAAACAACTGGTCTTTTCGTGGAATCCACGGTGGACGCACAGCGCCGACCCCGGTAGACCCGGGTGACAAAGGTCTAACGGCCCTGGTGACGCCAAATGCGTTCGGTCACGCTGCTCCTGGCAGGATTCCTCCGGCGGTTCACTCGCCTATGGATCGCCGCTCAAAAAGCCAGTAGGAGTTGACCATGGCTAAAGTCGTCGTCTTCGACGTTGAGGCGCGCGAAGCCCTCAAGCGCGGCATGGACGTACTCGCCGACGCGGTCCGCGTCACCCTGGGACCCAAGGGACGCAATGTGGTCCTGGAGCGGAAGTACGGACTTCCTCTGGTCATCAACGATGGGGTCACGATCGCCAAGGACATCGACCTGAAGGACCCCGCGGAGAATGTGGGCGCGCAGCTGCTGCGCGAGGTGGCGACCAAGACCAATGACGTCGCCGGCGACGGTACGACGACAGCCACCCTCTTGGCTCAGGCAATGGTCGGTGAGGGTTTTCGAAACCTGGCCGCAGGCGCCAGCCCGGTGGAGTTGAAGAAGGGCATCGAGAAGGCGGTCGAGGCGGTGGTCGCGGAGATCAAGAGGCTTTCGGTCCCGGTCAAAGGACACGAGAACGTGGCTCAGGTCGCCGGCATCTCATCGGCTGACCCGACGATCGGAAAGCTCATCGCCGATGCGATGGACAAGGTCGGGCAGGACGGTGTGATCACGGTCGAGGACTCGCAAGGGCTAGCCACCGAGCTCGAGGTTGTGGAAGGCATGCAATTCGATCGCGGCTACGTCTCCGCATACTTCGTCACCAACCCGGAGCGCATGGAGGCGGTGCTGGAGAACCCATTCATTCTGATCACCGATCGGAAGATCTCAGCGATCGCCGACATGCTGCCGCTGCTGGAGCAGATCATTCAGCAGGGCAAGCCGCTCCTGCTGGTTGCCGAGGATGTCGACGGCGAGGCGCTCGCGACCCTGATTGTGAACAAGCTGCGTGGCACATTCACCGCCGTCGCCGTCAAGGCGCCCGGCTTTGGCGACAGGCGCAAAGCGATGCTCGAGGACATGGCGATACTGACCGGCGGCACAGTCATCTCCGAGGACCTCGGCTTGAAGCTCGACCAGACCAAGATCGTGCACCTGGGCCGCGCCCGCCGCGTGACAGTTGAGAAGGACGATACGACCATCGTCGAAGGCGCCGGCAAGCACGAGGCCATTCAAGCGCGGATCAAGGCCCTCAAGGCTCAGATCGAGGAGACCACCTCCGACTACGACAAGGAGAAGCTGCAGGAGCGCCTCGCCAAACTGTCCGGCGGCGTCGCCCTGATCAAGGTTGGCGCCCCTACGGAGGTGGAACAGAAGGAGAAGAAGCACCGCATCGAGGACGCCATCCTCGCCACGAAGGCCGCGGTCGAGGAGGGCATCGTCTCGGGCGGCGGCACCGTTCTGGTCAGAGCCCAAGAGGTGCTGAAGGACGGCCTCGGCCTGGCCGGCGACGAGCTCACGGGCCTGCACATCGTCGAAAAGGCGCTCGAGGAGCCGATCAGGCAGATCTGCGCGAATGGAGGCAAGGAAGGTTCCCTGATTCTCCAACGTGTCCGCGAGATGAAGCCCGGTGGGGGTTACGACGCTTTGAAAGATCGCTTCGTGGACATGTTCGAGGCTGGCATCGTCGATCCCGCGAAGGTGACCCGCTCCGCCCTGCAGAACGCTGCCTCCATCGCGGCTATGGTGCTGACCACCGAGGCGATCGTCACCGAGGTCCCGGAGAAGCGGGGCGAAGGCTCGCCACCGATGCCCGAGATGTAGAGCACGGTAATACGCGCGCTGTAATGGTGTAGCACGCGGTTGCGAGCTGCCCTCAAGACCATCAGGGCGGTTCACCCCACAGGCTTCAGACTTGACCCTGTGCGGCGCCGTACCGCCGGCCTCACCCGCGACACCTACCTCCTTTCTTTGACCAGCCTCTTCGCAGATATCTCGACGGAGATGCTGTACCCGGTCCTGCCGATCTTCATCACCCAGGTGTTGGGCGCCTCCGCAGCGACACTGGGAGCTTTCGAAGGTGTTGCCAACGCTACCCAGTACCTGGTTCAGGGCCCCTCCGGGTGGCTCGCCGACCGGCTTCCGTCGCGCCGCCCGCTCGCAGCCGCCGGCTATCTGATCTCTGCCGTCGCCAAGCCCATGATCGGCCTCTCTAGCTCCTGGCCTCAGGCGCTGGCGGGGCGCTTCGCGGACCGTGTCGGTTCAGGTACTCGCTCCGCACCGCGGGACGCCCTCATCGCCGGTTCCGCAGCGGATGACGCCCGGGGCCGCGCCTTCGGGTTGGAGGGACTCGGCGACAACCTCGGTGCCTTCATCGGTCCGCTCCTTGCGCTCTTGATCCTCTTCGGCCTTCGGTACCCGATCCGCTCGATCTTCTACTTGGCTTTGGTGCCAGGCCTCGCTTCGTTCCTTTTGGTACTGCTCGTCAGGGAGCGCCGGGCGGGGTTCGTCCCCACAGCCACGACCGGTCGAGCCCGCGACTTGCCGACCAGATTCTGGAAGTACCTGCTGGCGACCGGCCTCTTCGGGCTTGGCAACTCGACCAACGTGTTCCTTATCCTGCGCGCGCAGAACCTGGGCCTTTCGCTGCAGACCACGATCCTGGTCTACTCCGGCTTCAACCTCTGCGCCTCGCTGGTCTCTCTCCCGGCCGGCTACCTCTCCGACCACCTCGGTCGGAAGCGGACGCTGCTGGTGGCTTTGGCGATCTTCGTGGTCAGCTACGCCGGCTTTGCGATCGGGCGCAATACCGTGGTGGTGGCCGCCCTCTTCGTCCTCTACGGCGTCTTCCAAGGAATGTACCGGGCGATCGGCAAGGCGCTCGCGTCCGACCTCAGCCCCGAGGTCCTACGAGGTACCGGGCTGGGCCTCTATGCGAGCACGGTAGGCCTGAGCGCGCTGGTCGCTAGTGTGGTGGCCGGCCAGTTGTGGGACCGGGTCAGCCCTTCCGCAACTTTCTGGTACGGCAGCGCGTTCGGTTTGATCGGAATTCTCGCTGTGCTGGTGCTGGTGTCCGGCAAGAAGACCGAGAGCTGATCGAGCGCTCCGGCCGAGGCCGCACTCACTGACGCGACCGTGAGCGCGACAACCCCGAGTAGCCAGGCAACCTGGTAAACACCGCCCGTGCTAACCACCAATGCGGACCTAGCATGAGTGGCAGCCCCGCGGGACACGTTCGAGGGCCCGGAACAGGTTGGAAGAGCAGTAATGGAGCCCGAGACGGGGTTCGTTGGGGTCACCTTTTTTTGTGGGGCCTACGTGGACGAGAGAGAACTCGACCGATTCGCATTCGAGGCCGGGCACGACTACGCCTTCAGGTTGGCGGCGCTCGCGCGGCAGCTTCGCGAACACCGCACGATGCTCAGGCGCTATGTAACGGCCCACGCTGCGGCTGCTCAGGCAGGGACCGGTCAGCTCCCGGCGGCCACTCAGGCCCTGCTTGAGGCCTACAACGACGCGCGGGAACTGCTCGGTGAACCTTCCCCAAAGACTGTGGCGGAGTCCTCCAAAGGCTGGGTAACCGTCTCGCGCCTCGCCTCTAATGACGTGGCGTCCTCGGCGACGAGCCGCCCTCGTTCGTAAAGCATTTCCATCACCATGCACTTCAGGTGGCGAACGAACCAATCAACGGGCGTGGGCGGGGATGACCACGTCGCCGGCGATAGTAGCGGTCGGGCGAGCCCCTGACCAGGTCGGCGACCGAACTCGGCTCAGTCCTGACAGAGACCCCATCTGAATTCCTAACGACTCGCGGCCGGGGCTGCGGACTTCTGCGCCCGGAATGCGAGGCTGCTCTCGAGAAGCTGCCGGACCTCTTCGTCCGTGGTGGGGGCGAACTCCGCGTACCACTCGCCGACGGCGGCGAAGAATGCGGGCTGGTTGAGGCAGACGAAGCCATCGGCAAGGCGGGCGATCTCCCCGCATGTAGGTCGCGGACCGACCGGCACCGCGACGACAATCGAGGCCGCTCCCCGGGCACGAAGAGCAGCAATCGCCGCCCGCATGCTCGAGCCGGTGGCCAGGCCGTCGTCGACCAGGATCACGGTCTGGTCGGTCGGGTCCTCGCCTGCCCACTCTCCCCGATACACGCGCTCGCGCCGCTCGAGCTCCACCGCCTCCCGGGCGGCCACGCTGTCGATGATCCGATCGGGTATCCGCAAGGCGCCCACGACGTCCGGGTTCAAGACACGCACGCCGCCAGAGGCGATGGCTCCCATGGCGAGCTCCGGCTGGCCGGGCAAACCAAGCTTGCGGACGACGATCACATCCAGTGGGACCGCCAGCGCCTTTGCCACCTCGTACCCGACCGGGACCCCACCGCGTGGGATCGCCATCACCACGACATCAGGGCGATTGCGGTAGTCGACGAGTCGTGTCGCGAGGCGCTTACCCGCATCGTAGCGGTCGCGAAACGGTCTCCATCCGTCACTCAACATGGTGCTCCTGGATTGGAGTCTGATCCGCGACCGCTGAACCGGGAAGCGGATTAATACCCCCAACCTCGGGGGCGATCGGCCCTAACCCACGAGGATGGCCGCCTGTCTGGCCGGTTTCTCGCGCAGCTATGGCCTGGCCTCGGCTCGGCTACACGTTGACCAGCCTGTCTTCAACGGTCTTCGGCCGGCTGATGGAGGCGAAGACTGGCCTCGCGGTGCTGGCCGTCACGCTCGCCGTAGTCCCTGCGCTCACAGGCCGCCGCACCGATTCCCGGATGGCGATCGTTGCTTCCCGCGCGATTTCCTTGCTCCTCTTTCTAGTTACCCTTGCGATCTTCTGGCTGGCGGTGAGGATGACCGAGGGGTAGCGGAACTTCAGTAGCTGCCCGCGCCCGCCCGACAGCCTCTGAGCCCAGGCCGGCCGGCGCCATCGCCTTCTCACTCGCGACCGCGAGCGCTCTTATGTATAGATGGATCGCGCGCGAGACGGGCGGGTCGGCATCCCAGCCGACTCCATTGGTCAGGCCTCAGGGCTCTTTGGCTTCTCGGTGGTCACTCGACAAGCCCTCAACCCATCGCCCTGCAGCGTGAACGGCTATCAGCAGCCGACGGCGCCGTCACCGCGCCGCCGGCAGCCTACCGGCGACATTGTGATTCACCCGCGCTTGATAACGGGCCGACTGGCCACAGAGACGCGGGTCCCTAGCCTCTACCCGAGGCTGCCTCCCGCAAGGACGATGCACGCCAGGAGGTAACTACGCAAATGGCAGATCAGCAATCGGCTCCGGCTCCTTCGCCCGCACCGGCTCATGCCCCTGCACCTGTTTCGATAACCGAGAAGGGCCGCTACAACTTTCGCGCTGCAGCCGTCGTCGGTTTCATCGTCGGCGTCGTCGACATCCTCATCGCCGCTCGCTTCTTGGGCAAGCTGTTCGGCGCGTCTGGACAGTCGGCCTTCGTCAACTTCATCTACCAGGTGAGTGCACCGCTGGTGGCCCCCTTCCAGGGCATTTTTGGAAACGGCGGATCGACCGCAAACAGCTTTGAGACTGCGGACCTCGTGGCGATCGTCGTCTACGCGGTGATCGGCTGGGGCTTAGTGATGTTCATCAGGATCATCAGCGCTCCGCATGGAACCAAACCGGCGACATCGTGATGGACCTGGGTTCATGGCTGATGATCTCGACCTGCCGATGGCCTATCGGCCGGCCGGCGCAGCCCGGAAAATTACTGACTTTCTTACTAGACACTCTTGAGCATTGAGGTGTTGCCCTCTTGGGCTTCCGTTGGGGTTTTGGCGGTAGGCGCGGTTGCCGCCGTCGGGCTGTGTCCAAGTCGGTGAGGGGTTCGGTATGACAAGGCAGGTGGCCACCGACCGCGACCTGGCCGCCACCGGGGCGGAACAGGACGACGAGGTGCGCGCATCCGACGCGCGTGCCGACTTTGAGCGGCGGATCTACCGCAGGAGCACAGACACCACCGGTGCCGATCGACGGATGGCGCTGCCTGCACCGACCGGTGTGCGAGCGGTTGGCGCCGTAGGACACGTCCGGCTGGGTTGGGACCCGGTTCCGGGTGCGGTCGGGTACTTGATCGAGCGCACCGACGGCCAGAACGGCCGGTCGCGCATCCTCGACCACGGAGGCAGCGACGTTCCCGCCGTGTCCACTCACGAGTTCGCTGACACCGGCCTGCGTCAAGACGTCGACTACCACTATCGCCTTGGCGCGGTTGCCGGCGCCGAGTACCCGGCGTGGGCTTGGTCGGAGCCGGTCTCGGCGCGAACGCTGGCTGGTCCGGCGGAACCCATCGACGTCCGGGTCGACGCGCTGAAGGTCACCGGTCGCTTGAGCCGGGTCTGGCACATGGTCGGCTCGGAGCGGCTCTCGCAGCTGTGTCTCGTGGGGCACCAGCAGTGGATCGGAACCGAGTTCGCAGCCGCCCTGAGACAGGCACACGACGACCTTGGCGTCACCCATGTTCGGGCGCACGCAATCCTGCACGACGACAACGACGTGGTGCACCGCGATGAGGCCGGAAGGTTGGAGTACAAGTTCGATCGCATCGACGCGATCTATGACCAGCTGCTCGGCATGGGCATCCGCCCGATCGTCGAGCTGTCGTTCATGCCGGCGGCGCTGGCCCGCGATCCCGAGCAGAGCGTGTTCAGCTATCGAGGCATCATCTCGCCGCCGGCGGAGTGGGGGGAGTGGCGTGAGCTCGTCGCGGCGCTCGCCACTCATCTCGTGCAGCGGTACGGGATCGACGAGGTCGCCCAGTGGGCCTTCGAGGTATGGAACGAGCCGAACCTCGTGGTCTTCTGGTCCGGCACGCGCGAAGAGTACCTGCGCCTTTACGACGAGGCGGTCCGCGGCATCAAGAGCGTCGATCCGCGGCTGCGGGTGGGCGGCCCGTCCACAGCCGCAGGCGAGTGGGTCGAGTTGCTGGCCGCACACGCCGCAAAAGGCGATGTAGCTCTGGACTTCGTCTCCACGCACACCTACGGCAACCTTCCGCTGGACGTGCGTGCGTCCTTGTCTGACAACGGGTTCGACGGTGCCTCGATCTGGTGGACGGAATGGGGCGTGGGCTCCACGCACTTCGGCCCCATCCACGACCGGGTGATCGGCGCACCGTTCGTGCTCAGCGGATTCGCCGCCGTGCAGGGCAGGGTTGATGCGCTGGCGTATTGGGTGGTCAGCGACCACTTCGAGGAGCTGGGCCGGCCGCCCCGGTTGTTCCACAACGGCTTCGGTCTGCTCAGCGTCGGAAACCTGCGCAAGCCGCGGTACTGGGCGGTACACCTCGCGGCGCATCTCGGCGACCACGTGCTGGAAAGCCAGGTCGAAGGAGACGGTGCGGACGTGCTCGTGCAGGCCTGGGCCGCCCGCCATGACGACGGCGCCGTCGACGTGCTTGTGTGGAACGGCACGATCAATGCCGCGCTGGTGACTGGCGACCCTCGGCTGGACCGCAACGTCCGGCTCATCATCACCGGACTTGGCGACACAGAACACAAGGTGAGGCTGGCTCGAATCGACGAGCAGCACTCCAACGTGGTGGCGCAATGCCCACCCGAGGTGCTATGGCCCGATGAGGCCCTCTGGGCTCGGCTGCGCGCGCACGACGAACTCTACGAGGAGCGTCTGCCGGACATCGCGGCCCAGCAGCACGTGGCTGAGCTCAACTTCGCATTGCCCATGCCGGGCGTGGCTCGGATTCGCCTTTTGCCCGCACTACCCCCTCGACCGACCGTAGACAACAAGGAGAACCAACCATGAGACGACTCTCACATGCCAAATCGATGACGATCTGCGCGGCCGCCGCGGTGCTTGCCCTTGTTGGCGTGAGCTGTTCAAGCAGCTCCAACAACGGGACAGCTGGTAGCGGCACTCTGACGATCCAGGGTGACTCGGGCAATCCCACGCTGGTCGAGAACTTCAACCCCTTCCAGGGCTCCCAGCTGCATGGGACAAATCTCATCTACGAGCCGCTCGAGATCCCGAGCCCGATCGACGGCACGTACACGCCGTTTCTGGCCACGGGATATAAGTTCACCGACCCGAAGACGCTCGTCTACACGATCCGGCAAGGCGTGAAGTGGAGCGACGGCAAGGACTTCACTCCCGCCGATGTGGTATTCACCTTCAACCTACTCAAGAAATACCCCGCGCTCGACGGCAGGGGGGTCTGGCAGCAGATCGCTGCGGTCTCCGCCAGCGGCAACAACGTCACGATGAGTTTCTCCGCCCCCAACGTCCCGTTCGCCATCTCTATCGCGCAGACCGACATCGTGCCTGAGCACCTGTGGACCAACATGGCCGATCCGACCAAGGACCCCAACATCAACCCGGTGGGGACCGGCCCATTCACCCTGGGCGCCTTCGCGCCGACCCAGTACTCGCTGAAGAAGAACCCGACTTACTGGCAGGCCGACAAGATCGCGCCCGCCGAGGTGCTGTTCCCCGCGCAGGCCAGCAACCAGAGCACCAACCAGCTCGACGTGGTCAGCGGCAAGTTCGACTGGTCCTACAACTTCCTGCCCGACGTCAAGACGACCTACGTCGCCAAGGACCCGACACATAACCAGTACTGGTTCCCGCCGGGCGGCACGATTGCCCTGTACCTCAACCTGACGAAGCAGCCGTACAGCGATGTCAACTTCCGCAAGGGACTATCGCTGGCCCTGGACCGTCCGACGATCGCCCTGAAGGCGGTCAACGGCTACCTCGACCAGGCCAGCATGTCGGGGTTGATCCTGCCGAACCTGAATAAGTGGCTCGACCCGAGCCTGCCGAACCAGGGCAACGTCAAGCAGGACACGTCGGCCGCGCAGGCGGCCTTCACGCAAGCCGGTTACTCATTGCAAGGCGGAAAGCTGGTCAAGAACGGTAAGCAGGCCAGCATGACCATCGTGATGCCGGGCAACTTCAGCGACTGGGTGGCGGCGGCCAAGGAGGTCGTCAACCAGCTTGGCAGCATAGGAATCAACGCCAGTCTGGACCTGCCGCAGTATGCGCAGTACTCGCAGTCGATCCAAGCTGGGACGTTCGATGCGGCGATCGGCGGCTTTGGCGGCAGCGGTGATCCCTACACCGACTACAGCCTCGCGCTGAGCAGCAGCTTCGCCACACCGGTCAACACGCCGACGGCGAACAACTTCGAGCGGTTCAAGGACTCGTCGGTCGACCAGGCGCTGTCCACGCTTGCCTCGGCCACCGACTCGTCGGCACAGATGCAGGCGACGTACACGCTCGAGCAAGTCATGTACAACAAGGTTCCGATCGTTCTCATGTACTACGGCGGCAGCTGGGGTCTGTTTTCAACGAAGCGCTTCATCGGTTGGCCTTCGGCCGCCAACCCGTACACCCTGCCGACCAGCTACAACAACTCTCTGTTGACGGTGCTGACGCACGTCACCAAGGCCTAAGGTGAGTTCCGGCGAAATGCGAGGCACTGGTGGAATGTGTCCACCAGTGCCATGCGGTTGCGGCCCATGAGATATGTGGCCCGCAAGGTGGTGCTGTTCCTGATCACCCTGTGGGCGGCGATCACCCTGAACTTCATCCTGCCGAGGCTCATGCCCGGTTCCCCGGTGGACGCGGCGCTGGCCAAGCTCGCGTCCAGCGGGCTACCCATCACCAACGCCGAGCGGAGGGCCGTCGAGATCCAGCTGGGCGTGCCGAACACCAGCCTGATAACCCAGTACTGGGACTACTGGACGAGCATCGTGCATCTCAATTTCGGCACCTCATACTCGTTCCCGAGCGAGACGGTCGCGCAGACCATCGGCAAGGCAGCCCCGTGGACGCTCGCCCTGGTCGGCGTGACGACGATTCTCGCGTTCATAATCGGGACCCTGCTGGGCGTCTATGCGGGCTGGCGGCGCGGCAAGGCGGCGGACACATCGGTCACGCTCGGCGCGACCTTCTTCGCTGCCTTCCCGCCCTTCTGGCTCGGACTTTTGCTGCTCTACGTGTTCGCCTTCACGTACGGCTGGTTCCCGATCAAAGGTGGGTACGACCCCGGCGAGACCCCTAACCTGAGCCTGTCGTTCCTCAGTAGCGCGGCCTACCACAGCGTCATCCCGGCGCTGACGCTGGCCATCACCAGTCTGTCCGGCTGGGTCTTCGGCATGCGCAACAACATGATCAACACCCTCGGCGAGGACTACGTGACGTTTGCGGAGGCCAATGGACTGCGTACCCGCACCGTCGCCTTGCTCTACGCCGCCCGGAACGCACTGCTGCCCAACGTCACCGCGTTCGGGCTCTCGTTGGGAGCTGTTGTCGGCGGATCGGTCCTGGTCGAGGGGGTGTTCAGCTATCCAGGCCTGGGCAACCTGCTCTACATCGCCGTCGTCAACCACGACTTCCCTCTGATGCAGGCGTTGTTCCTGGTCATCACGGTGGCCATGCTGGTCGCGATCTTCATCGTCGACCTGCTCTACGTCCGCCTCGACCCCCGGGTACGACAATGAGCATTGTCAGTCCCGTCCCGCCGCCTGAGGTTCCCGGCGCGGGGGTCGAGATTCGGGTCGGTCCGGCCGGCCCGAATCCGGGACCGCTGCGCTTCCTCGGCCGCGCGCTGCGCACGCTCTGGAGCAACCGCAAGGCGAGCATCGGTCTGGTCATCCTCGGCCTGGTCATCTTGGTGGCCGTGTTCGCGCAGCTGATCGCGCCGCACTCGCCGACGGCGACCACGTTCGTCCCGTACCAGAACCCCAGTACCACCAACTGGTTCGGCACCACAGGCAACGGCCAGGACGTCTTCTCCCAGATGGTCTACGGCGCGCGGATCTCCTTGCTGGTCGGGATTGCGGCCGGAGCGATGGCGACTCTCGTGGCGGTGACGATCGGCCTCATCGCCGGGTACCGGCCGGGTGTAATCGACGAACTGCTCAGCTTCATGACCAACCTCGTGCTGGTGATTCCCGGCCTGCCGCTGATGTTTATCCTGGCCGCTTACCTCCAGAAGCGGTCGGTGTGGACGATCGTCTTTGTCGTCGCGTTCACCAGCTGGGCCACTGGCGCGCGGGTCATCCGCAGCCAGGCCTCCACGCTGCGCACCCGCGAGTTCGTGACCTCGGCGGTGTTCTCCGGTGAAGGACTCTTCCGGGTGGTGTTCCGCGAGATCCTCCCGAACATGACCTCGCTGGTCGCAGGCAGCTTCTTCAGTGCGGCAACGGCAGCGGTGATGGCCGAGGCCAGCCTGGAGTTTCTGGGCCTGGGCGACCCCAACACGGTCAGCTGGGGAACGATCCTCTACTACGCCCAGCAACAGAACTCGCTACTGACCGGCCAGTGGGTTCTGGTCTTCGCCCCCGGCCTGGCCATCGCCCTGCTGGCGGTGTCGTTCACCCTGATCAATTTCGGTGTCGACGCCCTATCCAACCCGCGCCTTCGGGAGAAGTGATGGCGCTGCTGGAGGTGCAAGGCGTCAACGTCGTGTACGAACCCACACGCGGGCAGCGGATCTGGTCGGTGCGCGACGTGGACCTCGTCCTGGAGCAGGGCGAGTTCGTCGGGCTGGTCGGCGAGTCGGGTTGCGGCAAGTCGACGCTCGGGTTCGCGCTGACCCGGATGCTGCGCCCGCCGGCCCGGCTGGAGAGCGGCGTGATCCGGTTCGACGGCGTCGACGTCAGCACCTTGAAAGGCGAGAAGTTGCGTCGGCAAAGACGCAACGGTTTCGCGATCGTGCTGCAGAGCGGCATGAACGCTCTGAACCCGGTGCGCAACGTTGAGCACCACTTTGGTGACATCCTCAAGGCTCACGCACACGGGGGCGAGCATTACCCGGGTGCGACCGTCAGACGCCGCGGTGCCGAGCTGCTCGGTAAGGTTGGCCTCGACGCTTCGGTGCTGAGCAGATTCCCGCACGAGCTGTCCGGTGGCATGCGTCAGCGGGTCTCGATCGCTCTCGC
>DATBZR010000014.1:0-27354 GCA_036513095.1 Candidatus Dormiibacterota bacterium | reverse complement strand
AAACGCCGACGATCCGCGCCTTCACCCCGGTCGTCTGTCCAGGCGGTTCGAAGTAAACGAACTCGACGAGGCCGACGGCGAGGATGAGCACGGCTACCGTGGCGAAAACGAGCAGCGTTCGGTAGAGGGTCTGGACCTGGTCGTAGGGCGCACTCGACACGGCGGGGCACAGTCGAATGGATTGGCCAGGCGTTGTCAAGACAAATGAGGCTCTCATCTGGCCGCGCGGGCGCCCTGCGATCCCACAGGGATGTGGCGGACGGACTTACGAACAGCTCCGCAACGAGGCCAAACAGCGCGCCATCAACAGGCCGTTCGAGGATGCGCAAAGCGCCGCTGGAGATCCTGGGCCGCTAAGTGATGACCTACGAATCCTCGTCGACCGGAAGGTAAGCGTCACGCATTTCGGCAGGGTTGCTGTAGTCGACTGCGAGAGACAGGGTTGGTGCGGCGGAGAGGAGTTGAACCTCCACGTCCTTGCGGACACTAGCTCCTGAAACTAGCGCGTCTGCCATTCCGCCACCGCCGCGTTAGGGGCGATCCAAAAGTATACCCAGGGCTACTTAGCCGCCCTTCTAACATTCGACTCGTGGACGCAAGCGTCCGCATTGGGCGGATCGCGGACATCGAGGTGGGGCTGCACTGGAGCCTCGCGATCGTGTTCGCCCTCATCGTCTGGACCCTCGCGGGCCAGGTGCTCCCCTCGGTCGTGCCAGACCAGCCGCAGTCCGCTTACTGGATCGTATCCTCTATCGCCGGCCTGCTCTTCTACGCATCGCTGCTGAGCCACGAGATGGGTCACGCCCTCGTCGCGAAACGGCTCGGTGTGAACGTCGACGGCATCACCCTCTGGATCTTCGGCGGCGTCGCGCGCCTGAGGAGCGATGCGGCGACGCCCGGAGTGGAGGCCAGGATCGCGATCGCCGGACCCCTCGTCAGCCTTGCGCTCGCCATCCTGTTCGGCGCGGCCACCTTCATCCTCGACGCCACCGGCGGTCCACCTCTAATCGAAGGCGGCTGTGCGTGGCTGGCCGGATCCAACGCCGTCCTACTGATCTTCAACCTCATTCCCGCCTTTCCGCTCGACGGCGGCCGCTTGCTGCGCGCCTGGCTCTGGCAGCGTCGCGGAGATCGCTACAGCGCCACCTCCCGCGCCGCGTGGCTTGGGCGGATGTGCGCCTTCCTGATGATCGGCGTCGGGCTCCTAGAGCTTCTTTTCCAGGGGGCTCTGAGCGGGCTCTGGCCCATCTTCCTCGGGTGGTTTCTGATGTCGGCGGCCACTTCGGAAAAGGATCAGGTACTCATGCGGGGCGCCCTGATGGGCCTTCGCGTGGGCGACCTGATGTCTCGCAACCCAACCATGGCGCCGGGCTGGCTCACCGTCCACGAGTTCATGCGGGCGTACGTCCCAGGGCAGCCTGCGCACGCCTACGCGCTCAAGACGTTCGATGGCGAGCTCGACGGAATCGTCACCCTCGCGAAGCTGGCCCGGGTGCCGCAGGACGAGCGACACGTGCGGCGCGTGCGCGACTTCGGCACTGGAATGGACAGCGTGCCCAAGGCTTCGTCAGGCGAAGCGGTGATCAAGGTGCTGGAACGGTTCTCGTCGTCGAGCGAAGGTCACATGCTCGTGATCGATGGCGGCGAGCTGGTCGGCATGCTCTCGACGACCGACATCACGCGCGCGCTTGGGGTGCCGGCCCGTGGGCCTAGCTCGTGATGAAAAGCGTGTGCCAGGCGGCCTCGACGAGCTCCGGTGTCAGCTTGGGCTGCACGCCGCGCGCCGAAGACACGTCAACCAATCGCTCCAGCAGGTCGCGCGGGTGGTTGCCGCGCAGCGGGCGGCCGCTGTAGAGGGCCGAGATCATCTCGAGGGCGCTGGATTCTGGAGGGATGGCCAGGCGCTCGCGTTCGCGCTCGAAGATCCGGCACCACATCTCCCAGGTCGGGTCGGGCATGAGGACCTTGTAGGAAAGCCGGCGAAGGTACGCCTCGTCGAGCAGCTCCGCCGGGCGCAGGTTGGTGGACAGGGCGAGCTGCGCCTGGAACGGTATCTCCACCTTGCGGCCCGTCGACGACAGGTTCATGAAGTCGGTGTCCTGCTCAAGCGGCACGAGCAGCCGGTCGAGGATCTGCTTGGGGGAGACGCGCTGCCGGCCGAGGTCGTCGATCAGCAGCACTCCACCGTTGGCCTTCACCTGTAGCGGCGCGCCGTAGGTCCGGCTGCCCTCCTCCCAGGTCGGCTCGAACATCTCGAGCTGAAACTCACCGCCAACCTGGACCAGAGGCCGCGCCACGCGCCGCCAGCGGCGGTCGGCGGGCTGGTGCGTCTCGAGGCGGTGCACCGATCCGTCGAATATCGTCATGACCTCGCCGCCCCCGATGTCGAGGGCCATCGGGATCACGATCGGTCCGCCAAGCAGGCTTGGAATGCGGCGCGCCAGCGTGGTCTTGCCGTTGCCTGGCGCGCCGTAGATGAAGATCGAGGACCGGGAGTTGACGGCGGCCCGGACCGCTTCGGTCACGCCCGGCGCGAGCTCGATGCCGCTCAGCGCCAGGTTGACCTTGACCAGGTCGAGGGTGCCTGGCTTGGCCGCCTCCGCAAGCACCGCGCGGTACTCCTGCATGGAGACCGGGGCCGGGCCCGTGTAGCGGGTGCTCGAATCGCCGATCTGCTCGCTGCGGGTGCGTCCCTGCTTCGTGATGGCGTAAGCCATCCGCTCCGGGAGCGGGCGGCCGAGCCAGGGGCCCTGTTCGGAAGCCAGTCCGAGCGCATCCAGGAAGTTAGAACCGGTGAGCGACTTCAGGCTGGGTTCCACCGCGGAGAACGGAAGCGCGAGCTGCTCCGCCATCTCGTACCCGGTCACGCGAGTCGCGGTCGACGCCAGGCGCAGGATCATGCCCTCGATCAGCGTCCGGTTGATCTCGGGCGGCGGGGGAGGCTCGATCTCGTGACTGGGGGCCGGGACGTTGGAAGGCACCGGCTGGGGCTCGTCCACGTGCTCGAGGATTGCGCCGAACAGCTTCTTGCCAAACCGCGCGCGGTCGGCATGGTCGGGCGGCTCACCCTCGCGCCGGCGGCTGATCCAGTCCGGCACCTCCTTGAACACGACGGTGTTGCCGATCAGGAGCTGCACCGTGTCGGGCTCTTCGGTGGAAACGCGCACAGCGATTCGCACCAGGTAGCCCTGGCTCTTCAGCGCCGCCCAGCTGCGCTCCCACGCGACGTCGTTGCGCCCCGACCACGTCTGCCGGACAGTGCGGTCGCGCGCGAGCGTGACGTCTTTGCGGTTCTGGTAGCGGCGGCGGACGAGCTCCGTCACGTCTTTGTCGATGTCCTCAGCAACCAACGCCGCAAGCGGCAGCGCGCGGTCGTCGACGGCGGGCCGGTTCTTGATCTCGAAGATCGTGTTCGCGGTCGGCGCCAGCGCCCTGATCACGCTTGCGTGACGGGGACAGAACGGCGTCCGCTCGATGAACTGGATGTGCCGGCGGCACCACCAGCTCTTGCACTCGCGGCCGGTCAGGTCCTTGTACGCGCACGCCCATCCGCGCTTCTCCTGGCAGTCGCTGTACGTGCACACGCCGGCGGGCTTGTGGCCGTCGTGGTGCGCTGGGGCCGGCGCTCGCCGCTCCTCCTCCTCTTCGACGGCCATCTCGTTCGAGATCGCCTCGACCGGCGGCTGCGCGGCGCCCGGCTTGGGCATGTAGTGGAACGCGCCGGAGAACTCCTCGCAGCTCTGGAAGCGCTGGCTGCGGTCTTTCGCGGTTGCCTTCCAGATGATCTCCATGATCGGTGAGGGGATGGCGGTCGATGCCCTCGGCCGGTCGAACACCTGCGAGTGCAGCACCGACGGTAGGGGGCCCGTGAAGGGCGGCTCGCCGTGGAGCAGCTCGTACAGGATCATGCCGAGCGAGTAGATGTCCGACGTCGCATCAACCGCCTCGCCTTTGACCTGCTCGGGCGCCATGTAGGCCGGGGTGCCGACCATGCTGCCGGTCGCCGTCAGGCGGTGCTTGTCGTCGATGAGCTTGGAGATTCCGAAATCGAGGATCTTCGTCTTGCCGCGGTTGGAGATCAGGATGTTGTCGGGTTTGAGGTCGCGATGGACGACCGAGTAGTCGTGGGCGACGCCGACCGCCGACAGCAGCTGCTGGATCAGGTCGACCGACACGTCGACGCTGAACCGCCCGTACTCGTCGAGCCACGACCGCATCGAGCGGCCTTCGACCCACTCCATGACGATGAACAGGACGGGCCCGTCCTCGTCGAAGTCGTAGACGCGAACGATGCCTGGGTGGTTGAGCCCGGCGACGGTGGCCGCTTCGCGGTGAAAGCGCTGGCGGAAGCTCGTGTCGCTCGAGTACTGCTCAGCCAGGACCTTGATCGCGACGGGGATTTCGAGGCGTGGATGCGTCGATCGATAGACAACTCCCATCGCCCCACGCCCAAGCTCGGCTTCGATGGGATAGCGCCCGAGTTGTGTCGTACTCAACCTGCGAACACCAGTCGGTCAGTATGCCGCACGGTACGCGGGTCACCACCCCTTGAAGGGGTAAAGTCCGGGCGGTCGACGCCGAGCCTAGTGGTTAGTGAAAGACGCTCAGCGGCAGGTAGAACGACACCCCGAAGTTCGGCTGGTCGACGATCTGGCTGATCCGGAGATCGCCGGCCAGGCTGCACAGGATGTACGCGTCCTCGCGGCTCAGGCCGTGGTCTGCCGTCAGCCACGCGATCGTGTCGCGCACGGCGTTGCGGGCGTTCTCCATGAGGTCCGGGCCGAGCGCGCAGACCGCGTGGTATCCCTTCTCGTCGCTGCGCGGCTGAAGGGGTGCAGCCGGGGTCAGGAAGTGGTAGCTCCACGGGCGGAGCGAGGCACCTTTGACCACTCCAAATCGGAGTGAGAACGTCATCGGGCATTCGATCCCGGTAACGCAGACCTCGCCATCTCCCTGCGCCCCGTGGCAATCACCGGCCGAGAAGAGCGCGCCGGGCACGAAAACCGGCAGGTAGAGCTTGGTGCCGGCTGTTAGGTGGCGGGTGTCGATGTTGCCGGCGCCTTTGGTCGGCGGCAGGACCGCGTGCGGACCAGGCTCGTCGGTCGCCACACCCATCGTGCCGCAGAAAGGCGCGATCGGGATCTGGATGTCGTGGCGCAGCTCGGCCGTCTTCCGGTCCCCAAGGTCGAAGTACCGCACGTACGGATCGGGGAAGTCGGAAGCCAGCAGCCCCAGGCCTGGCAGAAGCGCCGCCCAGCCCCATGAACCCGGCTTCAGCTGAAGGATCTCGACCTCTAACGTGTCGCCGGGCTCGGCGCCTTTGATATAGACGGGGCCTCCCAGCGGGTACAGGCGGTCGAAGTCGAGCGCCCCGAGCTTCGACGCCGGGTCGTCCTTCTTGAGCTGCCCGGCGGTCACCTCCTCCGCGTCGATGTGGACGATGTCGCCCGGCTCGATCTCGACCGCCGGGGGAATCGAGTTGTCCCACTTGAAGTGATGCGTCTCCCGGCTGATCGTGTGCTCCCTAGCTGCGGTCCGTGCCATCAGTTCTTGGCCTCCTCCTTTACTCCGACGCTCATCGGGACTGCCCCGGCGCGCAACACCTTCTTGTCGAACTTGCCCACCGAGGTCTTCGGCACCTCGTCGATGAAGCGCACCTCATCGGGCAGCCACCACTTCGCGACCTTGTCCTTCAGGAAGTCGATCACCTCTTCCTGCGTGACCTTGCCTTTGAACTCGGCCCTCGGCACCGCGTAGGCGACCGGCCTTTCGTCCCACTTCGGGTGCGCGAGGCCGATGACAGCGGCTTCCAGGATCTTCGGGTGCGACATGATCGCGTTCTCGAGCTCCACCGACGAGATCCACTCGCCACCGGACTTGATCACGTCCTTGGTGCGGTCGACAATCTCGATGTAGCCCTCGGGCGTGATCTTCGCCACGTCACCCGTGCGGAACCAACCGTCCTCGGTCAGCTTGCCCGGGTCATAGCCATTGTGGTAGCCGCGGGCGATCCACGGCCCGCGCACCTGGATCTCGCCGAACGCGACGCCGTCCCAGGGCAGCTCGTCGCCCGTCGCCGGATCGCTGATCCGGATCTCAACTCCCGGCGACACCGGCCCCTGAGTCAGGCGTGCGTGGAGCTCATCACCCGCCGGGGTGCCGGCTCGCGGCCGCGCGACGCTGCCGAGCGGCGATGTCTCCGTCATTCCCCAGGCGTGCAGCATCCTCAGTCCGAGAGCGTCCATCGACTCCATGAGCGAGCGCGGAATGGCCGACCCGCCGCAGATCACCGTGTGTACCTTCGGCAGGCGCTTGCCCGTCTCCTTCAAATACGCAGCCGTGTTGATCCAGATGGTCGGGACACCCGCCAGGATCGTCGCCCCCTCCTGCTCGGCCAGCTCCACGATTGATCTGGCGTCGCTCATGAACCGATCGGGGAACAGGACCTTGCTCCCGGCCATGCCGCACGCGTAGGGCAGGCCCCAGCTGTTGGCGTGGAACATCGGTACGATCGGGAGCACAGTGTCCTTCTCCGTGATCGCCAGGCTGTCGGCCTGGAGCACGCCCATCGTGTGCAGGTACTGGGAGCGGTGCGAGTAAACGACCCCTTTCGGATTGCCGGTGGTGCCCGACGTGTAGCACATGGCCGCGGCCATGCGCTCTGACAGCTTCGGCCAGGGGTAGCTCTCGCTCTCAGCCTCCAGGAGCGATTCGTAGTCGAGGAGGTCGCCGACTCCGTCACCGCTGTGCGATTCCGCCGGCGTGTCCGTCATCAAAACGATCTGCTGGACGCTTGGAATCTTGCCCAGCAAGGGCTTGAGGAGAGGAATCAGTGGCTGATCGACAAATAAAACCTTGTCTTCCGCGTCATTCACTATGAACTCGAGGTGCTGAGGAAACAAACGAAGGTTGAGCGTGTGCAGGACCGCGCCCATGCAGGGCACGGCGTAATAGAGCTCGAGGTGCCGGTGATTGTTGTACGCGAGGGTCGCCACGCGGTCGCCAGGTTTGATGCCGAGCCGCTTCAACGCGCCCGCGAGCTGGTTGATGCGCGGCACCATCTCGCCATTCGTCATGCGGTGAACGCCCTGCTCGCGTTTGGTCACGACCTCTTTCTTCTGGTGCAGGCGCTCCACTCGCCAGAGCACGTGCTGAAGAGAGAGCTCGTAGTCCTGCATCAATCCTTCCACTACGGACACCTCCACCACAACGAGTTCGAAGAGAAGGTCGTGAGAGGTCGATGGTAAAGCCCTCAGGCGTACTATGCACACCCATGATTGCTCCGGGTCGGGCCGACCTCCATATGCACACGACCTCCAGCGATGGCTGGCCCACGCCTCAGGAGCTCGTCGAACACGCCGTGCGACGCGCGTCGATGCACGTGATCGCAGTCACAGACCACGACACCATCGAGGGCGCTCTACGCGCGCGTGAGCATGCGGCAAAACGTGCGAGGCTCCACGTCATCGTCGGAGAGGAGGTGTCCAGCCGCGACGGCCACATTGTCGCGCTGTACCTCGAGCGCCGCATCCGCCCCGGTATGTCGGCCGCCGCGACCGTGCATGCGATTCACGACCAGGGCGGGCTTGCGATCGCGGTGCATCCTTTCTGGCGCACGGAGCGGGTCGCACGCAACGGTCCGGTGCATGGCGTCGGCTGGCTCGCCGCCGAGCTCGATTTCGACGGGATCGAGGTCGAGAACGCGACGCCCGGCTTCTATGTCTTCAACCAGCTCGCGCACAGGCTCAACCTCGGGCTTGGCTCGGCCGAGCTCGGCTCCTCCGACGCGCACATCCTGGACGCGGTCGGGCGGGCGTACACCGAGTTCCCGGGCAAGACGCCTGAAGCTCTGCGCACGGCGATCGAGTCAGGGAACACGGCGGCTCGCAGGCAGAGGTATCGCGCCGTCGGTCTGATGCGATACGCGGCGTGGGGTTTGAACCACCAGCGCTACGCGGTAGGCTGATCGCCCCCAGCCTGGTGAAAACTGCGTTTTCACCAGGGGCCTCCAGGCGACGATTGGCCGGCGCCTTGAGTGTGGACGTCTGGGAGACGGCCGGGATAAACCCGGCCTACCCGCAACGGCTGGCTTCGACTTAATGAGCGGGCTTACCCAGCCTGGATCAAATGAACAGGCCTGTCGGCAACGCTCAGCTTCCATAACATGATGGGGTCACGCCCGCGTAGCTCAATGGATAGAGCGCCTGACTTCGGATCAGGAGGTTGCGAGTTCGACTCTTGCCGCGGGTACCACAGCGCCCTCCAATGGAAAGCTGGGTAAAATCAACCGGCTGCAGCCGGGCGGCTGGCGGAACTGGTAGACGCGCACGTTTGAGGGGCGTGTGGGGTAACCCATCCGGGTTCGAGTCCCGGGTCGCCCACCACTGTGCTAACGAAGTATCGATGCCGTTCGCGAGCCTCACACTTAGCACGTGACCGAGAGCAGGGAGCTTGACCCCGCCACACAGTTCAAGCAGCTCTACGACCAGGAATACCTCTCGGTCTTCCGGTCCATCCGCGCCGTCGTCCTGGACTCGGCGGCGGCCGAAGACCTCACGCAGGAGACCTTCGTGCGGGCCTACCGCGCCCGCCACCGCTACACGCCGACCGCCCCGCCGGGGGCCTGGCTGCGCCGGATCGGGATCAACCTCGCGATCTCGCACCTGCGCCGCCAGAAGCTGGCCCGCTTCCTGCCGGCCCGCCTCTACATGGCACCTGACCGGCGGGACTACGACCGCGCCGAGGCACGCGACGTGGTCGGCAAGGCTATGGCGGTCCTGAGCCCGAAGCTTCGCGCGGCCGTCGTCCTCCACTATTACGACGGCCTGACCCGCGAGGAGATCGCCGCGGTGCTGGGGGTGCCGGCCGGAACGGTGGCCTCCCGGATCGCGAAGGCGGTGGCGATCATGAGAAAAACCATGGGGAGCGACCAAGATCTCGACACCACGCGTTCGAGAAGTGAAGGTGCCCTACGTGGAAGATAAACCCACTCAGGGAGGGTTCGGTTCGCCCTCAGAAGCTGACTTCACCCGGATGATCCGGGCGGAGGTCGACTCGTGGACCCCGCGCAAGGGCCCGGACTGGACCGACGTGTTGATCCGTATTGCCGGCTCCGGGCCTTCGCCGTGGGTCGTCTACACGACAGCCAGCGTCGCCATGGTCGTGATCCTGATCGCCGCCTACCTGGTGGGTTCAGCGCTGCAGCTGGGAGCTCTCGGGCCGCCTCCCGCGCAGGTTCATCTCCCCTAGAGGCGCGGCCGAAAAGCCGTCGACGGATCTTCGGCGCCCATGCGGCCCATCTCCGGGTTCAGGGACTGCGCTGCTCGCTCACGCATGCACGATGCGCTCGCTCCGCTGCTCGTCGCTTCACCCGGATCTGGGCCACCTGGATCGCCGAATCTCTCGTCGAGGTTTTCGGCCGCGCCCCTAGAACAGCCGCACCTCTTCGCCAAAGCCGCGCTCGCGCGCCGCGGCCAGGACGACTGAGCCGGCCGCCAGGTCCCAGAGCGCCAGGCCGTGTGACTCGAAGAGCGTGATCCCGGTCCCCTCGGGGCGCTGCCACTTTCCGGCCACGACCGCACCCAGCTCGACGGCACGGTTCCAGTCGAACTTACCGGCCTCGTGGGCCGCGATCAGGTCCCCGCTCTCGAGCTGCGCCGCCGCCAGCTGGTCGACGACGACCGTCTGAGCCTTCGCCACCAGATCGGCCGTAACCTCCGCCTTGTTGTGCCAGTTCGAGCCGGCGGCGACCACCAGGGCATGCGGCTCGACCCAATCGGCCTCGATCACCGGGGTCTTGCTGGTCGTCATCGTGATGATCACATCGGCCCCGCGCACTGCCAGCTCTGCACTGCCCGCCGCGATGGTGGCGACGCCCAGCTGGGCTTCCTGCTCTCGGGCGAACTCCGCACGCCTCTCGTCGTGCCGGCTGAAAACGCGGAGCTCTTTGATCTCGAGCACGCGCGAGATGGCGAGCGCCTGGGTGGCGGCCTGCCAGCCGGCTCCGATCATCGCGACGGTCGCCGGGCCAGGCTGCGCCAGGGCCCTGGCCGCCACCGCCGAGGCTGCCCCGGTGCGGTAGGCGCCCATGAAATCGGCTTCGATCAGGGCTTCGAGCGAGCCGTCGAGGCCGAACAGAACGACCAGGAACCTGGCATGGCCGTCCGCGACGGTGTACGCCTTCAGACCGGTGCAACGCCCGCCCGGGTAGGACGCGAACATCACGTTGAGCAGGCCGCCGGGCGGAAAGGCCCTCCGGCGCGGCTCATTCTGGGCCGTGCCTTCGCCAAGCTCCTTCATCGACGCGGTCACCGCGGCGATCACGTCGTCCATCTCGATCAGCTCCTGGACGTCGGCTTCGCGCAGGATCAGGGCCACGGCAGGGAGAATAGCGCCCATGGCGCAGGCTCCCCTCAACGTCGGGCTCATCGGGCTGGGCACCGTGGGTGCCCAGGTGGCGGAGCGAATGCTGACGTGGCGCCCCCAGCTCTCACGCCGGGCAGGCGTCGAGCTCTGCCTTCAACGGGTGCTGGTCCGCGACCTGAACAAGCCGCGCGCCGTCGAGATCGCATCCGGCCTGCTGACGGTCGACCCGGCCGAAGTCCTCGAGGACCCCGCGATCGACGTCGTGCTGGAGGTCGCCGGTGGCGACGAGCCAATGCGCAGCTACCTGGAGCGCGCGATCCGTTCGGGCAAACACGTCATCACCGCGAACAAGGTCGTGATGGCGAAGCACGGCCCCGAGCTGCTCGACCTGGCGGCCGAGAGGAACGTCGACGTCTACTTCGAGGCGGCGGTCGGCGGAGGCATCCCGCTCATCAGCACGTTCAGGACGGACCTTCAGGCCAACACGATCAAGCAGGTCTCGGCCGTGATCAACGGCACGACCAATTACGTGCTCGGCAGGATGGCGGCGGCCGGACTCTCTCTCGGCGAGGCGGTCGCCGAAGCGCAGGCTGCGGGCTTCGCCGAGGCCGATCCCACCGACGACGTCGGCGGCTTCGACGCCACCTATAAGCTGGCCATCCTGGGTTCGATCGCCTACGAGATCAAGGTTCGCCCTGACGAGATCTACCGCGAAGGTATCGAAGGGATCGAGCCAGTCGATTTTCGGTACGCGCGCGAGCTGGGGTACGCGATCAAGCTCATCGCCCACACGCAGCGGCACCCGGGCCAGGTCGAAGCTCGCGTGCACCCGGCGATGGTCCCGCTCGACCACCCGCTGGCCCGCGTGGAGGGCGCCGAGAACGCGGTCTTCGTGGAGGGTGACCTCGTCGGGCAGGTGCTGCTCGTGGGACAGGGGGCGGGAGGCAGGCCCACCGCATCGGCGGTCGTCGGCGACCTGATCGACCTGGCGCGATCGATCCGCCGTGGCGTGCAGAGCCGACCCTCGTTCAGCTTCGACGACCGGATCACCGTCGTGCCCATGGGCGAGGTCGTGACGCGCGCCTACTACCGGATTCGCGTCGACGACAAGCCCGGGGTGCTCGCCGCGATCGGACAGGTCTTCGCCGAGGAGGGCGTCAGCATCTCGAGCTTCATTCAAAAGGACGCGTGGTCGCAGGACCAGACCGCCGAGCTGGTCGTCACCACGCACCCGGCGTTCGACGCCAGCCTCCAGAAGGCGCGTTCTAGGATGGCGGCGCTCGAATCGGTGCGGGCCGTTTCGTCTTTCCTTCGCGTCTTCTAAGGGGTCCCGTGGGGGTAATCGCTCGCTACCGCGAGCACCTGCCGATCGGCCCGTCCACCCCGGAGGTCGACCTGAGCGAGGGCTCGACCCCGCTGGTGCCCAGCCGCAACATCGGCCGCGCGCTGGGCCTCAAGCACCTCTATTTCAAGTACGAGGGCCTGAACCCGACAGGCTCGTTCAAGGATCGCGGCATGGTCGTCGCGGTGGCGAAGGCGCTGGAAGCAGGCAGCCGGGTCCTCATGTGCGCCTCCACGGGAAACACATCCGCCTCGATGGCCGCATACGCGGCGAGGATGGGGGTGCGTGCCATCGTCGTGGTCCCTTCCGGCGAGATCGCCCTGAACAAGCTCTCGCAAGCGCTCATGTACGGGGCCAAGGTCGTCGCTCTCAAGGGCAACTTCGACTCCGCGCTGGAGACCGTGCGCGACCTGACGAGCCGCTACCCGGTCGCCCTGATGAACTCGGTCAACCCGAACCGAATCGAGGGCCAGAAGACTGCCGCGTTCGAGATCGTCGACGCCCTCGGCGATGCTCCTGACTATCTGCTGCTCCCGGTCGGGAACGCGGGCAACATCACCGCGTACTGGAAGGGGTTTCGCGAGTACCACGCCGCCGGGAAATCCACGCGTCTCCCACGCATGATCGGTGCGCAGGCCGAGGGCGCGGCGCCGATCGTGAACGGCCACGCCATCCCGAATCCGACCACCGTCGCTTCGGCGATCCGTATCGGAAACCCGGCTTCGTGGGAGGGGGCGACGACGGCGCGCGATGATTCGGGAGGCATGATCGGCGCGGTCACCGACACGGAGATCCTTTCCGCTCAGATCCGCCTGGCCGGAAGCGAGGGCCTGTTCGCCGAGCCGGCCTCGGCGGCCCCGCTCGCGCTCCTGTTCCGCCTGGTCCGCGAAGGCAAGATCGAAATGGATGCGACGGCGGTCGTGGTTCTGACCGGCTCAGGGCTCAAGGACCCTGACGCGGCGCTCAAGAACGTCGAACCGCCCATCGAGCTCGACGGCGACTCGCGCACACTCGCTAAGGTCTTGAAGCTGTGATGAGAGCGGGGCGCCGGTAGTGCGGATCAGAGTTCCAGCGTCGATCGCCAACATCGGTCCGGGCTTCGACTGCATGGCGATGGCGATCAACCTCTGGCTCGAGGTCGAGGCCAACGAAGCCAACCATCCCTCGTGGGACTACGAAGGTGAAGGCGCTGACTACCTGGCGGCGCATGACAACCCGTTCACCCGCCTGAAGATGACGGGACGCGTGCGAAGCGAGATCCCGCTCGGGGTGGGTCTGGGCAGCAGCGCGGCCGCCAGGCTTGCCGCCTCGGCCCTGAGCAGCCCGTGGGACGTGAAAAGCCACGTCATCGACGCGGGCGCGGACGAGGGCCACCTCGACAACGTGGCGGCCTCGGCCTCAGGCGGCATCCGCATCGTTTCCGAGCACATCGATGAGAAGCTTCCGAACCCCGGATGGGGACTGGCGCTCTTCATCGCTCACCAGCCCCTTCCGACCGAGAAGGCCCGCGCCGTGCTGCCCGACTCTGTCCCGCTCGAGACCGCATCGTTCAATGCCGCGCGCACCGCGCTGCTCGTGCGCGCCATCGTCTCCAAACGGCCGTCGCTGCTGGGCGAGGCGCTGCGCGACCGTCTTCATCAGCCGCACCGCCTGCACCTCTATCCATGGACCGCGGAGGTGATCCGGGTCGCCGAGGCCACGGGGGCCTATGGCGCCGCGATCTGCGGCGCGGGCCCGAGCGTGTTCGCCTTCTGCGCGCCTTCTCAGGCGGCGCGAATCGCCGCCGCCATGGAGTCGTCGTTCCCCGAGCGCGGCAGCGCGCTCGTCACCCAGATCACCGACAAGGGCATGTTCCGGACGCTGTGATCATCGTCCAGAAATATGGCGGTACCTCGGTGGGCACCGCCGCTCGAATCCGGCGGGTGAGCCGCCGCATAGCGGCGACCGTCAAGCAGGGACACAAGGTCGTCGCGGTCGTATCCGCGATGGGGCACACGACCGACCGGCTGATCGCGCTTGCGCAGAGCATCAACCCCGAGCCTCCAGCGCGCGAGCTCGACATGCTGGTCGCGAACGGCGAGACGATCACCGCTCCGCTGGTCGCGATGTGCCTGCAGGGGATGGGCGTCCCCGCGATCTCTCTGTCCGGACTCCAGGCCGGCGTGCGGACGAGCGCCCAGCATTCGAAGGCGCGCATCCAGGACATCAAGCCGGACCGCATCCTCGAAATCTTGCGCGAGGGCAAGGTGGCGGTCGTCGCGGGATTCCAGGGTGTAACGGCGGACTTGGAGGTGACGACGCTGGGCCGGGGCGGGTCAGACACCACCGCGGTGGCGCTCGCCGCGGCGCTCAAGGCCGACTCCTGCGAGATCTACACCGACGTGGATGGAATCTTCACCGCCGATCCGCGACTCGTGAAGACGGCACGCAAGCTGAGTCATATCCAGTACGACGAGATGCTCGAGCTCGCCGCCGTCGGCGCGCGCGTGATGCATCCGCGCGCAGTCGAGATCGGAGAGCTTTACGGCGTCAACATCCACGTCCGGTCGAGCTTTCACGAGGGCGTCGGTACCATGATCGTCGCTCACGTATCCATGGAAGACAGACAGCGCGTTCGAGGAATCGCCGAGGAAAGCAACGTTGCGAAGATCACGGTGGTCGGCGTGCCTGACCGACCGGGTATCGCCGCCGCGATCTTCGAACCGCTCGGCACAGCGGGCATCTCGGTCGACGTCATCGTCCAGAACATCGGCCGCTCGCGCCGGACAGACCTCACCTTCTCGGTCGCGCAGTCGGATCTCAAAGCGGCGGAGAAGCTTGTCAAGGCGGCCGCGAAGGCGATCGGCGCCACGAGGGTGGTGTCGGCCGGCGGCATCGCAAAGCTCTCGATCGTCGGCACCGGCATGCTGGGCACGCCGGGCATCGCGGGTCGCATGTTCAGAGCCCTGGCCGATGCGGGCATCAACATCGAGATGATCAGCACCTCCGAGATTCGCATCACCTGCCTGGTCGCTCGCGACCAGGTGGAGAAAGGCGTCCGCGTCCTCCACAAGACGTTTGAGCTGGACCAAACCTAAGAGGTGCAGCACGGGATGCCGACTGGAGCTTCGGCGCCCATGCGGCCCGTCCGCGTCGTTGCGGCCTCCGCTTCTCGCTTACGCATCAACGGATGCGCGCGCTGCGATGCTCGGCCGCGCCTAGCGGCCGGACCACCTGGTCGCCGAATCTCTCGGCCGGCCCCCGTGCCGCACCTCTAATGCCGGTCAACGTTGCGATCGTCGGTCCCGCGGGGGCGGGGAAGACGGCGCTCTTCAATGCCCTGACTGCTGGACGAGGTGCGGACGGAGTAGGGATGGTGGATGTGCCCGATGAGCGCTTGAATCGCCTGGCGGCGGCCGTCAAGCCACTCAAGACGACAGCGGCGCAGGTCCGTGTCGAGGACACGCCGCCCGGCAGTCGCGCGCAGCGCGTGGCGTTTGCACGGCAGGCCGATGTGCTGGTCAAAATCGCGCGGTGCTTCGGCCCGCAGCCCGACCCGGCCGTAGAGCTCGAGGAGTTCGCGCTCGACCTCGTGCTCGCCGACCTCGCCTCGGTTGAGAAGCGCCTCGATGTCGTGGCCAAGGAGTCGCGCGCCGGAAGAAAGGACGCGCAGACGGAGCAGGAGATCCTGATCAAGGCCAAGGATCATCTCGATGCCGGCCAGCAGCTGCGAACCTTGAAGCTGGAACCGGATCAGCGCGCGATTCTGCTGGGAATATTTCCGGTCACGCTCAAGCCGGCCGTATACGTCGCCAATGCCGCCGATGAGCTGCTGCCGGGAGGGGGCGAGCCCGCGGCGAAGGTGGCCAGGCTCGCGGCCGCCGAGGGCGCTCCGGTGATCACGCTCTCAGCGCGACTCGAGTCGGAGCTGGGCGAGCTGGAGCCTGCGGAGCAGGCCGAGATGCGTGCGGGTTACGGAATCGACGAGTCCGGTCTTGGGCGCATCGCGCGCGCGGTTTGGGAGGCGGGCGGTCTGATCACCTACTTCACCGCCGGCGAGCCTGAGGTGCGCGCGTGGCCATGCGAAAAAGATGCGCCCGCGCCGATCGCGGCCAGCAAGATTCACACCGACTTCGAGAAGCACTTCATCCGCGCCGAGGTGACGTCGGTCGATGAGCTGGTCGCCGCCGGATCCATGGAAGCCCTGCGGGCCGCGGGGAAGCTTCGCGTCGAGGGACGCGACTATCGCGTGAAGGACGGCGACGTGATCTTCTTCCGGATCGGTCGCTAGAAACGACCCAGGAAGAAGGTCTGCCAGAGCTGAATCCCCACCCAGACGAGCGCGGCCGCAGCGACCACGAGAAGCAGCCATTTCATGGTGTGTCTAACGCCGGCGCCGCCTGACGACTTGCGTGCCTGAACCACTCAGAACTTGAGCATGCCCGGTCTTCTCTTCAGCGGCGCCCACGGATGGGTGAGGGTGGAGGGCGCCGAAGCGGTCCTGGGGCTGAGCGATTACCTCCAGGACCAGATGGGGGAGATCACCAAGCCCGAGCTTGCAGACCTCGGCGACGTGCCAAGGAATGTTAAGCCTCTTGACAACAACTACATTCGGGGTTATAACTCTGCCCGGGACACAACATATCGTAGCCAACGTCTCACTCGGTTGAGTCCCACGGCCCAACGAAACAGGCAGGCGGATCGCACTCCCAGTCGCACCCCACGACGCAGCACCAGCTCCCCCACACCGCCTGCCTGTTCTCAAGCTTCACTAGACTTGGCTCTGTGAGCCGCAAGGGCAAGAAACGCAGCAAGGGCAAGTTCCGCCCGCCTGTCAGGCCGCCGGGTCCGCTCACGCCCGGGATGGGCGCGACCTCGACCAGTGTGGCGCCGGCCGGGTCAATACAGGCGCGCAGCGTGTCGCAGGCTCGCGTGGGCGGTGACCAGGCGCTGGTGCGCTCCGTCGAGATGTCGCTTGGAGCCCGCAACCAGTTCACCAAAGTCCGCGGAGGCCGCTACATCGTCGAGTCGGCGGACCCGTCGATTCCACTGGACCGGGTCCCGTACTTCACCAAGGACCTGATCCGGCTGGGCGTCGTTGGCTTTGCGATGGTTGTGCTGCTCGGCGTCGGTTCTTTCGCCATGCCGCTGATCGTCAAATAAGCCTTAGCGAATAGACACTCGGCGACACCGCCGCTACCCTTCAACCGATGGCGCAGGCCGATGCCCCCGAGTCGCACTCTATGGTCCATAGGCTTCGTGTAAAGCACCGCACCCCCAACGCGGACCACAAGCATCCGGTCAACGTTGCGCATTACGACGACGCACCGCTGAGCGCTCGTATCGCGGACCGTCTGGCGGCCGCCATGGGCTCGTGGCCTTTCATCATCACCCAGTCCGTGCTGCTGCTCATTTGGGTGGCGATCAACTTCTACGGCCTGTTCGTCAAGCGCTGGGATCCATATCCATTCATCCTGCTCAACCTCTTGCTGTCTCTCCAGGCTACTTACGCCGGCCCCATCGTTTTGCTGGCGGGCAACCGGCAGTCTCAGAAGGACCGCATCACCCTGGAGCACGCGGCGGACGAGGCGGACAAAGGCGAGGAGCACATCACTCGAATCCTCATCGAGATCAAGAAGAACACCGACCTCACATTGCAAATCCTCAGTGAGCTGGAGGCTGAGTCAGCATGAGCTCGCCCCTGGCTGACATCGAAATCACGACGGCCCGTGAGAGGGTTGCGGCCAAGCACAAGCACCCGGTCAACCAGCTGTTTCATGACGAGGCGACCCTGGGCGAGCGTGTCGCCGACAAGGCCTCCGCAGGGATTGGATCGTGGTGGTTCCTGGGCATCCAGAGCGCGCTCATCGTGGTCTGGGTATTCGTCAACACCGTCGAATTCTTCACTCACAAATGGGACCTCTACCCGTTCATCCTCCTCAACCTGATGTTCAGCATCCAGGCGGCATTCACGGGCCCGGTGCTCCTGCTCTCGGGTAACCGTCAGGCGCAGAAGGACCGCCTGCGGCTCGAACACACGGCCGAGGTGGCGGAAACGGCCGAGAAGGCGACCCTCCAGATCCTGGAGGAGATCGAGCGCAACACCGAGACAACGCTCAAGGTGCTCGAGCATCTCAAGAAGAGGCGCGACTCGAAGAGCCCCGCCGGAGCCCCGAGCTAATCGGGATCAGGCGCGACGCCTCTCCGATACGGTCACACGTAAACTCAGCCCGTGCGGGTGATCCTGTTCACGGGAAAGGGAGGCGTCGGCAAGACCTCCGTCGCAGCGGCCACGGCTGTCAGCTGCGCCAGGGCCGGCTACCGCACGGTGATCATGAGCACCGATCCGGCGCATTCGCTTGGTGACTCGTTCGACGTCGAGCTGGGTCATGACCTCACACCCATCACTGACAACCTGTGGGCCCATGAGGTCTCCTCGCTTCACGAGATGCAGCGCCACTGGGTGAAGCTGCACGAGTACGCCGCAGAGGTCTTCGCGACCCAGGGCCTCGATGAGGTGGTCGCGGACGAGGTGGCGAACCCTCCGGGAATGGACGAGATCGCCTCACTGATGTGGATCAAGCACTACGCCCAGCGAGCCGAGCACGACGTGCTCATCGTCGACTGCGCCCCTACCGGCGAAACTCTCCAGCTGCTCACCTTTCCTGACGCCGCCAAGTGGTGGCTGGACAAGATCTTTCCGTGGCAGCGTCGCGCCATGCGGGTGGCGCGGCCGGTGCTGCAGCCGATGATCGGAATGCCCCTTCCGTCCGACGAGATCTACGCCTCCCTGAAAGACCTGCTTCTCGACCTGGGCGGAATGCGCAACCTCCTGACCGACTCGTCGATGACCACCGTTCGCATCGTGCTGAACCTCGAGAAGATGGTCGTCAAAGAGGCCAAGCGCGCGTACACGTATCTCAGCCTGTTCGGGTACGTCACCGACGCTGTGATCGTCAACCGCCTGCTGCCCGGCGAGCTGCACGACGAGCTGTTCCAGAAGTGGCAGCAGATCCACAAGCGCTACCAGGTCGAGGTCGAGCAGTCGTTTGCCGGTATTCCAATCTTCAACGTCCCCCTGTTCGATCGCGAGGTGGTCGGTGAGGAGATGCTCTTGCGGATGGCGCGCGAAACCTATGGCGACCGCGATCCCTCCGAGCACTTCGCTACGTCGAGCCCTCAGCGCATCGACAAGGACGGCACCGACTATGTGCTGACCCTGAAGGTTCCGTTTGCGGATCGCTCGTCCGTGGACCTGAGCCGGCACAACGGGGAGCTGTATGTCACGCTCGGCAACTACCGCCGCGAGATCTCGCTTCCTCGTGTCCTCGCACAGCGCGACACGACGAGCGCCACCGTCAGCAACGGCGAGCTGCATGTTCGATTTGCGCGCCGCGACCAGAAATCGACCACTCAGGAGAAGAAGAAATGAGCCGCGACGGTGAGCGTCTGATCGAGACCGTCAACGAGCTGGGGTCGCGAATCGGACACCTGCTTTCGGATATGGTCCCGCCCGCGGCCCAGGTGCACCTGCTCAACGCTCAGCGCGAATTGATCACGGCGCTGATGCTCATCTACGAGCACAGGGTGACCACTACGCCGGGCGGGCGCGGTCGCGGGGCCTCCACCGGGGCGCGCCGCGCCCCGGCCAAGCGGCGGACGGCCAAGCGCGTCGGCAAAATCCCCATCGAGTGAATACCCCACGAAAAAGCCCCACGAAGTCAGAGGCTTCGCCGTGACTTCGCGGGGACCCCTGGGTCAGAGGCTTCGCCGTGAGTTCGCGGGGACCCGGCCATGAGTAACTTCGTAGCCTTTCTCCTCGCCGCGCTCCTTCTGGTGCCGGCCCTTCTGATCGCCATCCCGGTCCACGAGATGGGACACGCCGCGGCCGCCTACCTCCTCGGCGACCGCTCGGTGCGCTACTTCGGTTACTTCTCGCTCAACCCGCGGCGCTTTCTCGACCCGCTCGGGGCGATCGCCGTGTTCGTTGCGCTGGTCGGCTGGGGGAGGAGGGTGCCCGTCCAGCCGAACCGGATCAACTCTCCGGTCCAGCACGTCGTCCACGAGCTCGGAGGACCGGCGGCAAACCTCGCCGTCGCGATCGTCCTTGGCCTCCTGTGGCGGTTCTTGAGCCGCATGGGGATGGCCTCATCGCTCGAGCTGTCCGCGGCCCTTGCGGGAGCGGCGCTCTACGTGATCGTGTTCCTGAACCTGTCGATCTTCGCTTTCCAGCTGCTGCCCATCCCAGGGCTCGACGGCTGGGGGGTCATCGAAGGCATATTCCGCAACCGCAACGCGCGCTTCTTCTACCAGATCAACTCGCGACGGCAGCAGATCTGGATCGGCTGCATCGTCGTCATCTTTCTCTGGCAGCTTTTCCAGGGTGGGAGCCTTTTGTCCGTGGTGATGACTCCGTTTTACTGGCCCGCCAGCCTAATCTCATTAGGCGGATGCACCGGCTACGCGATCCCAGGTTTCATCGGACTTCATCCCTGCCCGCCATAGGCGCGCTGGTCAACGAGCCTGCGTACGCCGAACTCCTCAGGGAGTTCGGTCACGCCCGCGTGGTCGAGGCTCTTCGCGCTCAGGTGGCGACGGAGCGGGCTGACGGGCCGATCGATGAGGTAGAGCGGGTTCTGGCCGTCGGTGCGAAACTTCGAGCCGGCGTTGCACCAGGGCTGTGCCGCGTCATCAACGCCAGCGGCGTGATCCTGCACACCAACCTCGGCCGCGCGCCGCTGTCGCGGGCGGCGGTGGACGCCCTGGCCATCGCCGCGAGCTATAGCAATCTCGAGCTGGACCTCGACACAGGGCGCCGCGGAGAGCGGTCCACCTTGCTGTCCGGCCTGCTTACACAGCTCTTCGAATGCGCCGCCGCGTTCGTCGTCAACAACAACGCGGCCGCCATCCTGCTGGCTCTGACCGCCTTGTGCAAAGGCAAGGAGGTCATTGTCTCGCGAGGACAGCAGGTGGAGATCGGTGGTTCGTTTCGCATGCCGGACGTGATGCGGCTCTCGGGCGCGCGCATGGTCGAGGTCGGCACCACGAACCGCACCCGGCGAGACGACTACGAACAGGCGATCACTCCGCGAAGCGCGGCCCTGCTGCGAGTGCACACCTCGAACTTTCGTGTCGAGGGTTTCACCGAGTCTGCATCCCTGGCCGAGATGGCGGCGGTCGCTCATGCGCACGACCTGCTCGTCATCGACGATCTGGGCAGCGGTGCGGCCGGGCCCATCGCCGACGAGCCGACCGTGGCCGAGTCGATGCAGCACGCGGACGTCGTCACGTTCTCCGGTGACAAGCTCTTCGGGGGTCCTCAGGCCGGCATCGTGCTCGGTCGCGGCGAGGCCGGGGCGGCCGCCATCAAGAAGATGTCGCGGCATCCCCTCGCGCGCGCCGTCCGCATCGACAAGCTCACGCTCGCCGCCCTCGAGGCGACGCTGCGCCAGCGGCTGGCCGGCCGCCTCGATGAGATACCTGTCGAACGCATGATCCGAGCATCGGCCGCCGACGTCCGGCGCCGGGCCGCGATGTGGTCGGTGAAGCTCGAAGAGCGCGGCGTGCCGGTCACGTTGGTGCCGGGGGAATCCGCTGTCGGCGGCGGGTCGGTGCCGGGCCATCGCCTGCCCACCGTGCTCCTCTCGATCTCGGGGCCGGCGTCGCGGCTCGCGGCTGCCTTGCGACGCGGCGAGCCCCCGGTCATCGCACGCATAGAAAAGGACGCGTGCTGCCTGGACCCGCGCACCGTCCTGAAGGGAGAGGACGAGACCCTTATCGACGCGGTGGAGGTCGCGTACAGAGGGATCGCTCGATGAGCTTCGTCATCGGCACGGCCGGCCATATCGACCACGGGAAGTCGACCCTGATCACGGCGCTCACCGGCATCGACCCCGATCGCCTTGCCGAGGAAAAGCGCCGCGGCATGACGATCGATCTCGGCTTCGCGCACCTGCGCCTGCCGAGCGGTCTAGAGGTCGGCATCGTCGACGTGCCCGGCCACGCGCGGTTCATCCGCAACATGCTCGCCGGGACCCACGGCCTGGATGCCGTGATGCTCGTGATCGCGGCGGACGAGGGCGTCATGCCTCAGACGCGCGAGCACCTGGAGATCATCGACCTGCTCGACGTGCGCCGCGGGGTGGTCGTGCTTTCGAAGGTCGACCTGGTGGACGCGGATTGGCTGGCCCTCGTCAAATCCGAGGTGGTCGGCGCGCTGAAGGGCACCTCGCTGGACGGGGCGCCGATGCTCCTCTTCTCTGCTTTGAGCGGCGAGGGGAAGACTGAGCTCGTCGCGGCGCTGGACGCGCTCCTCGCAGCGGCCGTCTCGAGGCCGGACCTCGACCGGCCTCGCCTTCCCATCGACCGGGTCTTCACCATGAGCGGGTTCGGCACCGTCGTGACCGGCACGCTTGTCGACGGCGCGCTGGCCGTGGGCGAGGAGCTAGAGATCGTCCCGGGTGGCCGTCTGGCGCGGGTGCGCGGCCTGCAGCAGCACAACCGCAAGGTCGAGACCGCCTCGCCAGGCAGCAGGGTCGCCGCGAACCTTACCGGCGTCGAGAAGGACCAGCTGGCCCGCGGCGACGTGCTGGCGCGTCCGAACACGCTCGACGCCACCCGCCGTGTCGATGCCACCGTGCGCGTGGTTGCGTCGGCCCCCCAGTCGCTTGCCCACGGAGTGGACCTCATGCTGCACACGGGCACTTCCGAGGTGGCCTGCCGTGTGATCGTGCTCGAAGGTGACGAGATCGCTCCGGGCGAGCAGGGCTGGGTGCAGCTGTACCTCGAGCGACCGATCGCGGCGGCCGCGCACGATCGGTTCATCCTGAGGATCCCCAGCCCGCCGGCGACCATCGGGGGTGGGAGGATCGTCGACGTCAACCCGCAGAAGCACTCGCGGCACGACAGCGTGGTTCGGGAGTCTCTCGAGCGGCGGGCGGCCGGCGACGTCCTCCAGGAGGAGCTGCGGAAGTACCCGCGCGGGGTCACCGTGGCCGCGCTTTTGAAGGCCACCATGGCGCCCGAGGCGGATGTGGCCGCATTGAAGGCGCGCCGCATCGGCGATTGGCTCTTTGACGCCGCAGCGTGGCAGTCGATCTCCGATCGCGCGGCGATGGAGCTCGCCGCCTACCACGGCGCGCACCCCTATCGACTGGGCATGGCACGCGAAGAGCTGCGCAGCAAGCTCGGCGTGCTGCCGGCCACCTTCCCATCGGTTGTGCAAGGACTCGTGGAGGAGGGCAGCGTGTCGGAACGAGGTGGTTCGCTCGCGCTGACCGGCCATCGCGTGGAGCTGCACGCGGACGGCGCGGCCGCCGCGCCCCTGCTCGAGCTGCTGGGCCGGCAGCCGCTGGCTCCGCCATCGCTCTCCGAGGCGATCAAGCAGACGGGGGCGAGCCCTGAGGTCGTCCGCGCGCTGGCGCAGCGAGGCGACATCGTCCGGGTCGCCGGCGACGTCGCGTTCACGAAGGATGCCTACGCGATGGCGGTCGCGATGGTGCGGGAGATCATCAACGACAGCGGCGCGATCACAGTCGCGCAGCTCCGCGATCGTATGGGCGCGAGCCGCCGCCCGGTGCTCGCGCTGCTCGAGCATCTCGACTCCGAGCGTGTGACGCGGCGCGTCGGAGACGCGCGGGTCCTGCGGTAAAAGTATGAGAAGGAACCGGGCGGTTCCTTCTCATCGCCCGGTCGGCTCCGCCGACGGGGCTGCTCATCTTCCCCGGGATCGGATCGACTGAATAGTCACTCCTGACCACGCGGGGAGGTAGTGATGAAGGCGTTGGGACGGCCGGAGTGAATCCGGCCTAGGCGCGACCCGGATTGGTAGAGTTTCCGCCAAATGCGCATCGCCGACATGTTGTCGCGCCCTCGGCCCAGCGTCTCGTTCGAGTTCATGGCGCCCCGCGACGAGAGCGAGGTCGACTTGCTCGAGCGCACGGTCGCGACACTGGCCGGCCACGCGCCCGACTGGGTTTCGGTGACCTATCGCCTGCGCACCGGGGAGAAGACGCTCGAGCTGGTGACGCGCATCAAGCGCCACTACCACATCGAGGCGATGGCACACCTCACCTGCGCGAACTCGGCCGATCGCACGCGCCAGATCCTCAACTGGATGGAGCGGGAGGGGATCGCCAACGTCCTCGCATTGCGCGGCGACTCGCAAGCCGCGGGCGAGCCGTTCATGCCCGCGGACGCGCAGCTCGCTCACGGAAGCGACCTCATCGACCTGGTGCGTCGCAATGGCTATCGCTTCGGCATCGGTGCCGCATGCAGCACGGAAAAGCACCCCGAGAGCCCAGACCTCGACCACGAGTTCCGCTACATGAAGCTCAAGGTTGAGCTCGGGGCGGACTTCCTCATCACCCAGCTCTTCTTCGACAACCGTTTCTATTTCGATTTGGTGGCGCGTTCAAGGGCGGCCGGGATCACGGTCCCGATCGTGCCCGGGCTGATGCCGGTCCCGAGTCGCCGTTCCCTCTCCGTCATGACCTCGATGTCAGGCGCGACCGTTCCGGTGGGGCTCCAGGCTGCCATCGAGCAGGCTCCCGACGAGGATGCGGTCCGCGCGATCGGCGTCCAGCATTGCATCGCTCAGTGCGCAGAGCTGCTGGAGGCAGGGGTGCCGGGTCTTCATTTCTACACGTTCAACCGCGCGCGGGGACCGATCGAGATCCTGGCCGCCTTGCGAGGCCATCAGCTGCTCGCGTCTTAGCCGGGTCCGGCCGCCGGTTACCCTAGTCCAGCGATGCTGGCTGGAATCGACCTTGGCGGGACTCAGGTGCGAGTCGCCCTCGCTCGCTCGGATGGAAACCTCATCGCCAGCGTCAAGACCAGGACTCCGTCGCTCGGTTCTCCCCAGGCGATGGTCGACTGGGCCGCGGCCGAGATCGACAAGCATCGCGGCCGCGAGAAGGTCCGCAGCATCACGATCGCCGCGCCTGGACCGATCGACCTCAAGCATGGCGTGCTGGTCAACCCACCGAACCTTCCGTGGAAGAACGTGCCGCTGGCCGCGATGCTGGCCAAAGCGACCGGCGCCAAGGTGCAGCTGGCGAACGACGCTGACATGGCGGGGCTCGGCGAGTTTCACCGCGGGGCCGGCCGCGGCACCCGCAACATGGTCTACATCACGTGGTCGACCGGTGTGGGCGGAGGGTTGATCGTCGACGGCAAGCTGCATCGGGGCGCGCATGGATCCGCAGGCGAGGTCGGCCACATGATCATCGACCCCAACGGGCCGCTCGACACCTGCGGCCAGCGCGGATGCCTCGAGGCATTCATCGGCGGCGCGAACATCGCCCGCGAAACCGGCCACACCGCGGCCGAGCTGTTCGCGGAAGCCGCGAAAGGAAGCAAATCGGCTCGCCTTGTCGTTGAGCGTGCCGCCCGCTACATGGGCATGGCGCTGATCAGCCTCACCAACGTCATCGACCCTGAGATGTTCGTCATCGGCGGGGGAGTCTCCCGATCGTGGGCGCTGGTCGAGCCGACGATCGTAGAGACGCTGCACTCATCACCCTTCATCAAGCCGGCCCGCCGGCCCCGCGTGCGCCGCGCCCGACTGGGCGATCGCGCCGGGCAGGTTGGAGCCGTGGAATGGGCGCGGATCAACCAGTAGCCCTGACAGAACAGGAGCTGCTCCGGCTCCTCGGGCAGGCTGCGGCTGATCTCGGAGCGCAGGCCTGGGTGGTCGGCGGATATGTTCGCGACAAGCTCCTCGGGCGTCCGCACCTCAATCCCGACGTGGTCGTGGAGCGGGGCGACGCCCTGAAGCTTGCTGAGCACTTCTCTGAGCTCGCCGGCGCCGAACCGCCGGTCACCTTCGAGCGCTTCGGGACGGCCCAGGTGACGCTGCCCGGTCACCTGGTCGAGTTCGTCAGTGCCCGGGCCGAGTCGTACGCGCCCGACTCGCGGAAACCCGACGTACGGCCGGCCACTCTGGAGGAAGACCTGCGAAGGCGCGACTTCACCATCAACACCTTGCTCATGGACTTTGACGGCAAGGTCCACGACCGGCTTGGCGGTCGAAAGGACCTCGAGGCGCGCATCCTGCGTACCCCGGCCGACCCGCTTCGAACCTTCGCCGACGATCCCCTGCGCATGCTTCGCGCAATCCGGTTTGCCGCCGATCTCGACTTCGAGCTGGCGCCCGACGTGCTGCCCGCGATGCGACAGATGAAGAGCCGGCTCGCCCCGCCCGTGATCTCGGTCGAGCGCATCGCGGATGAGCTTCGCCGGATGCTGACGTCAGCACGTCCTCGCCTTGCCCTCGAGCTCCTGGACGCGGGCGAGCTTCTCGAGGGCGTCCTTCCGGAGGTAGCCGCCTGCAAAGGCGTTCGGCAAACCGGCTATCACACCCACGACGTGTTCGGGCACACGCTGCTCACCGTCGAGCGGGTGCCGCCGGAACTGGTCGTGCGCCTGGCGGCGCTGTTTCACGACGTCGGCAAACCGTCAACCGCCACGCCGGACGGCGCCTTCACGAGCCATGAGATCGTCGGCGCGGACCTTGCGAGGTCTGCGCTCGAGCGGCTGCGCTTCGCGCAGAAGGAGATCGAGCTCGTGGTCAAGCTCGTCAGGCTTCACCTGCGACCCGTTTACTACAGCTCTGAGTGGTCGGACGGTGCGGTGCGGCGCCTGGCGCGCGACGCCGGGTCGGTGCTCGACCGCTTGATGTCCCTGGCCCGCGCAGACATCGCGGCTTCGGCCTATCCGGAGCCGGAGAAGCTGGACGAGCTGCAGCAGCGTATCCAGGCGGTGTTGAGCGAGCAGCCATCGCGCCTCGCGCCGCTGGTCACCGGCGAGGACGTGATGTCTGCGCGCGGAATCGGTCCCGGGCCCGAGGTCGGGCGCATCAAGAAGCGAATCGAGGAGCTCGTCATCGACGGCGAGGTGCCACCGACGCGCGAGGCGGTCCTGGAGTACCTCGCCGGCCACCGGGATGTATAGAACCCACTTTCTGATCCGGCCCGTAGAAGGTATGCTGCGACCGGGGTAGAGGGACCCAGTTGAACCTGGGCAATAGGAGGGGTGCAACGTGACGGACGCATTGGCGGAGACGGTTGACATTTCCAGCTCGAACGGCGGGCCTGAGCCGCATGGGCTCGAGCCAAAGGCCACCGTGCTGGCAAAGGACGATTCGCTCACTGGCAAGCTCCAGGTCAAGAGCGGCGGCCAGGTGCTCGGCAACTTCAACGGCCACATCGAATGCGACGGCGACCTGCTGATTGGTCCGGATGCGCGCGTCGAGGCGAACATCCGCAGCGAGAGGGTGACCATCGCCGGCTTCGTACGCGGCAACGTTGTCGCGTCCAGCCGGCTGAAGATCACGACGACCGGGCGCCTGGAGGGCGACGCCAAGGTGGGCGCTCTCGTGGTGCAGGAGGGCGGCGTTCATCTCGGCGTCATCAGAGTCCATCCGGAGGGCTTGCCGGACTCCGAGCCGGTGGCCATCGTCGACGCGTCGCCCCGACCCGGAGTCGTAGCGTTTAGGGCTGTGCCCAGCCCAGTCGGTAGGGTCAGGAAGTTCTGGGGTGAGTTCTTCTAACCGACCCTCGAAGCGGCCGTCCAGGATCAAGGCGCGAAGCGTCAAACGGTCCGGCCCCACGCCCAGGCGGCCGGCGGCCAAGCGCGCGCTGGCCTCCCGACGCCGTGGGCAGGTGGCC
>DATBZR010000013.1:0-20462 GCA_036513095.1 Candidatus Dormiibacterota bacterium | reverse complement strand
AGCTCGCCTTCCAGCTGCGGCGCATGAGCCTGTTTGACGGACATTTCTTGGTTTCTCCTTTCAGTCGAACAGGATCGATTCCACGAAGGTCTCGACCTCCATTCGCATCCGCTCGAAAGCGGTCATCTTCTCCTCGAAGTCGAGCAGCAGGAACGGGATCTTTTTTTCCTCGAGGGCCTTTGAGTAGGCGACCTGTTCGTCGAGCCCGGGTTCGCACATCTTGGCCGCGGCGAGGATGACGGCCTGTGCGCCGGACTCGGCGAGGCGGCGCAGGAGCATCTCCTCTTTGGGCTTGCGGTCGTCGTGCTGCACGCAGCTGTAGCTGGAGCGCTCCAGGTAGCTCTCCGCAAGGGCGAAGAGCGGATCGCCGGTCTCGGGGACGTCCTCGACGATCCAGCGCATCCCGATGAGGAGGTCGTCATCGACGATGTAGCAGGCCTCCTCGATCAACTGCAGCATGTCCAGCGGAGGCTGTTCGCAGAAGCCGCCCTCGAACACCACGCGGACCCGGTCCTGGCGGCGACCGTCCCGGTTCGGGATCTCGGCCAGCGCCTTCCGAAGGATCTCGTTGTGCTCTTCCCGAGGCATGACGGTGCCCGCCTTGGCAAGCACATAGGCCTCAGTGGTGGAAAGCAGCCACGGCGTCTCCCGCTTGAAGCGATAGAGCTCGCGCAACAGGCGCCGGTTCTCGTTGTAGATACCGATGCTGCGCCGAAGGTCGGCCTCCTCGATGGGCCGGCCGGCAATGCGCTCCAGCTCAGCCAACACTCGTGCGTACTCGTTGCGGAGGTAAGGGACCGCCTGCTTGGCGTTGGCGTTCTGCGGCAGGTAAAGAATCTCCGCGGTCATCCCCTTGAAGTTGCGGCCCCAGATGCCGGCGAGGTTGCGCGCGACGTCGCAGATCGGCGTCGTGTAGAAAGCGTCCAGGAAGCCGACCCGACCGCTGAAGCCGAGCTCGAGCGAGGTGCGGCAGATCGAGCAGATGAACGAGCCGATGTGTGAGTCGGCCTGCTTTGCTTCGAGCCGGGAGCCGGCGCCCATCAGAGTGACCGGCAGCATCCCGGCGGCGTGAATGAGCTCCTCCGGGAAGTAGACCTGGAAGTGGCCCACGGCATGTCCGCCGGGGTGTTCCTCGCGCCAACGCTTCACGCTGGGGTAGGTAACGTCCTCCGCCAGAGTTGAGCACTCCTCGAGGATCGCCCCGAACTCGGACCGGACCGCGACCGCCATGGACAGCGCTCCTTTTGTGACCGTTTGGTTGCCAGGCGCTCCGGCGACACCTGGAGCTTAGACTGACTGGTCAGTCAAGTCAAGTGCCAGAACGAGGCCAGCCTGGCCGTGCGGGAAGGCTGCTCAGGCTGCCGGGGAGCCGGGCGTCCGGGCCAGGTACGCGAGCGCGGCGCGCTTGCAGGTGTCGCGGTACCACGGGTGGAGGCGCTCCCAGTCGGCCTCTTGCAGCCACTGCAAGAAGAGCCCGTCGATGATCGCCCGCAACGCCACCGCCCCTTCCTCCGGATCCGCGACGGCGAAGGCCCCTTCCGCGACGCCCTGCACGATGACCTCGGCGTACAGAGCGTTGACGACAGAATGGAAAGTGGCGCTGAGCTCGGTGAAGTGCTTGACCCTGGCGGCGTGACCCGCGAGATCGAGATAGAGGAGATAGAAGCGGCGGTTGGTCTCGGGGCCGGACCAGATCCCATCGATCATCGCCAGCACTTTCCCTTGCGGCGTGGTGGCCTTCGCCATCGCCTGCCGGACCCGTTCGGCGGTGATGTCAAGCGCCCAGCGCATGGTCGCCAGGACCAGGTTCTCCTTGGTCTTGAAGTAGTAGAGCACCAGCCCTTTGCTGAGGCCGGTCCCGGCCGCGATTTCGTCCAGCGGTACGCGATGCACTCCTTTTTCGCTGAACAGCCGGTAGGCGGTACGGATCAAGTCGACCCTGCGATCCGGGGCGCCGGCAGGCGCGGCCGAAGGAGCGGTCTTGGGCATTGACCGTAGTTTAACCACGCGGTCAACACCTCCTTGGTCCGTTCGGGGTTTGGTTGCGGCGGCGCCGCACCGGGGAAGGCTGTGGCACTCTCGAACTCGCGCCCGAGGCCGAGTTCCTATACGGACCGTTCCGCCGATCCCTTCGCACCACGAAATGGCGAATCGCCTCGGATTCGCGGTAAGTCCCGGGTAGTCGTGGGTTTGAGGCTCAAGCATCCCTCCCTTGCAGGGGTTCGCCCCGGCCCTTGCCCATCGGCTCCCGGAACCAACCTCAGCCTACCGGCCATCCCGCCGACCCGCCAGGGTCTGATGTCCGACCTTCTAGGGTCCTAACGGCCCGTGCAACCGGGTTGGACAAGGGCCAGGCACCCGATTCGCGACGCACCCGACCTGGGCGCGGACCACCGGTGGCGTGGATCGATGGACCTCAGAGTCGCCTGTAGTCTCCACGAGGGGGGCGATGCCAGTCCCGAGCTCGGCGTTGCAGCCCCGCCCGCACCTGGAAGCGCCGACCCGACACCTCCAAGGGCCGGATGGCCAGCCAGTGCCAGCGCTCGCCGGGCGCGACCGGATGCACTGGCACTTCTCGAAGATGCTCCGCGGTGCGCCCCAGATTTCCGGTGACCTCTTCGGCGAGGCCTTTGACCACGACGCTCCAGCCTATGCCCAGCTTGGGGTCCCAGTCGTCCACTTCGAAGGCGAGCCTGGCCTTTGGGACAAAGTCGAGCTTGGTCCCCGGAGCGGTGCGGAAAACCACAATCTGGCCCTCCATCGCGTAGTTGATCGGAAAAACCTCAGGCTGGCCCTCGACGTCGAACGCGATCCGACCCAGGTCGCGAGATCTAAGCAGAAGATCGCATTCATCCGGCGACAGCACCTCGACCGACTGATCCAGTGGCACGCGCCTGTCCATCCTTACAGGATGCACCGCGAGGTAATCCGATCGAGGTGCAAACGGCCTGCGCAAATCGGGACCTTTGGCACCTGTCGCGGTGCGTTGGGCTGCAGGACGCTCAAGTGTTGGTAGGCGCCGGCTACCAGACGCCCGACCAGCTTTTAGCCCTGGAAAGTGCCACCGGATCGTCCAGCAGCGCAAGGCCCGCTGAGATGTTCGCCTCCGCCCCTGAACGATCGTTCAGGCGGCCATAGTCGAGCCCGTCGGCGACGCGACCGGCAGCTCGGTCAAAAATCACGGCGCCGGCGGGGTTGCGGCCGTCAAACCAGCTCCGGGCCTTTCGGGCCAACTCCCCATACCGTGGTTCGCCGGTGACCGCCGCAAGCCGGTCCATGACGAACACCGCCGACTGCACGTCGTAGCCGTGGACGTGCGGGAGGTCGAAACCAGACTCGATGACCTCCGCAAACACTGCTTCGGCGCTGGCGACCGCGAGAGCGCGTAGATCCTTCCTGTCCAGCACAACGGAGGCATCGGCCAGCACCGCTTCCTGCACGTGTCCCCAGAGGTGGGGCCGGTCACGCTCGTCGGGTGAGTTCATCAGCATCCCGTCACGGCGGCAATCGGCGAGCTCCTCGCACCAGGCGGTGAGGTGCAGGGAGAGCCAGGGGTCGGGTGCTCGCTGGAGAAGGGCCAACGCGCCCAGTGCGTGGATGGCGCGAACATCTGATGGGGGCGATGAAGACGCAGCTGTGGCGAGAGCCTCGGTCAGGATGGCTCGTGCGCAGTCGTGGACCACGTGCAGGTTCATTTCTGCGAGCGCACACGTGGCGCGTGCCTGCCAGAAGTTGATCCCGGCTGCCGACGTCGGACCGTCGGTGTTTCGAGTGCCCTGCCAGTCATAGACGAAGTTGTTCCAGCGGCCGTCGCCGGCGTGCATCCAGAGCACGAAATCAAAGAGCCCGTCAGCCCACCGCCTAAGTGCGTCATTCCCGGTGGCGGCCCAGAGCTTGCACAGAAGGACACATGCACGCGCAGCGTCGTCCACGCAGGCGACGCCTTCCACCCCGCGCTCACGGGCTTCGAAGTGCTCGCCCCTCGAGCCGGAATAGACAGCGAGCGCCAGGGCGTGTGGCCCGGCTGCCGGCAAGCGCCGCGTCAGTGCGGCGAGCTGCCTCAGCACGGTGCCAGGGAGGCTACGATCGCTCTGACGTCGAAGTCGGCCGCGGCCATCCGACAGTCCGCGGCGCCGTAATACATCCGGATCCGTTCGCCCCGTTCGTCCAGCGGGACGACGCCGCACGAGAAAACGGTGTTGTTGTAAAAGCCCGACCGCTCGTACTCCTCGGTCGCCGTGAGGATCGGTTCCGGCGAGCGGCCGATGACCCGAGCTGGATCCTCGGCGTCCAGAAGCAGCCCACCCATCGCATAGTGGCCGTCGGAGTTCACGCCATGGTAGAGCTCGAGCCAGCCCTCAGGTACGCGGAATGGAACCGCGCCCGCGCCAGTGCGAACACTGTCCCACATCCCCCGGCGCGGCAACGCCAAGGGTCGATGCGCGCCCCAACCCACCAGGTCGTCGGAAAACGCGATCCAAATCCCAAGCACGCGGTTGAATGACGAGGGCATGGGCCGGGTCAGGGCGACGTAACGACCCCTCACGCGGCCCGGGAACAGCGCCACATCCTTGTGGTCGGGCAGGAACATGAGTCCGCGGCGCTCGAAGGCCTTGAAGTCGGTCGTAGTCAGCCTGCTGGTCGTGATTCCCACGGAGCCCACCGAGACATAGGTGATGTGCCAGGCGTTATCGATCATTGTCGCGCGAGGATCCTCGCATCCGTACTCCTCGAATGAATCGATGGGGACTACCGCGGGAAGCGGATCGACCACGAAGTGAGCTCCGTCGGTGCTGCGGGCCACTCGCAGATGCGATATCTGTGTGAGATAGTCCCTGACCTCGGCCCGGCCACCCGGCTTGGCAGGAGGCACGGTGACCCGGACCGCCCGGGGATCACTCAGGTCGAGCCCAGGGAGATCTTTGCGAACATAGGCTACGACCACGCGCTGAGGTTCAGTGGCCGGATCCAGGTAGGCGATCCCGATCACGTCCTCACCAAGCGTCCCAGGCGGGAGAGGTTGAAGCGCCTCGTGTGGAGCGGCCAGGTCGAGGGTCCTCGCGGTCGGGGACATGAGACCTGTCATGCGGCGGGGATACTCTCCAACCCGCAGCAGCAGGATCGTCTCCTTGCCCACTTGCGCCGCGGCGGCGTTGAACACCGAGACCACCTCGAGGGCGGCCTGCGATGGAGCCACATCCGCGCTGGTCAAGATCGGGTTGGTGGCGAGGCGGTGCGCGAGAGCGTCGGCTGGGACGGCTCTCACGTGGCCAGTCGGCGTGAGGTGGTCGGCAACGGGAAGGCGATCAAGCGCATCAGCGCCAGCCAGTGCTCCCCAGTCCGCGGCCACGACATGTCGCTGGCGTAGGCGAACGAGGCGCGCTCGAGTGCCTGCCTGCGGTCTGGGTGGTCGAGCAGTGAGATGACGGCCTCGGCCAGGGCCGCCGGATCTCGAAACGGAACGAGAATTCCGCGCCCGTCGGCCAGCGCTTCCTTCGCATGCAGGTAGGCGGTGGAGACGATCGCCTTACCGGCTCCAAGCGCATATGCCAGGGTGCCGCTCGTTATCTGTTGCGGGTCGAGGTACGGCGTGACGTAGACATCGCTCGCGAGCAGCAGCTCGATGATGTCCCGCTGCGCCATGTATTCATCGATGAAGGAGACGTGATCCTGAACTCCGAGGCGCTTGACCGTCTCGACCAGTTGATTGCGGTACTTCTCGCCATCGTTGCGGCGCAACTCCGGGTGAGTCTGGCCCGCGATCACGTATAGGGTCGCTGGATGGCTGGCGACGATCGCCGGCATCGCCTCGATCATGTACTCGATGCCCTTGCGAGGGTCCACGAGGCCAAAGGTTGAAATGATCGTCCGGCCGGGCACGCCCAGCTTCTTCTTCATCCGGCCGCGGCCGTGAGGCTGGATTGCCGGCATGCCGTGCGGTATCACCACCGGCACCTCGGCGATGCCATACCGGTCCGCCAGGAGACCAACCGCCACGTCGGCCATCACGACGATCGCGTCGCTCATTCGGGCAGCGGCGCGGACCACATCTCGCATCGAGGCCGTCGGCTCGGGCGGAACGGTATGCAGTGTTGTGACAACCGGTTTCCGCAGAGCCTCGAGGAAGGGCCGCAGGTGATCCTCATACACGCCGTCGTTCCATGTCCCGTAGAGGCCGAATTCGTGCTGCACGTTGACAATATTGACGCTTGAGCGATTGATCGCCTCAGCTGCAGCGCGGTAGCTGCTCGCGTCCCCCTGCCTGATGCGCCAGCGGACCTCGTCGCCATACAGCCGGATCGCATTTGGCTCATCGATCGCCGCGATGCGGCACGTCACGCGTGGATCGGCCGCCTTGACGGCAGCCATCAAGTCCGCCGAGAACGTTGCAATCCCGCACCGACGAGGCAGGTTCGAAGAAACGAAGGCGATCCGCAGGTCTGCCGCGAGGCCACCAACGGTCACGCCGGGACGCCTACTCAGCTGGCTTCGACGATGAGCAGGACCGCTTTGCAGCAGTTGCGGTTGAATTAATCGCCGGTGCACGTGATGAAGCTTAGTTGCGTACTGGATCAATATCGCCGAAACCCGGCGCATCATCGACTCGCTGCTTGGCCCTCCAGGTGCCGGAGATTCGACTTCGTTTAGGGATGGGACTTGACCTGCTCTTTCAGCTGCGCGAGCTCATCGTCGAGCTTATCGATCGCCAGATCAAAAGTGGCGCGCTGCTGGCGGCCGGTCTCGTGGGCACGCAGGTCGGCCAGCCGGTGACCCAACAGATGCAGTGTGATCTTGACGACCTCCAGCGGTTGCCTCCGCTTCTTCAGGTCGCGGTCGAACTCAACCTCGGCCGACCTGATCAGGTCGAAATGATCTGCGAGTGAGGCGACCTTCTTGGCGGCATAGCTGTGCAACTCCGGTCCGACGGTGTGCGTCCGATCGTGGATGGTCACCTCCATGCCGAGCGGATTCTCTCTCGCCGCATACGGATTCGTGAGGGCCGACAGTCCTGCCGACGGGGGGACCCTCTTGCCCCTCGCTACACATAGAGGACGCGAGGGGATCTCCTACCCGCCGGTAGGAGGCAGGCGGAGGGTTGCTACCCGGGAACCGGGTCGACGGGCTCGAAGACGGCTGTGAAATGGCGCAACGCAGCCGGTTCGGACACGATCCGGTAGCCTCCGATCGCCGCCCGGTTGGCGGCCAGGGATTCCGCCACTTCGATGACATAGTCGACGTGGCTCTGGGTGTAGACGCGCCGCGGCAGGGCGAGACGGACCAGGTCCTTGTCTGCGGGCGCCTGTTTCCCGGTTGTGGGATCGGTGTGGCCGAACATCACAGTCCCCACCTCAATCGAGCGCACGCCGCCTTCAACATAGAGGGCGCAGCTCAACGCCTGTCCGGGCAGCAGATCGGGTGGAACGTGAGGGAGCATCGCGCGAGCGTCGATGTACACAGCGTGGCCACCTGGAGGTTCGACGATTGGGATGCCTGCGTTTCGGATGCCATCGCCTAGATACTCGGCACTGCGCAGCCGGTAGCGCAGGTAGTCCTCATGGAGGACTTCGTCGAGTCCCTGTGCGATCGCTTCCAGATCTCGTCCCGCCAGGCCGCCATAGGTGGTGAAGCCTTCAGTCAGGATCAGAAGCTGGCGGGCCTTTTCGGCCCAGCTGTCGTTGTTCAAGGCCAGAAAGCCGCCGATGTTGGCTATTCCATCTTTCTTCGCGCTCATCATGCAGCCGTCGGCGTAGGAGAACTGCTCCCGCGCGATCTCTCGAGGTGTCCTGTCGGCATTCCCCGGCTCTCGCATCTTGACGAACATCGCGTTCTCGGCGAAGCGGGCCGCGTCCAGAATCAGCGGAACTCCGTGTCGATTGAGCAATGCGCGAGCATCGCGAAGGTTGCGCAGCGACACCGGCTGGCCTCCACCGGTGTTGTCCGTGAGGGTGATGATGCACATGGGCACCTGTGAGGACCGTTGTCGAAGCAGAGATTCCAAGCGCTCCAGGTCGATGTTTCCTTTGAACGGCGCCGGCAGCGACGGGTCTGCAGCCTCGAGGCACGGAAGATCGATTGCCTCGGCCCCCGTAACTTCGATGTTTGCCCGAGTGGTGTCGAAATGGTGGTTGCCCGGGATGATCTTGCCGGGACCCGATGTGACCGAAAACAGGATCCTCTCTGCCGCCCGGCCTTGATGCGTCGGTATCACATGGTGGAATCCCGTCAGCTTCCTGACGACCTCCTCGAAACGGAAGAAGCTGCTGGAGCCGGCATAGGCCTCGTCACCGCGCATCATCCCGGCCCACTGCTCAGAGCTCATAGCGCCCGTCCCCGAATCGGTGAGGAGATCGATGAGCACGTTGGCGGACGCGAGTCGGAAGAGGTTGTACCCCGCCTTCTTCAGGAAGCCCGCCCGCTCATCGCGAGATGTCAAACGTATCGGCTCAACCGTCTTGATCTTGAACGGCTCGATGATCGTCCTGAAGGAGTCCGGCGTCGTCATGTCGATCGAGCGATCCAGGCGCCCTGGCAGCCCAGCATTACGGGGCCCAATGGTACCGGCAAGGGCTCGCGTGCCACCCCCTCGGCCCGAATCGCTTACCGATCCGTGCGGGGAAGTCGTCAGCGGTCACTCGACGACCTGTTGGAGCACAGGCTTGCGCGACTAGTGACCGGAAGGACCCTTGATGCGGCTTTCGGGCCGCCACCGCTGCTCCTGCAGCACGACAAAACCGAGAATCTCACGCAGCTGGGCATCAAGATCGGGAAGAGCGTCAGCGTCCGAGGCAGCGCCATCTCCAGTCACCTGGGTGACCGGTAGCACCCCACCGGAGAGACAGGCAAAGAGTGGGAGCCACCCTTCCAGCAGCCTGATCACTCGCCTCAGCATCGAACACCTCCTCCATGCCGTTTATGCGCGACGGAACAGAGGAACCAGTAGGGCCGTTAGTCCTCCATCGTTCGGGACCCTGGCTCTACCCCGGTATCAGAACCACCAAGACCCAGGCGGCCAGGTGTGGGGCCCCCTATGCCGCGGGCCGCCGGACGGATGACGACGGGTCGCGATTCAGAGGCCTGGATCATGCTTCTGATCTGATTCCGCCCACGTGCGCAGTCGTCCATCAGGAGATTGACACGTTCCGGTCGAGCCACAAGACCCACGATTGATAGCCTGGACCGCCCTGGGAATTGTCCCCAATGCTGCGTCGAGAGCTCGTGAGTCGCTGGCCAGTAGCTCTAGGTGCCCTCTTTCGGTTCAGTAAAGGGCTGAGGCAAGCCGAGTTCGAGATCTGGTGGCAAGTGGATCGTCGAGGCCGAGTTCGTCGAGGATGCCCACCACTACACGGCGGATCTCGTCGCGGCTGCCTCGGGCTGGTGTAATCGCCTCGATGAGCCCATCCAACGCCTGTTCATTGTCACCGGCGTCGAGAGCCGCGAACGCCCCGCTGAGATCCAACACTGCCGCCCGCTCGAGTCTGATCCGGGCAGCCAGTCCCTCGGCCGCGAAGCTTCCGCGAACGTTTCCGAGGATGTCGAGAGCTTCGTCCTTCTGTCCTCGGCCGCGGAGGACCCTGGCAAGCTTGATCGCAGCATCGGCAAGCCCCGGTTCGAGTTCCAACGCATGTCGGAGCGAAACCTCATCGCCCTTTTGAGCCAGCTGCACCGCCTCCGACGGGATGAGTGAGTCAAGAAAGCGGGCCACGGCGGCCGCCGGCTGAGCACCTACGAACTCGGCTGTGACCAGGCCTTTGGAAAAGGCTTTCACCGCCGGGATGCCTTGAATCCCGTACGACTTTGAGAGGGCCGGGTTTGCGTCGACGTCGAGCTTTACGAGTTCCAGCCTGCCAGAGCGCTTGGACGCCTCGCGCTCTAGGACGGGCCCCAACTGCCGGCACGGCCCGCACCAGTCGGCCCAGAAGTCAACCACCACCGGCAGTGAGTGGGAGCGGTCGATAACGGCCGCCTCGAAGTTGTTCTCCGTAACGTCCACAAAAGGAGATTACCGGGCGTACGAACGTAACAAAAGGACTGATCGACCGGCATGACCGTTAGAGAAGTTTCAGCCGTTGTTCCTGCGAGGCCATCACTAGGCGGGAAAGCGGCCGGCTATCTCGCACATTCGCCATTCGACGCGTGTTGTGAAGGGACTGGGGCTGTAGCCCAGGCCAAGAAATGCCGGCCATGCGCCCTCGCCAACCATCACCATCGGACATCCCCCAGGCTGCAACGTTTTGAAGACCAACGTTGCCACGTAGGATTCGCCAGGCCCTAACTGGGCATCAAGCGAGGGCTGCGGTCCGCCAACTTGGCGGCCCTTTGCGTCGATTAGCCAGGCTTGAGGATGGTCTGGTCTTTGGGACGCTTGCTTCGCGTCGCTCCTCACGAGCACCCGAACCGTTACGGCCTGGATGTCAGTCCTGGTCGATTGGGGGGTGACGCACCACTCCGCAAAGCAGTACTCATGGGCTCCCGCCTCGCGTACTGGGCTACTTCCCTGTGCCGCAACGATGGCGCCAACGACAGTGATCCCCAAGACCAACACCGCGACAAGAAGCCGAGGCCACCGCATGCGGAGCCCTGCCATGAGTGCCAAAGCCTACCTAATGTCCGAGTAGCTCCGGACCGCCGCAGCGTATTCGTAGCTATCACATTTGTATTCGAAACTTGGTTGGGTCCCAGGATTTGAACCGGGCGTGATGGACGAAACCCTCCACCCTGGCGTTCGCTGGCACCCGAAGTTCGGCCCAGCGACTCCATCCCAGCAATCTGGGATGGTCGAGCCAGGGGTGGGGCGTCAACGTGTGATGTAGGACTTCACACGGCAAAAGGAGACGACATGTACGCGAGAACATCGACCTGGACGGGTACACCGGAGGCGCTCGAGAATTGGGTTCGCCACGTGAGCGAGAAGGTAGGCCCAATGGTTGCCGGCCTTCCGGACAACGCCGGCGCATACTTCTTCGTTGACCGAGACCACGGCCGTGCCCTCACACTCACGCTCTGGAGCTCGGAGAGTGCCGCTTTGAGAAGCGACGCCACTGCCGACAAGAGCCGGGAGTCGACAGTCGCAGCGACTGGCGTCGAGCTTCTGGAGCGGGGCCGGTTCGAGGTGGTGGGCAAGGTCTAGCCTCGACGAGCCCAACAAGGATCAGGAGACGATTTTGAAGTCCGGCCCGGCACTCGACGATCTACTCGCGGTCATCGTCGACACCTGCCGGGCCGGGCTCGAGCCCGATGCCCTGCGCGCGGCGGTGCTTCCGCGACTTCGCAGGGCCGTTCCCGTGGACGCCCTCTGGTGGGCGACCGTGGACCCCGCCACCCTCCTCTATACCCAGGCCTACCGCGAGGAGCTACCCAGCGATACGGGCCCTTACTTCGTCGAGAACGAGTTCCTGGGCGATGACGTGAACAGGTGGATGGAGTTGGCAAGCGACCGATCCGGAGTGCGAACGCTGGCTGCGGCGACCGATGGAGAGCTCGCGCGCAGCCCTCGCTATCGAGACATCTTCGAACCGTTGGGGCTGGCCGACGAGCTGCGAGCGGTGCTCCGGTCGCGTGGCGCCGTGTGGGGATTCATGTGCCTCCACCGCGAACGAGGAGCCGTCTTCTCGGCACAGGAACAGGGCTTCATCCGCCGGGTCGCGCCACATCTCGCCGAGGGCGTGCGCCTCGGATTGTTGGTGCAATGCGCAGCCCGAGACGATCTGGTTGAGTCACCTGGCCTGATCCTGCTTGCGCCTGACAACAGCGTGATCGGCAGGAACCCAGCCGCAAATCAGTGGCTCGAGGAGTTGAACTGGCAGGAGGCCGGCGAGATCCCGATCGAGATTCACTCGCTCGCAGCCCGGCTGCGACGAGCCGACCTATCGACAAGCCTTTCCCCGCTGCATGTCCGAACCAAAAGTGGCCGCTGGATCCTTCTCCAGGCGTCATGGGTCTCCGGCGAGGACCGATCTGTCGTCGCTGTGATCATCCAGGAGGCTACTCCCGAAGAAGTCGCCCCGATCGTGATGAGCGCCTACGGGCTGAGCGAACAGGAGCGCGCTGTCAGCGGACTGGTCTTCCAGGGGCAGTCGACACAAGCAATCTCCCAACGGTTGCACATCGCCGAGCACACGGTTCAGGATCACCTGAAGTCGATCTTCGACAAGACCGGCGTGCGGAGCAGGCGTGAGCTGGTCGCAACGGTCTTCCGCCAGCGCTACTTGCCGAGGATGAAAGCCGGCGACACGCGGAGTCCTTCAGGTTACTTTGCAGAACCGGCAAGCGTGGCTCGCTGACGCGGTCAACCAGCCAACTACTTTCCAGTGCTCTGCCGAGCCAATGGTTTGTCGCAGAGTTTGCGCAATAGGTCCTAGCGCAAGCAACCAGACCCACGTAACAGCCAGGCGCTTGGAGAACGTACGCGCATCTTCCCTCTCGCCCAGGTGCCTATCGGGAGTCGGCTGGGAGCTGAACGGTGTTGGTCAGTGTGCTGACAAGGACCCGGACACGCTGAACGGCATTGTTCTCGACCCCTTCAAGGTTCCAGTTTTGGGAGGTCGGCTGCGAATTTCCAGCGGCGTCAGTGGCGCGCACGCAGAGTTCGTATTCTCCGGGCTTGGTCGCATCCCAGCTATGAGTCCAGCTGTGCCAGGCGTAAGGAGAGACCGCATTTCCTAGAGTGGCCTCCGCCCATGAAGCGCCGGCGTCGTCGCTGAATTCGACTCTGGTCACGGGCGCCTTACCAGACCACGCTCGCCCTTCCAGTAGATGTATCGATGGCTCCACAATCCGAGTTCTGGACATGAAGTCAGGCACGCCAGGCGGCACCATCAGGGCGCGAGGCAGAATGCGCGTGACCGCAATGCCAGAATCGGTGTCCGATCGGCGGTAATGGTACGCAAGGGCTTGCTGATAGCCGTCGAACGGATGATCCAGCACCGTAATCGAGCGCAGCCACTTGACATGAGCCATTCCGTACCAACCCGGCACGATCACCCTGAGTGGAAAGCCATGCTGAGGCGGCAGCGGTTGGCCATTGATGGCGTACGCAAGGAGCACCTCCTCTCGGACAGCTTCGGCGAGCGGCAGGCTTCGTTCGTACTGCTGCTCCACAGCGCCTTGAATGCCTCGGTCAAGACCGGTGAACACGATTTCCTTCGAATTCTCGCGAAGGCCTGCTTCGGCGAGTATCGGCGCCAATGGGGTCCCCGTCCATTCGGCGGTGCCAACCGCTTCACTCAGCCAAGGTTGACTTAACGGTCGGGGCGATAAGCGGGCCCTACCGTTGCCGGCACATTCGAGCGTGACTGTCAGCGTTACCGGTGGCCTCGTCTTGAGCTCATCGAGACCGAGCCGAATAGTTCGACGGACATGGCCTCCGACTTGCAACTCCCATTTGGATGGGTCTACGAAGGGGATGTCAAAGTGGGTCAGGAGATAATGCAGCCCAAGCGGCGTGACCACATGCCGCAGAGCCTCGAGCGGCATCGAGTGGTTGCGCGCCGCCAACTGCAATTCGTCCGGCGTAATTTCTGGGCCAGTGACTAGCGTTCCAGCCGGCAGTGATGGAATGGCGTTTCCCACGTTCTCATGACCTCCAATTCGGCTTCTACGTCCAACATACTTCGGTGCGGGCTTCCCCGTCGAGAGGTCTTCCCGAGACTTCGGCCGAGCCAACCCCTGATAAGGGCGCCGATCGATATCCAACGAATGGACGAACGAGAGGAAGAAGTCGGCACTTCCCATAATCCCATGTCGCCGCGATTTAGCTGACTCCCTAGATCCGGGCTCGAGCGGTGCGCGACCAGTTGCGTGAGAGGTAATAATTAACTGAATGACAAAGATATCGCCGGCGCCGGTGCTGGAAGGTCGCGATCAGGCGAGTAACTCTCGCGACGTCATGCGAGCCGTGGCTGATCTGGTGAGCTTGGTCGAACCACGCCTCCTCGCATTGTGGCAAGAAGGTGGTATGACCTTGTCCCAGCGCAGGGTCCTCGGCCGGTTGAGGGACGGACCGCGATCGGCCGGCGAGATCGCGACCGGGCTTGGGATCTCCTCCCCCTCGCTGACCAGAATGCTCACCAAGCTGGAAGAACGTGGACTCATCCTTCGAGCTCTGGACAAAAGCGATCGCCGGCGGATTCTGGTCGAGCTGTCGATTCTGGGCCGGCGCTCGATCGAGGATCACCGAGTCTTCTCGGGAACCTCGCTCGTGCAGGCGGCCAAGAATCTCAGCGCCGCCGAACGGCGGAACTTGACTGAGAGCGTCGCAACGCTCGTCCATCTAGCTCGAGAGTTAGAAGAAGCAGACGCCGTTGACTGAGAGGCCCGAGCCGCTCGCGGTCGAGGTGACCGATATTTCCAAGCGATTCAAGGACGTCCTGGCCGTCGACCGCGCGACTTTCCAGGTTCGCCCCGGCGAGATATTCGGGTTGCTCGGTCCGAACGGTGCCGGCAAGACAACGACGATTAGAGTCCTGGTCACTCTGCTGCCTCCGGATTCGGGTCGGGCCGCAGTCTTTGGCCTGGACACGGTTAAGCAGACGATGGCAGTCCGCCGCCTGATCGGATATGTGCCACAGCAGCTGTCCGCGGATGGGTCGTTGACGGGCTGGGAGAACGTCATGCTTTTCGCCCGTCTTTACGACCTGCCCCGTCGCGACCGGAAAGCTGCAGTGGCCGAATCACTGGAGCTGATGGGCCTCGCAGACGCACGCGATCGGCTCGTGTCGACATATTCGGGCGGAATGGTGCGGCGCCTGGAATTGGCTCAGGCATTGATCAACCGGCCACGCCTCCTGGTTCTCGACGAGCCGACGATTGGATTGGATCCAATTGCCCGCACCGAAGTCTGGGAGCGCGTTTTGAGCCTCAGACAGGAGGCCGGAACCACCATTCTGCTCACCACGCATTACATGGAAGAAGCTGACCAGCTCTGCGACCGCTTGGCGCTCATGCACCACGGCCAGATCCAGGCCAGCGGCACACCGGCAGAGCTCAAATCTTCCCTCGGCGCCGAGGCAACGCTGGAGGACGTCTTCCGCTATTACGCCGGCGAGCATCTCGTAGGCGAAGGAGGGAGCTTCAAGGATGTACGGGCAGTTCGCCGTACCGCGCGCAGGCTGGGCTGACCTCCGGCGCGCCCCTGCCTGGTGGCGCTTGCTCGTCAGCCGCGTCGTTACTTTCTGTTGGGTCGAAGTTGCCAAGATCCGCCACGACCGCACCGAGCTGTACACGCGCGCGATCCAACCCGCGCTGTGGTTGGTGATCTTTGGAGAAACCTTTTCCGCCATCCGTGCGATCCCGTCAGGCGGGCGGCCCTACCTCGACTTCATGGCCCCAGGGGTCATTGCGCAGTCCGCGCTCTTCGTCGCGATCTTCTACGGCATTCAGATCATCTGGGAGCGTGACGCCGGCATCCTGACCAAGCTCCTCGCCACACCGACTCCCGCCTCGGCTCTCGTCGCAGGGAAGGCTTTCGGCGCCAGCGTCAGGAGCCTCCTCCAGGCAGTCGTTGTTGTTTTGTTGGCGACATTGCTGGGCGTCCACATGACGCTCAATCCTTTGAACTATGCAATCGCGATAGTGGTCATCGTTCTGGGGGCGGCATTCTTCTCGACCCTATCGCTGACGATTGCCGGAATCGTCCTCAATCGCGACCGTCTGATGGGCATCGGGCAGGCAATCACCATGCCCCTCTTCTTTGCCTCGAATGCGCTCTACCCAATCGGGGTCATGCCAGCGTGGCTTCAGGCGTTGAGCACGATCAATCCACTGCGCTACGAGATCGACGCCCTCCGCGGGCTGCTCATCGGCACGCCCAGCAACTTGCCGGAAGACTTGGCTGTGCTGTTGGTTGCTTGCGTGGTCGGCATCGCGACCTCGTCGCGATTGCTGCGAAGGCTGAGTCAATAAACGATGGTTCGCGAGCCAACGGACGAGGGCTATCTCCATCGGGAGGGCGTCCGCCTCCACTGGTTGGAGTGGGCCCCATCCCGTACGCCCGAGCGTCCGGCCATCTTGCTTCTACACGGCCTCAGCTCGAACGCCCGATACTGGGAGCGCGTCGCTCGGCGCATGACCAGCCGCCGGCTGGTCGCCCTCGACCAACGGTCTCACGGCCTGTCGGACGCGCCACCGACTGGGTACGGCTTGGACCTGCTGGCCGCCGACGCCGGCAACGCTATCCGCGAGCTCGGACTTGATCGACCAGTCGTCGTGGGTCACAGCTGGGGAGGAACCGTTGCGCTCGAGGTCGGCGCGACGCTGGCCCAACTCGTAAGCGGCCTGGCCCTGTTGGATGGGCCGATCGCCTCGATGTCCGAGCGAGTCACCTGGGAGGACGCTTCTCGGATGATGCAGCCTCAACTGCCGCGCTACCGTTCATTAGAGGAGGCGTATCAAGCGAGCCGTCAGCTGTTGGGTGAGGCGTGGGGCGAAGACCTGCAGCCGTTTGTCAAGAATGGACTCCGGCGCGACGGTAACGCCTGGGTACTGACGCTCACGGCACCAGCGCGCCTACAGATCCTGGAGCAGATGTACCAGTTCCGGCCCGAGGTCGCAGTGACCGCCTTCGACGCGCCGATCCTCGTCGGGCTGGCGGCGACCGATGCTGCACTGAGGGAGCGAAAGGAGGAAGGCGCCAGGCGGATCAAGGAGATCCGTCCGGATGTGGATATCCGTTGGTACGACTCGCGACACGACATCCCGCTGATTCGCGCTGATGAGGTTGCGACAGACCTCGAGTCGCTGGCGCGGCGCACTGTCAGACAGTGAGAACCATGGGAGCGTTGTGTCGGGGGTCCGGTTGGGCGTTGCTGTAGCGAAACGAGCATTCGCTAGGTCCTGGACGGCTCCTGGGAGAGGTTGCGTCTCCAGAGGTCAAGCGTTCGCTCGAAATGATGTTCGGAGGCTTGATGGTTGTACACGGGAAGATCGGCCATGGCGAACCCGTGCGCGACACCAGGAATTCGTTCCACCACTCCACGGACCCGGTTGCGATGGAGCTCATCGCGGAACCGATCGACCACCTCAGGGGTGGCGGAACGATCGATCTCGGCGAACGCGTAGTAGAGCTCACCGCGCACTCTGGCCAGATCGTGATGCGGCGAATCCGGGTTGTCGGTTACGAGGGCGCCAGGATGGATTCCGGCCGCGGCCACGAATTCGTCCGTGAACGATGCGGCACGAAGCGCGATCCGTGCGCCCATGCAGTAGCCAACGCAGACCTTTGCTCCAGTGGCGGCCAGGGGATCGGACCTCAGCTCGTCGAGGATCGCCTTCGTATCCGCCATTGCATGTTCAGGTGTGACGCTGGATGCAGCGGCCCTCAAGCGGTTGCCTTCCTCGCCGCTCATACCCTCGGATGCGATCTTCGAGAAATCAAACGACAAATCGTCGCCGGAGCGGTAATAAAGGTCCGGGGCCACGCAGTAATAGCCGCCTGCGGCGAATCGTCGTGCGTTTTCCTTGATCTGATCGCGGTAACCGACGCCGTCCATGTAGACCATGGCCACGGGAAAGGGCCCACCGCCATCCGGCCGAGCGATGAACACCTTCATCGCTCCGTCGGTTGTCTTGATTCGGATCTCTCGTTCAGTCACTGCCCTATTGAGTCTGCCCATTCCGGGGGCATATTTGCAAGCTACGGGAGGCTCCGGGCCCTGGCCAAGAACCGGACAAACTGATTACTGCACTCAGGGGCCATGCCTTCAGTGGGGTCGAGACCGTGCTTTTCAGGGTGTACAAGGCGAGCCTGGCCGCGTAGCAATGTAAACATCCATGGCCGCCACGAGAGAGCACGTCGCCCAGCGGCCAGACCGCCGCGATCCAGTCGTGCCGCGAAGTGCAGACGCAGCCGGGGACAAGGCCTCCCAATCGAGCACGTCAGCTTCGGGTATCAAGTCCAAGGATCTGGATGTCGATGACCGGTTCAAGCTGGGCGAGGCGCTCGCCGCTCGCGTCAGCGATATCACTCATCTGACCGAGGCCATGGCGGCGAGGGCAAATCTAACCGAGCTGACCTCACGCCGCTTCACCAAGCCACTCCGGCACATTCGCAACCTCTCGACCCGCCTGTACGCGGAGTGGCTGACGAGTGGATCGGTCATGACCGCGAAGCAGCGGGACTTCATCAGCCGCCTGGGAGTCATGGCGGCTGTCGATGGTCTCTCGGTCGGCGAGCTGGCGCGCTCCTATCTCTTCTTTCGTGACGCGACCCTCGGCGTGCTGGATCAAGAAATCGCTCGCCTGGGCACCCCGGCCGCGATCGTCACCGAAGCCCGATCCGTCGTTCGCGCCACCAATGATTCGGCGATCGTACGAATGGCTCGGGCATACGACGCGCGTATTCAATCAGACAAGTTCCGCATGCTCGCCGCCGGTGAGGCGCTTCGAAACAGTGAGACCCAGCTGAAGGCGGCGGTGGTTGACATATCCGACAAGAACGCCCAGCTCATGGAGGCAAGCCGGCAACAGTCGAGCTTCATCGCCAACATGAGCCACGAGCTGCGGACCCCACTGACCGGGATCCTGGGCTTCACCGAGCTCCTGCTCGCGGATGCGGACAGCCCGCTCAGCGACGAGCAACGCCAGGCCGTCGTGGAGATCGAGGCCAGCGGGCACGTGCTGCTGACGCTGGTGAACGACATCCTCGACGAATCCAAGATCGAAGCAGGGCAGATGTCGTTGGAAGTTGGATGTGTCGATCTCAAAGACCTGGTCGACTCTGTGCTGGTGGCCATGCGCGAGCTCGCCGATCGCAAGTCGCTCTACCTGGTCGCAACGGTGCCCGAAGGCGCCCAGGCGCTCGGCGACCCGTTCCGGTTGAAGCAGGTCATGACCAACCTGCTGGGCAACGCGATCAAGTTCACCTCGACGGGCGGCGTCACGATCGCCTGCACCGCTGTGGGGGAGTCCTGGCAAGTCAGCGTGACGGACACCGGGATCGGGATGAGCGAACAAACCAGGGCGCGCCTTTTCCAGAAGTTCAAGCAGGCCGACTCCAGCATGACGCGCCGATTTGGCGGGACCGGTCTCGGGTTGGCGATTGCCCAGAGCCTGGTGGCCATGCACGGCGGCGAGATACACCAGGACTCGACGCTGGGGCGAGGCAGCACCTTCTGGTTCGTGCTGCCGGCCTTCACCGATTCAACCCGGGTCGAGCCGGACGCCACGACTTCTCCGCGCACTCTTGCTTGACCGGAGGCTCCAGCCAGGTTTCGACGGCTGTTGGCTCGTTATCAAACTGATCGCGGCGGGGTGACCCTAAGCGTCCCTGTCCGTTCCAGATCCCGACATCGAGCTACTCCGGTTTGGACACCGCTTCAACCTCTGGCAGCGCTGGCTGAGCGGAGCGATGCGAGCCGTTCATCTTCTTGATCCGCTCGCGGGTGAACCGGCCCACGAACAGCGGCACGAACTGGGGCACGCGGGAGCCGGCGAGGCGCCGCAGAGACTCGTCTGCCATGGAGTCGATCGACTCCTCGGAGACCACGCCGCGATACTCGGCCTTGATCGTCCTGACCTCAGTCTCAACCATCTTGCGCACGGTCTCGCTGAATGCAACGCTCATGGCGTACCCCCCATCGCACTTGAAGGCTAGGCGTGGCCTTGACCGACCGTTAGGGCCGGCCGCCCCTGCAAGGTTAGGACTTTCCGAGACCTGGCCGTGGCCCCATCGCGACCGCAGGGTAACCTCCCAATCCCACGGCAGCCACATATAGAGAAGCCGGTAAACGAAGTCGCCCGGTGACCGCGCTGCCACCGGGCGAGTCTTAGGGGAGGTGTCGAGCTTTACACGCCAGGCAGGACCTTGGTGCCTTCGATCTTGACTGCCTGCAGCGACTGAGGGTTGAGGCCGAGGAATTGCAGGATTGTAGGGGCGATCTGGGTAGTCTCCACAGAGCTGGTGACGACCTTGCCGCCGTCGATCTCTCCGCCGGAGACCACCAAAGCCACGTCACGGTCTTGCGGGTTGTCGCCGCCGTGCTCCGCGATCTTGCCCTTGCCACCCGTGTAGACGGTTCCGTACTGGGCCACGCCGATCAGGTCGGGCACGCGAGGGTCGCCCGCGGGCACGCCCATGAAGGCCGCCGCGTCGGCGCCCGCGTAGATCTTGCTCGGCTGAAGGCCAGAGCTGCTGAATGACTTCGGGTTGCCCTGAATGTCTGTGCCGGTTCCGCTGTAGTTCTGGAGGAAGTTCTTCGCGAAGTTGGTTGCCGCCTGTGAGCGGTCGGTGGTCCACATCAGCCATCCGTCGTCATCGATCGCGAACGCGACGAGGTCAGTGCTGTGGCCGGCTGCGCGCCACGCGGCGTTGAGGGCGTCCTGGATCGTGCCGTCGTTGATCCGGGTCAGCGCCGACGGCGTGTTCGGCGACTGGCCGTGCTTGGCAGACAGGATGATGGTCGTGCTGTTCTTCAGGCCGTGCCGCGCGATCGCGGCCTCCATTGCGGCCAGCTTGGTATTGATGTAGT
>DATBZR010000012.1:0-2958 GCA_036513095.1 Candidatus Dormiibacterota bacterium | reverse complement strand
TGGACGAGATCGATCATGTCGTCCTGGAGGCGACGGAGCGATTCGTCGAGCTGCCTTCCCGCTTCTTTCTTTGATCGGCCATCGATCTTCGTCATCAGAAATGCCCTGTCCCTGTAACCGTCGCGCAGCGCTTTGCCCATGCGGATCTCGCTGGTCCCCTGGTTGTAATCCCAGCAGTTATCCATGAAGTTGATGCCGCGGTCTACGGCGGTGCGAATAATGCGGATGCTCAACTGCTCATCCACCCCGCTCAAGCCAATATGCCAGCCCCCGATCCCGATCGCCGAGACTTTCTCTCCCGTGCTGCCGAGCGTTCGGTAGAGCATCCCCTGCATACCCATGATGTTTGACATGGTTTTACTCCTGTTTGTGATCCCGCGTCAGCAAGCGGTCATCGTGCAGCGCGTCGCAGGTGCCGAAATCACCATCACGCGCGCGCCCGATCGGGCGCCGGAAGACGCGGCGAGAAAGGCCGGCGTCAAGGTCGACCAGGCGGCGCCGATAGAGCGACCTCACGTCTTAAGGAATGCCAGCAGATCGGCGTTGAGCTGGTCTTTGTGCGTGGCCGCGAGGCCGTGGGGTGCGCCCGCGTAGATCTTTAGGGTCGCGTTCTTGACCAGCTTCGATGAGCGGAGAGCCGCGGCGCCGATCGGCACGATCTGGTCATCATCGCCGTGAAGGATCAGCGTCGGCACGTCGAGCTTCTTGAGATCTTCGGTAAAATCCGTCTCGGAAAACGCCTTGATGCAGTCGAGGGTGTTCTTGTGACCGGCCTGCATCCCCTGGAGCCAGAACGAGTCGATCATGCCCTGCGAGACCTTGGCGCCGGGCCTGTTGGCTCCGAAGAACGGGCCGCTGGCGAGATCCTTGTAGAGCTGCGAGCGGTCGGCGATGGAGCCGAAGCGGATCTTGTCGAACACCTCAATCGGCAGGCCGCCGGGATTGGCCACCGTTTTCAGCATCAGCGGCGGTACGGCGGAGATCAGCGCGGCCTTGACCACCCGTTTCGTGCCATGGCGGCCGATATAGCGGGCAACTTCGCCGCCGCCCGCGGAGAAACCGATTAGGACGGTGCCCTTCAGGTCGAGCGTTTCGATGAGTGCCGAGAGATCGTCAGCATAGGTGTCCATCTCGTTGCCGCCCCAGGGTTGGCTTGATCGGCCATGGCCGCGACGGTCGTGGGCAATGCAGCGATAGCCGTTGGAGGCCAGGAACACCATCTGAGCCTCCCAGCTATCGGCACTGAGGGGCCAGCCGTGGCTGAACACCACAGGCTGTCCTGTCCCCCAGTCCTTGTAATAGATCTGTGTACCGTCTTTCGTCGTAATCGTACTCATTGTGAGCCTCCTTCTTTGTCGGCGGGGGTCGTCGACCTCTCATGTCCGTCCAATGCTCCCACTCCGCTCCCCGGGCCGCCTCAGAGGGCGATGAACTCCCGGAATGCGCAATGGCTGGCCGAGTGAGCTGCAGCGGATGGCTGGGCCCCGCCCGCCTATGGGGCAACCGAGGAACTCAACACGGGCGCTCCTGCGGAGATCAGGCCGGCGCGCACTCCACTCGCTATTCCGTCGTTTTTCCGTCGAAGTGTTCGCTGTCGGCCTCCGCGTCGTGGCGGGTACGGTGGACGACGCCGTCCCGATGATTCGGCGGCGCATAGAGCGTATAGAGCTTCAACGGAACAGTACCGGTATTGATGATGTTGTGATTCGTCCCAGCCGGGACGACTACCGCGAAGCCCGCCCGGATCGCCGTCCGAACACCATCGAGAACCGCCTCACCGGTCCCCTCCTCCACGCGAAAGAACTGGTCGAGCTTGTGGACTTCAGCCCCGATCTCTTCCTTGGATTTTAGCGCCATGACGACGAGCTGGCAGTGCTTTGCCGTGTAAAGTACCTGGCGAAAGTCGGTATTCTTGACGGCGAGACGCTCGATATCTTGAACAAAGCCTTTCATGACGACTCCTCCTTCGTTAGCTTACCCCACGAGCACGCCACACGGCACCACAAGGAAGCCGCGCACCACGCTCACGTCGCGCAAGGCCACTCTCATCACGCGACGCACTACGCGTCTGAGGCTGCGAAGTCTTACGTTGTAGGGCGGCAATGGGAATTGCCGGATCGCTGTGGCGCGTAAAGATCAGCGTCGCGCCCTCGATTTCTTTCTCAATCCCTGCGCGTAGACGGGCATTCTCTCGGGGCGGGAGCCCCTAATGCGCTCTTTACGGCCAATTCGGCGCGGCAGTTCTGTCCATGGTGTCCGAGGCTGTTCGCTCGGCCCGGCTGCCCTTCCCGCCCTCCTGCGAGCCACACATCTTCTCGGCCTCGCTCTCGGCTCGGCCCTCGGTCGGCTGCGGGAATCCGGTGTGACAGCGGCGAGGATGTTTGAAAAGGCTGAGGAGCAGGCCCTGCTTCTCAGCGTGACGCGCGAGGCGGCCGGGATCCTCGGGGCGCGCTGGGACAAGGTGCCCGAACGCCATCGCCCGCATTACGCGCCCGAGGAGCGCTTCCGGATCCTGCGTATCAGGAGCTTCCTTGGCCTGTCGCAGCGCGAGACAGCTGAGATGTTTCGGGTGTCAACAGAGACGATCGCAAGGTGGGAGGTGGAAGCGGGTGCTGACCGCGAGGTCGCCCGTCCCCTCGTCGCCACGGATCCTCCCGTCCGCCGCTTCGCCGACGTGGTCAGAGCCGTAGTCAAGACGATGGAGCTGGCCGGGTTCGGCGGGAACGATCTGATCGCACGGACGCTGGCGCGCGCGGGCTGGAAGCTCTCGGCGAGGACGGTGGGACGGATCCGCAGCGAGCGGCGGCCATCGCCTCGGATGCCGGAGGCGGCCTCGACGGTCCCGCGAGCCGTGAGGGCGCGGCGCTCGAATCACATCTGGATGGTGGATCTGACGGATGTGAAAGGGCTGTTCGGTCTAGTGACGTTCAAGGTCGGGGTTGTCTTCGATGCGTTCTC
>DATBZR010000011.1:0-8511 GCA_036513095.1 Candidatus Dormiibacterota bacterium | reverse complement strand
GATCATCAACGCCGAGGGCGAGCACCTGGCCGCCGCAGCGCTGGGCGACGCATCGGACATCATGATGGCCCACCCACTGGCGTTGCAGCTGCGTAACCTGCAGACCCTCGTTGAGCTCGGCGTCGACAAGAACACCACGGTTGTGTTCCCTGCGCCGTTGATGAGCACCATCGGAGAGCTCGGCACGTTCCTGGCCCGTGAGGAGGCCGCCGCAAAGCCGCGCCCACCGGGGGCGCCCAGGACTCCCTCTTGAGACACAGCCGGGTCCTGACCCCGACGACGAACGTCGCGCTGACACCCGCCGACACGACTGTGGCCCTTTGAGCGCAACCGACTCGCTGGAGGCGGAGCAGCCGGGGAAAACGTCCGTTCTATGCCGCGGACAGAGTGCGTTTGCGTCCCGCTGAGCGATCCCTAACGGAACGCCGCCGACGAGCTCTTACGCCCGTGACCCTACTCAGGACCACACGATGGCTACCCTTCGGAAGGGGGACGAGTTGTCGTTGGACTACGCGAGCCTGATGCCCTCGTTCGACCCGCTGCTGGACGCCTATGGCTCTCTCGAGGCGCGCATCGCGGTGCTGCGCGAGCACGAGGAGCTCGCGGCGATCCGGCCCAGCTTCGACGGCGAGCAGATCATGGCGATCCTTGACGTGCCGCCGGGACCGCTGGTCGGGCGCACGTACAAGTTCCTGCTCGAGCTGCGCCCGGATCGCGGGCCGCTCGACGAGGCCGAGGCCCGGGCGGCCCTGCTCGAGTGGTGGGCGACGCAGCCCCGATGAGGGCCGGGGGCGTTCGCGGGTAACCCACGCGAGCGCTCAGATGCTGGTCGCGGTGAGAGCGCCCCGTCGCGACCGGGCCCGGTAGATGGCGGCGGTTGCGAGGTAGACGAGCGCCAGCGCGGCGAAGACCGCCCGCGAGTACCCGGCGTCGGGCAGGACGAGGGCCGCGAGGGCCGCGGCTCCGACGAACGCCGCGTTGTAGAGGACGTCGTACAGCGCGAACGCGCGGCCGCGGAAGGCGTCGTCCGTGTCCCGCTGGACGATCGTGTCGACCGCGATCTTCGCGCCCTGGGCGGCCAGGGCGAGCGCGGCCGCACCGGCGAGTACGGCCCAACGGGCGATCGTCGCCGTGAGCAGGAACTGGCTCGCCGCGGCCAGCACGAGGCAGTACACGATCCAGACGTGCGGTCCCGTGCGTGGGCTGAGCACCGGGGTCAGCACGACGGCGAGGGCGAACCCGACGGCGGAGGCGGCGAGCACCGTCCCGAACGTCCTCAGGCCGGCGGACGCGTTTGCCGGGTCCTCGAGCAGGTTGCGGGAGATGAGGATGCTCGCGATGAAGACGACGCCGTACACGAACCGGTGCGTCGCCATCACGGCGAGCGCCCGGGCCGGGGTGCCGCGCCGGCGCAGGTGGCGTGCGCCGTCGACCAGGCCGCGGCCGAGCGCGTGCAGCGCGCGCCGCATGGCCTCGGCGTCGGCTCGGGTGTCGGGTCCGAGCAGGTCGCGGCCCATGCGGGTCGCGAGCGCGGAGGCGGCGGCGAAGACGAGCGCGGCGACCGCGAGGATCGTGGCGTCCTTGCTCCGGCCCGGCCCGGCTCGAGGACGAGGCCCAGCGCGAAGCCGGCAGCGGCGCCGGCGATCGCGGCGGCCGCGCCGAGGGTGGGCGTCAGGGAGTTGGCCGTGAGCAGCAGCCGGCCGACGACGACGCGCGGGAGCGAGGCCGACAGCGCCGAGAGCAGGAAGCGGTTGATCGAGAGGTTGACGAGCGCCAGCACGTAGACCGCGGGGCCGAGGCCACTGGTCAGGAGGATGAGCGCGATGGCGAGCGTGATCGCGACCCGCGCGAGATTGCCGACGAACAGCACCTGACGGCGGCGCCAGCGATCGAGGAGCACGCCGGCCCAGGGGCCGACCACCGTGAACGGGAGCAGCAGGACCGCGAAGGCCTCGGCGACGCCGGTGGCCGTGCTCGCATTCTCCGGGGAGAAGAAGAAGAGGGTCGCGAGACCGACCTCGAACATCCCGTCGCCGGTCTGGCTCACCAGGCGGACCGCGAAGAGCTTGCGGAAGTCGCGAAGTCGCAGGAGTTCCCTCAGCTCCCGGATCACCTGCACGCGGGTCAGCGTAGTCGGCGGAGCGTGCGACGGCCCCCGGGCCTCAGGTGGGCGAAGGAGTTCTGGCGCACAAGAACTCGTCGGCAGTGCCACATACGGACTGGACGGACACCTCGTAACGAACGACGAGTTCGAGGCTGACTGGGCCTAGGGCCAGCAGGAGGGACGGCGGCTCATACTTTTACCGCGGTAACGTCCCGTAAGTGGCAACCGGACGCTCGCGCGGCACAAAGGGCAGTTGGAACGCGACCCTGACGATCGTCGCAACGGGATCCGCTTCCGAAGACGGGCGACCGATTCCTGTCCTGCAGACCACACCTCTGCGGGCACCTTCCGGTAATGGGCACGAAGCCGATCATCGTCGCCGCATCTCGTTCCAGGAATGGGTAGAAGAGTGCGACAGACTGGCGGCCTGGGTACCGCGCATCGATCCTGGCACTGGTGATAATCCCGGTGTCAGACGGGTGGGCAGGGCGTCGCTGCAACAGAACCGTTTTCGGCTGAGAGCGAATTGGACGTCAGAGAAGTCTTCGGCGGTGCTGTGCACCCGGAACTCTAGTCTGGGCAAGTGAGCACCTCCGTAGGGAAAGGTCCGAGCGTCCGATGGAATCGCGGTGTCGTGTTCTGGACAATCGGGCTCGCCATCATAGCCAGCCTCGCGTTCTGGCGTGGGGCGTGGGTGGACGGGATCCTGTTCGCCCTTCTCGTTGCCATGCTCGTCGTTGACGAACTGACCGGCGGACGGATTCGCCTGCTCAAGCGGCCTGTGACCGCACCCAAATGGCTCATCCTCAGTATCACCGGCGCGCTCGGGGCATTCCTCGTTGTTGCGCCCCGGCATAGTTGGTTTCATCTCCTCGGGATGATTGTGGTGGGGGTGACCGTGCTCCTACTCGCCTGGGTTCCCGATCCGCCTCGCCCGGGCCGGCCGGCCAGTGCGACCCGCGCGTCCGCTGTGGCCTGGTCGGTTCTTGCCGCCATGCTGTGTCTGTGGGAGGCGCTCGCCTTCATTCTCAGTAGGACGTCACCGGCAGCGGAGCAGGAATTCCCCACCGTGTCTTTCCTGCTTGACCCGTTCGTCTCTAAGCCGGTAGGTCACATCATCTTCGTTGGATTGTGGTTGCTTGGCGGCCTTGGCTTGCTACGAGTGTGGAGCCGGCCGTGACCCGGGACGTAACCATCGCGGGTTACCTCGCCATCGTCGCGCTCATGCTGGCCCTAGAAATTTATGCCCAGCGGAAACCGGACCGGGTGGCGCCGCTTGACGACATGCTCGCCCAGGTGATGACCTCACGCATCATCCGAGTGGGAATCATCGCGGCATGGTGGTGGTTCGGCTGGCACTTCCTTTTCGCGTCAACCGTGTGAGACTGTTCCACTGTCTGATCCAAGGATGGCCTCGAATGACGACGACCGCGTCGACGACGGGGCCTTGGCCGGTCCCCTCAGCCGATCGTCGGGCGAAGGCGACGACCCGCGCAGCGAACGAGGCGACTGCGTTTGGTCAGTCGGCCACAGCGTGAAGCTCCCTGGCGTCGTCCGTTTCGGAGAGGTCACATTCGAATTCGTGGACAGGGACCCGCCCTACGGCCAGGTGCCCTAGTGAGCGGCATTACCGGTCGTTGATTGTTGCCGGGAACAATGGCTGGTTCCATTGTTGGCCGCCCTCGCGTGGGAGTCCGTTGGTCTGTACCTCTGTGAGAGGTTCGGCTTACACGGCACTTGCGGGCCGAGCTTGGAGGTCCTCGAGGGGCGCCACACGGGCGAGGTCACGGCGCACTCCGATGAGTACACGAAGCGGGACTACGCCCTCGCCGCGGCGGCTCGTCTCGGCCTCTACAGCAAGTCGTGCGCCACGATTGGGGACAGCCGGTCAGACGTTCCCCTGTTCGAGTGCGTCGGCTTTGCTGCCGCCTACAACGCGACTGCAGCCGCTCGTGCGATTGCTCGCGTGAACGTCCACGGCGATGAACTTAGGGCTGTGTTGCCCCACCTGACAGCGTGGCTTGCGACCGTTAGCTGTCCGTTGAAACGGTGAGCCGGTCCCCCCGGATGGACGGATCGTTTTCGTTGGGGAAATCGTCCACTGAGTCGTACTCAAAGGCACAGGTGTACGCCGATCACTTCCGCGGACGCGACAACAGCGCGCACGGGCGTCACGTTCGTGGTGGGTGTGTCGAACGCCAGCACGCTGGTTAGCCACATCATGCCGCCGCACGCCACAGAGAGCGACGCGCGGACGTCGGGGGCCGACTGCGTATCGCTAATCAAATGCCGACCCCACCCAAACCCAGTGGGGGAGGCGAACGCCTAACATGATTTGGGGTGCCGAGATTCGCAACCCATCGAGATGCCTCCTAGACCGCGCTCTCCATCTGCGACGGCGGCGCGGGTCTGGGCAGGTGTCGCTGTTGGCTCGGATGGGGGCTGGTACGTGGGCGCAACGCCGGGTTATCCGCAAGGGGCCGTGCCAGTGGCGCGGAACTTTCCAGCTGTGCAGCCGCCTGTTGGCGAGGACCCGCATGGTGGCCGGAGGGTCCGGCGGTGCTAGGACCGGCCGGGTACACGCCGGGTGAACCAGTGCACGCCGAGGTCGTGGTGTATTTCGCGGATGAACCCGCGCGGCTGTACCAGCTCAGGCAGTGGCTGCCGGTCTTCGAGCGGCTCGACGGGCGGCACCGGGTGTTGGTCTTGACCAGCGATGCATCCACCTACGCCGAGGTTCGCGCGATGACGGAGCTGCGCTGCGTTCTCGTTCCCGCCGAGGGCGATGTGGTCGACCTCTACGGTGGCGGCGACTACAAGGTCGCCGTGTACGTCAACAACTCCACGCTGAACTTCCGTTCTCTCAGTGCCCGCAGGATGCTGCACGTACACCTCAACCATGGTGAGAGCGACAAGTTCTGCATGGCGAGCAACCAGGCCAAGGCCTACGACCGCGTCTTCGTTGCGGGGCAGGCCGCTGTGCATCGGTATAAGGCCAGCCTCATCGGGTTCGACGAGACGAAGCTCGTGCTTGTCGGGCGGCCGCAGCTCGACCTGCGGCCGCCCGCCGTTCTGCCACCTACCGACCGGCGGACCGTGCTGTACGCCCCGACGTGGGAGGACGAGACCGCCTCGAACAACTACACCTCCGTGGACAAGTACGGCCCCGCGATCGTGCGCGCCGCGCTCGACCTGCCCGACGTTCGGGTGGTTTACAAGCCACACCCGCGCATCCCGCTCAGCCAGGATGCGCCGGTGCGGGCCGCCCACCGGCAGATCCTGCAACTGCTGACGGAGGCAGGCCATAGCGACTCCGCGGCCGGTCACCAGGCACTCACCGAAGGCGACATTCTCGCTGTGTTCCCGAGTTGTGATCTGTTGATCACCGATGTGTCCTCCGTCGGGCCGGATTTCCTTTATCTCCACACGGACAAGCCGCTGTTCATCACCGACCCTCGCAACGCACCGGAGCACTTGCACGCCGAGGTGCCGCTCAGCCGCTGCGCGGACATCATCGATGCCGCAACGATCACGGTCCTTGGGTCCAGCCTGGACGCACGGCTGACCCATGACGAGCACCGTGGCGATCGGGAGAAGATGCGCCATTACTACTTCGGAGATCTCGCCGCCGGGGAGAGCACCGAGCGATTCCTGTCCGCGATCGACGACGCGGTCGGGGCGCGCGATCATCTGGTTCACTGGCTCGAGGCCGTTACCGACAACAGGACGCCGTCGTAAAACTGGCAGGAGCGGTAGCGGCGAAGTCGGGCTACAGTTATTCATCGAGACTCGAGTGATCCGCCTTCTTCCACGTCGGACGGTCCGCATGCCCGCAGTCCAGGTTGTTATTCTCGCCGCCGGTCTGGGCGCGCGCCTTGGCCTGCCATCTCCGAAAGCACTCACGCTGCTTGCTGATGGCCGCAGCATCTTGCAGCGCCAGATCGACAATATTTGGCAGGTGTTCGGCGACGACGCCCGCGTGACGTTGGTCGTCGGCTACCGCATGGAGCTCCTGATGGCCGCCTTCCCCGACGCGCTGTTCGCCTACAACGAGAGGTACAGCGAGACCAACACCGCAGCGAGCCTGCTCAAAGCGCTGCGCTCCTCTTCTGACGGGGGTGTGTTGTGGCTCAACGGTGACGTTGTCTTCGATGCCGGTATTCTTAAGCGGGTCGGACCCTTCATCGAGGCCGATCTGACGTTCGTGTGTGTCAACACCGAGCTCGTCGAGGAGGAAGAGATCAAGTACACGCTGGATAGCGAGGGTTGCGTGCAGTCACTGTCGAAGCAGGTCGCGGACGGCTTGGGCGAGGCCGTGGGCATCAACTACGTCTCGTCAAGGGATAAGCCGACGCTGATCGCGCAGCTCCAGCGATGCGGCGAGCAGGACTACTTCGAGCGAGGCATCGAGGTCGCTATCGCCGAAGACGGAATGCGGGTGAAGACCGTCGATACTTCTGGCTTCTTCGTGCTCGAGGTGGACTACCCAGGCGATCTGGAGCGCGCGAACGCGGAGGTGAGCCGGCTCGTCACATCGGTCGCCTAGCTGTAGTGGGCGGCACTGTGACGGCGCTTTATGGAAAGCAATCTCGTATTTGAGTCACACGGACCGGTGATCATTGGCCACCGCGGTTGCGGCCGGGGAATCGTCGACGGGTACACGGAGAACACGCTCGATTCGTTCCTCGGAGCGGTCGAGCTGGGTGTCAAGTGGCTCGAAGTGGATGTGCGCCGGACGGCTGATGACATCCTCGTCGTCGCCCATCACCCTGCAGAGCCTGACGGGGTCTTCTACGCCGACATCACCGGCGACCAAGCCGAAGACCGAGGGGCCCTTTGGTTGGAGGAGTTGCTGGACGCGTTGCCTCCCGACGTCGGCGTGGAATTCGACCTCAAGACGTCGATGGAGGACGCCACCCGCGAACGAACCGCGACCACCGCGGCCCGACTCGCGCCGGTCGCCAAGCGCGAGGCACGCCTGCGGCCGCTGCTGGTCACATCGTTTGACCCGGGCGCCCTCGACATCACCAGGGAACTGGCCCCCGGCGTGCCGCGCGGGCTGCTCACCTGGCTCGACTTCCCGATCGGCCAGGCCGTCGCAGCCGCGGGACACCTCGATGTTCAGGTACTTGCCGCGCATTGCGGCTCCCTACGCCCCAACACCATCGAACCCGAACCCTCGCGCCGGTCGCTGGACTACGTCGTTGACATCGTGCACCGGAGCGGACGGGAGTTCCTCGCTTGGTGCCCGGGGCCGGAGTTCGCCGAGGAACTCGTCGACGCGGGGGCGGACGCGCTCTGCGTCGATAACGTGGGCGAGGTCATCGCCACCCTCACCGCAGCCGTGGGCGCCGCCGAGTGACTCCGCAACGCCACCCCATCGGCACGGCCCATCGGGGTGTTCGCCCAAGGCAGCCAAGCCGCGAGCTGGGCGTGACATCTTCCGGGTCAGAAGGACGTCTCCAGGTACCGGGTTTACCCGCTCCACAATGCCTTGGACTTGGGGTCGAACGGCTTGAGATCCCGCATTACGGATTTGTCCATCGAGATGTCCACGCCGATCGGAAGGCCCGCCCGGCGCAGCCTTCCCGTGTCACAAGTGGATCGGTAACCGGTCATCGATTGCTAGGCGGCGCGCTTCATTCAGCGGGCCGACCCGAGCACCGCAGCCGCAAGGAATATGACGGCACCAATCTGAATGATCACGGACCACTTCAGCCATCGGGTCTTCAGGTTGTTTCCCTGCCGGAGCGCCTCGATCGAGTTCACGCGCGTCCGCGCGACGAAGTTTCTAGCGGTCACGGTGTCATCAGTCCAGTGGTCAGAGAGCATTCGCCGAAGCGTCCCAGGAGAAGTGACCGCTGTCTTGTGGCTGCGCGACGCCACCAAGCCGAAGGCCAATGAGAGGAGGTACAAGGCCAACGACACGCCGAATAACCAAGACCATGAACGGCTTGGAAGATACTTAGTGCCCGCGATTATTTAAGGTCGTTGGAGTCGGGCGTGTCGTCAGCTGTCGGGTTGAGGGTCGGGTAGGCCGGGCGCATTACTGCGCCCGGCCCCCCTCAGAACCGGACTTGCGACTTTCACCGCATCCGGCTCAAGCAAGCATGTGAAGATCCTCTGTCGTAGACGCCGTACGTCCTGCTCGATGGTCTGCCAGTCGATCGCAAACCAGTCGGTGGGTCCGTCCTCCGGTCCGTTCAACACGGCGACACCCGACAACGACGCTGATGCTGGCGCTGCCGGGGTTGTGGTCGTCATGTTGTCCAACTTGTCCTTCGGTTCCGGGTCGTTGTCAGTGTTTCTGCACAGGCTCACCTAACCCGCGTCAGCACCCTTTCGGGTCGGGCAACAGCCCTGTCCGGCCAGTTATCCGGGAACGACCGGCGGAGGGGCCAGTCATG
>DATBZR010000010.1:0-8483 GCA_036513095.1 Candidatus Dormiibacterota bacterium | reverse complement strand
AGGTGACCGTCGACCTCGAGAAGCAGGAGGTGCGCGGCGAAGGCTTCGCCTACCGGTTCGCCGTCGACCCGTTCGCGCGCGAGTGCCTGCTCGGGGGCCTGGACGAGATCGGGTTGGTGGAAAGGCACACCTCCGAGATCGGCGCCTTCGAATCGCGCCGGCAGGAGTGGCTTCCCGCGGTCAGGTGAACGGCCTGGATTCCGCATCTCTGGCGCCAAACGAGCGATTCAAAGCTCCATATTCCGCACGTTTGGCGCCAGACGCGCGAGCTAGGGCTTGAGCATCGCCCCTTCGGAGGCCGAGCCCACCAGCAGGGCGTAGCGCGCCAGCACGCCTTTGCGGTAGTGCGGCTCCGGCGGCGACCAGCTCTTCAGGCGCGCGGCGATGTCGACTCCCTCCACCGCCAGCCGGCGGCTGTCCACGTCCATCTCGATGATGTCGCCATCCTCAAGCGCGGCCAGCGGGCCGCCCACCGCCGCCTCCGGCGCGACGTGCCCGACCATCAGTCCTTGAGTCGCTCCAGAGAACCGACCGTCTGTGACCATCGCCACCGAGTCGCCAAGCCCCTCGCCGACGATCGCGGCCGTCACCAGCAGCATCTCGCGCATGCCCGGCCCGCCCTTCGGTCCTTCATACCTGATCACCACCGTGTCGCCTGCTTTGATCCGACCGGCGTAGACGGCCGCGAAAGCGTCCTCCTCTCGATTGAAGACCCGCGCCGGCCCGCGATGCGTGGTCGGTGTGTGTTGCGTGATCTTGACGACCGCTCCATCGGGGGCGAGGTTTCCGCGCAGCACCACCAGGCCGCCCTCGGCGCGAAGCGGACGAGACAGCGGCGCCACGACTTCCTGGCCTGCGGTCTCGGTCACAGACTCGCACTCCTCGCCAAGCGAGCGACCGGTCACGGTGAGCGCATCCCCGTCGATGAAGCCCCCCTCGATCAGCCGCCTCGTCAGCAGCGCGATTCCGCCGGCGCGGTGGAGCTCAACGGCGGCGAACCGCCCACCTGGCTTGAGGTCGCACAGCAAAGGAGTTCGCCGGCTGATCCGGTCGATGTCGTCGATCGCCAGGTCGACTCCCACCTCGCGCGCGAGCGCGAGCAGGTGAAGCACTGCGTTGGTTGAGCCGCCGCTTGCCGCCACGGCCGCGATCGCGTTGTCGAATGCCCGCCGAGTGAGAATCCGCGACGGTCGCAGGTCCTCCTCGAGCGCGTTCATCACGACGCGGCCCATCCTCTCGGCCGCGCGGTGCTTGTTCGGATCCATCGCCGGGATCGAGTTGAAGCCGACCGGTGACAGGCCGATCACCTCCATGACCATCGACATCGTGTTCGCGGTGTACTGGCCTCCACAGGCCCCCGCTCCCGGGCATGCGACCGCTTCGATCTCTGCAAGATCCGTGCCGCTGATCTTGCCGGCAGCCGCCGCGCCGATCGCCTCATAAACATCACCCACGGCGACCTGCTTCCCGCGAAACAACCCCGCCATGATCGAGCCGCCGTAAAGGAGCACGCCGGGTCGGTCGAGGCGCGCCAGCGCGATGGCGGTGGCCGGGATGGTCTTGTCGCAGGCGCACAGGCCGCACATGGCGTCGAACATGTGGCCGCGTCCGACCAGCTCGATGGAGTCGGCGATCACCTCGCGGCTGACCAGCGAGGTTTTCATCCCCTCGGTCCCCATCGTGATGCCGTCGGAGATGGCGATCGTGTTGAACTCCATCGGGTTCGCGCCTGCCGCCCGGATGCCCGACTTCAAAGGGACCGCAAGGTCGCGCAGGCCGAAGTTGCAAGGCATCGTTTCCGTCCAGACGTTGGACACGCCGACGAACGGCTTGTCGATGTCTGCGTTCGTCAGGCCGATCGCGTGGAGAAAAGATCGCGCCGCGGCGCGGTCACGTCCTTGATACAGGGTGCGGCTGGGCAGCTCGCGGGGCGGCACAGGCGAAAGTCTAGGCCAGCGCTGATTCGAGGTCGGCGATCAGGTCCGCCACGTCCTCGACACCGACTGATAGGCGGATGAGAGGCCCTTGGCGACTTTGTACAGGCGGACCAACGGCGTATTCCCGACGATGTCGAGAATGCTCTCGTAGTACTTCACAGCACCCCACCGGATTGTAGGCTCGGCGTGGCAACCTCATCGGCCCGCTGCTCGCCTCCGAACCAGCGCACGAAGATGGCGATCGCCGCCACCGCAAGCGTCGCTTTACCGAGCACCATCAGAACCGCGCCGGCCACGGTTTGATCGATCAACGGCGTGAGGGATGGGATGAGCCTCGGCGCGTGCGTGTAGAACTCGTAAAACGGCACGCGGGAGAAGATCAGGGCGAGGGCGACGCCGTCCTGCGGCAGGGTCGCCACGAGCATGTAGATCAGCTTGGCGCCGGGCGACATGTGCCAGCGTGCGTGTTCTGAAGTGGCTTCGAGCATCGGCCAGTACATCACGAGCCCCGCCCCGATGAACATCACGTGCTCCACCACGTGGAGCGGGCTGGAGTAGAGGGTGGCGTCGTAAAGCGGAGGGAAATGCCAGACGATCATCACCAGCCCCGCGATGAGCTGCGCCGGCACGGGCTCTGTCATGGCCCGAACCCCGGGCACTCGCACGATCCCCTCGACCATCTGGGGTGAGAGGCCAAGCAGCATCAGCGGGGGAGCGACGAAGCCCAGCAGCACGTGCTGCAGCATGTGAACGCTGTCCAGGTAGTAGTCGCTGATGGTGTCGAGCGGCGTCTCGAGGGCCACCCACAACACGACCAGCCCCAGACCGAAATAGAGGGTGTGCTTCCGCTGTGCGTCGGCCACCGTGCCGGCAAGCCACGCGTGCCCCAGGAATAGCACGACCAGGCCCGCGTAAACGGTCAGGTCGACTGGCCAGCCGATCACGACCTGACCCTACCCTCGTTCGGCCTCGGCAGGGAGACCAGGAAGATCACAAGCACCAGGAGGTGGGCCGCGGTGCACCAGACGCAGACCGCGCCGAGCTGGACGATCTCGACGTAGACCAGGAACAGCACCGTGGCCAGGCCCAGGGCCGCCCACGCCATCTGAAACCGCGCGAGCCCACCACGGCCCACGAGCAGCCCCGCCGCAAGGAGTGCGCTCACGCCGAACCACACGATTCCCGCCGCGGAGGTCGGAACCGAGGAGCCGCCGATCACCCCGTAAGAGCTCAAGAGGACCTGCTCGCAATTGACGACCGCGTTGGCTGGGCAGGCCAGCGGGATCGAGGAGTAGTGCACGAAGGTCAGGTAGATCGAGACCCCGAGGCCCGCGACGCCGGCTGCGAAAGCCAGCAGCTGCCACCGCATCTAGCCGAGAGTCTTCTCGATGCTCTGGATCGTTGAAGACGAACACACAGACGCCGGCTGGTCCGCGGTGAGCTTGCAAATTGCCGCCGTGATGAGGTTGGCCGACCCCAGGATCGCTTTCGCCTGCGGCGAGCTCGGTTGGGCCAGCGCATCTGCGACCGCGGCCCAGGTCATCCCGCTGAGCACGTCGGGCAGGTACATGGCGCCCGAAATCGCGTAGCGGTTGCCGAGGTCGACGAACGGTATGGATCCGGAGGTGTTGTACTGGTTCGCGAGCGCCTGCTGAGCCGAGGTCGGAGACTCCAGGGGATTGCGGTTGCGGTCGGTCGTCTCGACCGACGCGAAGTCGACGTACTGGCTGGTGTACGTCGCGCCGTGGAACGTGAAAGTGGGCGTGTTGGGGTAGACGTCGCTTGACGATGAGGATGTGGTCTTGAGGCCGGAGAAGGCGCCGAAGCGTGACAGCGCGATGATCATCGGCCACCTTTCGGCTGCGCAGTACGGGCAGTACTCGGCGCCCAGGTAGAACACCTCGGGGTGACCGTTCGGGCCTGTCAGTGGGGTTCCCGACACAGGCTTGATGAGATTGTTAGCGCTGCCGGCGCCAACCGCATCGAGCTCCGACTGCGGAAGGCCCGCGATGCTCGACAGCACCTGCGAGGTTGCGTCGACGTTGAGGGGAGCTGGGGGTAAAGGTGTCGTGTACCAACGGACGACCAGGAACGCGACCACCAGCAAGGCGATGGCGGCGACCACCGCCAGTGGCGCGACCCACGATGGCGTGTTGGAGACCGGCTTCCTTACAGGCCGCGTACGCGGCGGCCTGGCGCTCATCAAGCCTCCCTGGTGATGGGCTGGGCAAGGATCCACAGGCTCGTCATGGTGTACATCACCATCAGCAGCAGCATGGGGTATTGGCTGAGCAGCGCGCGCTGGGCGGTGCGGAAGCGCTCTCCGGCCCGCAGGTGCGCCAGGTACACCGCGATCACGTGGCCGAGGACGATCAGCACCACCTGCGCGTACCACACCGTCGACGCCTGGGCGAGCGCGAAGCTGGGCGTGAACCCCGCCACCGCAGGCCAGAGATGCCAGCCCTTCTGCAACGGGTCGTTGAGCAGCGGGATCAAACCCTGGGCCTGCACGACCACGTAGCTGTAGTTGTGTGCGGCGTTGTAGACGAGCGCGATGGGAACGAGCGTGAGCGCGAAAGCCGAGACCGTCGCCTTCAAGTCCACGCTGCGCCTGCCGAGGTAGACGACGAGCTCCATGAACGTGATGAACACGAGCAGGAATGCGACCGAGAGCAGGAGCAAGCCCAGCGTCTTCACGAAAAAGAAGCCGAAGGCGCCCATGGGCAGCCAGATGGGCTCGAGCGCGATGTTGAAGTCCTGCCACGAGGGCGTGGCGAGGATTCCGTCGAAGGCCAGCGTCGACAGCATCAGGATCACAAAGACGACGCGATCCCAGCCCGTCGGTGACGGCTTGAGGAGCCCAACCCCCCACGGCCGCAGGTAAACCATGCTGATGCGACCCGTTTCGTCCCGCTCAGCCTCGACTGGGCTGAAGCGGCCGACGATGCCAAAGAGGACGGTGAACGCTTCGCAGTGCTCCAGCCACTCGTCGCGGCCGAACAGGACCATCCCACCGAGAGTCACCGCCGAATAAACAAGAGCGAGGATGGCGACGAGCCAGGGTCGGTTGGCCATGCCGGTGGTGAGCTCAAGGCAGGCGAAAGAGAGGTAAGCCGCGGCCGCCGGCCAGACTCCGACTTTGGGCAGCTTCCACACCGGGCCAAGACGCACGAGCCGGTTGACCGCGTTGTAGACGGCGGCCCACGGGTTGACCAGGTACCAGAGATTTCCGACGAGCCCCGAGACGATGAACAGGCCGGCCCAGAAGTAAATCCAGGTCAGGTACTCGGCGGGGTTGTACAACGGGTTGGAAGAGCCGAACAGGCCGGTGATCACGATGGCCAGCAGGCCCGCGACCCCGATCACGCCACCAGCGATCCAGGGCCACGGCGTGCGCGCGATTGCGGCCAGGGTGTGCGCCGGCCGGCGCGGGTACTGCAGCGCCTTGGCGCCCACCTGGTCGCCGGTGAACAGGACAACCAGCACGAACGAGATGACGACCACGCCGGCCGCCGCATATAGATAGAGCGCGAGCGAGATCGGAAGGTCGTACCGCTGCCCGAAGCCGTGGAGAAGGATGGCCGTCGAGCTCATGGACTCACCGTAAGCGAGCCGAGTGGGGTGGTGGTGCTCTCCCACTCGATGTCGCAGCCGCACGTCTTGTCGGCTTTGAACGTGTGGCTGACCGTCTGGCCCGCCTTGGTGTCGAAGGCGATGTCGTAAACGTGCAGGTGCACCTCGCCGTCCGTGTCACTGGTGATGTTGACCGTGATGGTGTCGTTCACGTGGGCGGACAGGCTGCTGGGCGACATTGTCCTGGCGCCGGTCACAGTGACGTTGAAGGTCACGTTCTGGCCACCTTGATGCTGGTTGGCCCGGATGATCACCCCACCGACCACCCCAAATACGACAAGCACGCCGACCAGCACGGCGATCCGAACTCGACTCACAACCTTCGTCCTCTAATCAGTGCGCGGGTGCACGAGCGACCAGCTCGAGACGTAACGTGAGAACGGAGATCGACGCATCTCGAGCGACGGGTCAAGCCCGGATCATATCTTCGGAGTGCAGGCCGACCTCGCCCCTGGGCCGCGTGCGAAGCCAGAAGAGGAAAAAGATCGGGACGATTGTCAGCAGCATCGCTACTGAGGTGAGCTGGGCCTGCTTCAGGCCCCACAGGATGACCGGGGTTTCGTAGTCGGTGCGCCACTCGAACAGGATCAGCTGGCTGACCGGATAGAGCACGAGATAGGTCAAACCCAGGATTCCTGGAGGCACCCCGCGCCGCCGAAGATAGAGGAGCACCGCGAGGATCAGCAGCGTGCCGATCGCTTCGTACAGGTTGGCCGGCGTGTAGGCAACGCCCAGGTGCGGCGCCATCGAGGCCGGGTTGGTGTAGCGGATCGCCCAGGGCAGGTTGGAGGGCGGGCCCAGTATCTCTCCGTTCATCACGTTGCCCAGCCGGCCGATCGGCTGGCCGGCGGCGGCAAATAGAACGCCTGCATCCAGCAGGTCCCAGAAGGGGATGTGGTGGCGGCGCGCCATCACGAGCAGGACGATCAACGAGGCGAAGATCCCGCCGAAGAATGCCATCCCTCCTTCCCAGAACGCAAAGATGTGCTGCGGATGCGTGAGGTAGAACCACCAGCCTGACTGGACGTCGTAATAGAGCCGCGCTCCGATCAGCCCGAACACGATGGTCCAGAAAGCGATGTTCCCGGACACGTTCGAGGAAATCCCCTTCCGCTCGAGGTGCCGCGTGGCTACGGCGGTGCCCACGAGGAACGCGACGGCGTAGGCGAGACCGTAGAAGCGAATCTGAAGGGGACCCAGGAAGAAGCCCGGCGGGAACGGGTCGGTGATAACGAGCCACGGCACGCGAGCAGCCTACGACGTGCCGTTAAGCACAGGCAAATTGGGGGAATTACAATTCGGGCCGAGACCGGACACCGCAGGCCAAGGGGAGGATTGTGATGAAGATACGAACGACATCGTCAATGGCGATCGTGGTCGCCTTCACGCTGGCCGCGTGCGGAGGGTCATCGACCCCGACCGCCACGTCAGGCGGGCCTGGCAAGGTCGCCAGCATCGCGAGCGAGGTCCCGTCGACGGTTTCGGGGCCGATTCAGATCGCCACGGACGCCACCTACGCGCCTAACGAGTTCATCGATCCCAACACCGGCGCCATCTCGGGCTGGGACATCGACCTCGGCAATGCGATCTGCAAAGTCATGGGTCTGGTCTGCACGTTCAACAACGTCACCTTCGACGACATCATCGCCCAGCTCAAGGCCAGCACTCCGAGCGAGGTCGCGGGCGGCGACAAGCCGCGCTACTCGTTCAGCATCTCGAGCTGGAGTCCCACGCAAACGCGCGAGGACAACGGCATCGACTTCGTCACCTACTACAAGGCCGGAGAGGCCTGGATCGTCAAGGTCGGCGGCGCGACGATCAGCTCGGCGGCGGACATGTGCGGGCACACGGTCGCAGTCGAATCAGGCACGACTGAGGAGTCGGACGCCTGGGGCTACATGGGCCAGTCGGTTGGCGGCACGCCGATCTCCGGCGACAAGGACAACTGTCCGGCAGGCAAGGACATCAAGGTGCTGAGCTTCGGAACCCAGACCGACGCCAACTCGGCGCTGCTTTCGGGCCGCGCGGACTTCGGATGGCTGGACCAACCGGTCGCCGACTTCCAGGTCAAGCAGTCCGGCGGCAAGCTCAAGATCGGCGGCCAGCCCTGCAGCGTCGCGCCGTACGGCATCGCCATGGTGAAGGGCAGCCCGCTGGAGAAGCCCATCACCGACGCGCTCAAGTACCTGATCGACAACAACGACTATTACAGCAACATCCTCAAGAACTGGAACGTGTCGGACGGCGCCATCACCAGTGCAGACGTGGCGCTCAACAACAACAACTCGATCGGCGCGACGTGCGTGCCGTCGTACTGAGATACGACCTTATAAGTTGAAGTGACCGACATCGCCTCCGGACCGCCGGTGCCCGGCTCGCAAGCTGGCCCGCGGCCGGAGGCGATCAAGGCGATACCGGTTCGCCACCCGTGGCGGTGGGTCTCCGGTGCGCTGGTCCTGGCCTTCGCCGGCGATGTCGTCTACACGTTTGCGACGGCACCCGACCTCCGCTGGGATGAGGTCTGGAGGTGGCTCTCCGGCAGGCTGATCCTGGAAGGGATCGTGATCACTCTGGAGCTCACGGTGCTGGCGATGGTTATCGGCATCGTGCTCGGCATCGTCCTGGCCGTGATGCGGCTCTCACCCAGCCCGGTGATGTCGTTGGTGAGCTGGATCTACATCTGGTTCTTCCGCGGCACCCCGGTGCTCGTCCAGATCTTTTTCTGGTTCAACCTGAACACGGTCCTCCCGCACATCGGAATCGGCATTCCCGGCACTCCGCTGCACTGGCAGGAAAGCACCAACCTGCTCATCAGCGCTTTCACCGCGGCAACGCTTGGCCTGGGGCTCAACGAGGCCGCGTACATGGCGGAGATCGTGCGGGCCGGCATCATTTCCGTCGAGCAGGGCCAGA
>DATBZR010000009.1:0-5397 GCA_036513095.1 Candidatus Dormiibacterota bacterium | reverse complement strand
CGAGGCGATGCGGATCCACGGCGGCTACGGCTATTCGACGGAGTATGAGATCGAGCGTTTCTATCGTGATGCACCCCTGATGGCGATCGGGGAGGGCACCAACGACATCCTCCGGACCATCATCGCCCGCCAGCTCGTCCGTGAAGACCATTAAGCCGGGCGCGCGCAGGGCGCACCATTAGCCGCGCGTGCGCAGGCCGCACCATTAGCCGGGCGCGCGCAGGGCGCACCAATCAAGACAGGAGGGCCGATTTGGAGTACTTGCGCAAGGTCGATTTCGCGCGGCTGGCCGCGACCGGCGAACGAGTGACCCAACCGTTGTTGGATTGGGACTCGGGCGCGACGAGCTGCAGCGTCAACTGCATCAAGACTCCTCCCGGCGATGGTTCGCCCGCGGGGATGCACACCCACGTCGTCGATCAGCTCTTCTACATCCTGAGCGGCACGATGAGCCTCGAGATCGAGGGGGAGGCGTACACCGCGGAACCAGGGACGCTGGTCGTGTTTCCCGCCGGGGTTCCGCATCGGAACTGGAACGGCGGCAGCGAGGCGACGGTCCACCTCGCGGTCAACTCACCCCTGCCGGCGCAGGACGAGCCGTTCGCGCGACCTGTAGAACCGCGTGTCTGAGATCGATCTGCCGCGGAGCTGGCTTTTCGCGCCCGGACACGACGAGAAGCTCCTGCGCAAGGTGTTCGACGTGGGAGCGGACGCCGTGCTGCTCGACCTGGAGGACGCGGTGCCCGCCAACCTGAAGAACCGCGCGCGCGAGATGGTGGCCGAGGTCGCGGCCACCCGAACCTGCTGGGTGCGCGTGAACCGAGCCCAGACCCCGGAATGCGAGCGCGACCTCGCCGCGCTCGCGGGAAAGGTTTCGGGGATTCGCATCCCCAAGGTGGAATCGGCCGGCGAGGTCGCGTGGGTCGCCGAGCGGGCGCGCGGCATTAGCCTGGACTGCACCATCGAGTCCGCGCGGGGCGTGCTCAACGCATTCGAGATCGCCTCTGCGCCGGCGTGCTCGCTGCTCTCGTACGGCGGTCTGGACCTGGCCGCCGACCTCGGAAGTTTTCCTGGCGAGCAGGAGACGCTCTATGCGCGCTCCGCTCTGGTCATCGCCGCACGCTCCGCCGGCAAACCGAAGCCCAGCGACGGTGTGCATCCCCAGCTCGACGACGACGACGGATTGAGGCGCGAGGCGGAGGCGGCGAAGCGGATCGGGTTCTTCGGCAAATCGGCCATCCACCCGCGCCAGGTGCCGATCATCCACCAGGTCTTCGCGCCCACGCAGGAAGAGCTGGAGTGGGCGAAGCAGGTGCTCTGGGCTTTCGAGCAATCCGGGGGCGCCGCGACCAAGACTGTGACCGGCGAATTCGTGGATGTTCCGGTGGCAGAGCGGGCAAAGCAGCTGCTGCGCACGGGTGAAAAGGGCGCCGGCAGTGGCTGAGGTTTTGAGCAACCGGCTGCGGGAGCTTATCGATCACAAGCCGAGCGCGCTCGGCACGTTCATCACGCTCGGCGACCCGGTCTCGGTCGAGCTGGCGGGCCTTGCCGGCTTCGAGTTCGTCGTGATCGAGTGCGAGCACGCGGGACTGAGTCTCGAGACGGTCCAGAACCACCTGAGAGCCGCGCGGACCCGTGGGCTGGGCACCATCGTTCGAGTACCGGCCGGCGACCACGGCTTCGTGCAGCGAGTGCTTGACATCGGGGCGGAAGGCGTCCTGGTTCCACACATCTCGGACGCGGCGGCCGCCGCCCGCGCGGTCAGCGGAGTGCGCTTTCCGCCTGATGGCCATCGCGGGATGTATCCGAGCTCGGCCGCGGCCGAGTTCGGCGCACACGGACTTCCCGGCGTGCGGGAGCTCACGCAGGCGCTCAATCGAAACACCGTGCTGGCGGTGATGATCGAAGAGGCTTCAGCCGTCGACCAGATCGAGGCGATCGCCGCCACGCCTGGGGTCGACCTCGTCGTCGTCGGGCCGAGCGACCTCTCAGCGTCCCTGGGCGTGATCGGCGATCCGAAGGATCCGCGCCTGGCGGCGGCCGTCGGCAGGGTGTTCAAGGCGTGCCGCGAGGCGGGCGTGAAGTTCGGGATGCCGGTCGACCACGGCGGCTACAAGCTTTCGGCGGCCGAGCTGCGCGAGCAGGGCGCCTGGTTCCTGACCGGCGGTAGCGACTCGGTCTTTCTGCTCAACGCCTTCAGGGCGTCGGTGAAGTCGCACTCCTGAGCACGTGATCGAAGCTGAGGTCGCACGCCGAGCCGCTGATGAGCCAGCGCCCGTCCACACGACGGAACCGGTGCGAGTAGACGCCTCCCAGCAGTACCCGCTCGCGCTCGGCCGATCCCGGCGGCGCTGAAGACGGCCGCTGGTCCAGGATGGCCAGCAGGTAGCAGACTCCGGTCGCTGAAACCCCATCCTCCGCGAGCTCGATTCGCGGCGCGAGGAGGTAGTGCAGGGTCATCGGGCCAAGATCCTTCGACGCCCCGGCGAAGAAGGCCCTGATCTCCTCGCGGCCTTCGTAGCGCCCGAAGTCGACGGACCCGTCCCGGGTGCGCGAGGACCAGGTGGCCTCCTCGGTGAAGAGCTCGGCGAGGCCGTTCGGATCGTAAGCCGCGTCACACAGCTCCGCGTAGCGGTGGACGAGAGCCTGGATCTCGCGCTCGGACTCGAGACGGTCGAGCCGGCTTTGAACAGTGCGCCCGGCGCGCGCCCGGCCGAGGGTCCTGGGGTTGGCTGCGCTCATATCTCGGTCCTCCAGTGGGGAGCCTGAAAAAATGGAGTTGACAACGATTCCTGATCAAATATACTGGCCGGGTTTTCGGAAGGGAGATTCGAGGGGGAGCACATGTCTAGCGCACCAGCGGGCGCCCAAGGCGCACGCCTAGAGAAGAACGTCCTCAGCGTTTGGAACTGCATCGCGCTCTCCGTGGCCGTCATGGGCCCGGTGCTCGCAGTCGTCCTCAACGCCCCCGCCGCGGGTCCTTCGACGGGCGGAGCCTTGCCCCTCGCTTTCCTCATCGCGCTGATCGTGATCATCTTCGTAGGCAACACCGTCGTCCAGTTCTCAAGGGTCTTGCCGTCGGCAGGCTCCTTCTACACGTACGCGTCGCGAGGCCTCGGTGGCGAAGCCGGCTTCTTCACGGGCTGGATGTTCTTCGGCGCGTACGCCCTGTTGATGCCAGGGCTCTTTACAGCCGTGGCAGCCTTCGCACACGACTACGTCAAGACCACATTCAACGCCGAGATCCCGTGGTGGATCTACGCGGGCGTCTTCATGGCGATCGTGCTGGTGCTGTCGGTCCGCAGCATCAAGGCGTCGGTCCAGGTCGACCTCACGCTGCTCATCGTCGAGGTGATCGTGTTCTTCATCCTGGCGACCATCGCGATCGCGAAGGCCGGCAACGGAAACACGTTCAATGCCTTCTTGCCAAGCTCAGCGCCCACCGGTTTCTCAGGCGTCGGCCTGGGCGTGGTCTTTGGCATCCTTTCGTTCATCGGCTTCGACGCCGCGGCCGTGCTGGGAGAGGAATCGAGGAACCCCCACCGAGTCATTCCCCTCGCGGTGGGAGGCTCGGTGATCGGGGTCGGCGTCTTCTACGTCTACGTGATGTACGGCCTGACCGCCGGCTACCACCTCAACGACCCGACTCACATGTCCGCCTTCCTCAAGGACGGCACGCCGTTTGTCACGCTTGCCCACCAGTACGCGCCCTGGCTCGAGCAGATCGTCGACCTGTGCGCCATCGCGGGTCTGTTCTCGGCCTTTCTCGCCCTGCAGAACACCACGGTCCGCGTCATCTTTTCAATGGGCCGTGAGGGAGCGCTGCCGGCGGCCCTGGGCCGTGTTCACGCGCACTTCCACTCGCCGCATATCGCGATCTACACCCTGACGGTGTTCACCGTCATCGTCGGCTTGGCCGGTGCCGCATGGCTCGGACCGGGCGCGACCGGGCTCTATGGCTTTACGGGCGCGATCGGCACGGTTGGAGTCGTGCTCGTGTACATCCTTTGCAACATCGCCCTCATCCGATACTTCTCGAAGCGAGAGGATCGAAATATCCTGCTGCATGTGGTCGCACCGATCCTCGGATGCCTTGGCCTCCTCTACCCGCTGTGGGTCGTTGTGGCGCCAGGCCAGGCGTACCCCTACAGCATGGTGCCCTACATCATCGGCGTGTACATAATCGCCGGGTTGGTGGCGTACCTCTACCTCCGGAGCCGCTCTCCAGAAAAGCTGGCCGCATTCGGCTCCATCGTTGCGGACGAACCGATGACGCACGCCGAGGAGGGTGGTCGCTTCGACGACAGGTCCGCCCACGCGCCACTGAAGTAGCCATGGTCGAAGTCGACGGCAAGCAGGTCTTCTCGACGCTCGAGGAGCTGGTGGATCCGAGCTACACCGCGCTCGTGATCGTGGACATGCAGAACGATTTCTGCAGGACCGGCTACAACTTCGCGCAGCAGGGGATCGACATCTCGATGTACCCGCCGATGGTGCCTAAGCTCGCGCGCCTGATCGAGGGCGCGCGGGCCGCATCCGTCCCGGTGATCTACATCATGATGACGCGGCTTCCAGACTCGAAAATCGAGTCACCGGCGCAGCTGCGGTTCACGATGCGGCTGCATTTCGCGACCCGCGGCCCGCTCAAGCCGCTCAAGTACACGGTCGAAGGCACCGAGGGCCAGCAGATCATCCCCGAGCTCGCCCCCAAACCCGGCGACGTGGTCGTGCGCAAATACCGCTCGAGCGGTTTCTGGGGGACCAACCTCGACATGCTGTTGCGCAGCAACGGCATCAAGAGCATCGTCGTCACCGGTGCCACCACCGAAGGGTGCGTGGAGTCGACCGCGCGCGACGGCCTGTTCAACGACTACTACGTGATCGTGCCGGAGGACTGTGTCGCGAGCGACGATCCAGCGCAGCACGATGCGTCGATGCTGCTGATGCGCCATCGCTTCGACGTGGTGCCTTCGTCGGAAATCCTGGAAATGTGGTCCGGCGCGGCAAGCGCCTGAGGAGAACCATGGGGAAGCTCGAGAACAAGACGGCGATCATCACAGGGGGCGCCCGCGGCATCGGCCGGGCGATCGCCGAAGCATTCGTGGCAGAGGGAGCCGATGTCGCGATCGCGGACATGGCCCCGGAAAGCGGCACCGGCGAGCTGCTGACGGCGCTGCGCAAAGGCGGCCGCCGAGCGATCTACGTGCAGACCGACGTCACCAAGGAACCCGAGGTCCAGGCCATGGTCAAGCGAGTGGAGAAAGAGCTCGGCCCGGTCGAGATCCTCGTCAACGACGCGGGCATCTTCTCGCAGGTTCTGCTGCACGAGATGTCGTCCGAGCAGTGGGACAAGGTGATGAACGTCAACCTCCGCGCCGTGTTCCTCTGCACGCGCTA
>DATBZR010000008.1:0-12766 GCA_036513095.1 Candidatus Dormiibacterota bacterium | reverse complement strand
TTTCGAACCTCGGCGAGGTCTTGACGCGCGAACCATGCATCGAGCAGCTCGCAAAGCGGTTTGCGGTGGATCCAGCGATCGCCTTCGTTTCGAAAATCCGCACCCGTACGCACCTCCACGGCCGAGAACTCGCCAGACAGCCCGGTGGCTTCCCCGAGGCCGGCCCACTGCCGCGGGGTCAGCGCAAGCACCATCACCCGGCGCCCGTCGCGGGTGCCGAAATCCCGGCCGAATGTGCCGTAGACGTCGTTGCCGAACCGGCCGCGTGGCTCCGGCTCGAGGATCGCCTCGCCGATCAGGCCCAGGTGACCGGCCATCGCGAGTCCCACGTCCGACAGGCTCAGCTCCACGAGCTGACCCTCGCCATGGAGGCGGCGATGGCGCTCCGCGGCAAGAATGGCGAGAGCCGCAAGAAAGCCGGTCATGCCGTCCCACGCGGGCAGGACGTGATTGACCGGGCCGTCATGGCCCTCCGGGCCCGTCAGCCATGGAAAGCCTAGCGCGGCGTTGACCGTGTAGTCGACCGCCGTGCCGCCGTCGCGGTCACCGGTGATGACGACCATGATCAGGTCACGGCGCAGCTTTGAGAGCTCTTCGTACGAGCTCCACCCCTTGACCGGCAGGTTGGTCAGCACGATCCCTCCCGCCTCTCCCGGCGCGGTGATGAGACGCGCCACCTGCCGCTGCCCCTCGTCGGAACGCGTGTCGATCACCACCGACCGCTTGCCCTGGTTCAGCCCGGCCCAGTACAGGCTGCGGCCGCGGTGCAGAGGCCAGCGGTCGATGTCGATTCCTCCGCCGGGTGGGTCAACCCGGATCACGTCTGCGCCGAGAGCGGCCAGGGTGGCGCCGCCAAGCGGGGCGGCTACGAATGCCGACAGCTCGACGATGCGCAGCCCGGCGAGGATCGGGACGTCAGTGGGGCCCGGCATCGTCCATCGCTTCGGATCTCTGCTGCTGCAGTCGTGGCGGCAGCGTTTCGTAGACGTGCTCGAAGATCGCCCCCACACCAGGCTTTGGCAGCGCTTCGACCTGCCGCTGCGCCATCTCGATCTCGGAGCGAATCTCGTCGAGCGCGGCGGCCTCCTGGCCGGCCGACCAGATGCCCTCGCGTGTCGCGAAGCGGCGCACCCGTTCGATCGGATCGCGCTGCTCCGCCTCGACGACCTCGGCGCTGTCGCGGTACTCCTTGGGGTTGTCCGATGTGTTGTGAAATCCCATCCGGTAGGTGCGGCATTCGATGAGCGTCGGTCCCTCGCCGGCCAGCGCGCGGTTGACCGCATCGAGCGTCGTCGAGTACACGGCCAGCAGGTCGTTGCCATCCACGACGAACCCTGGAAAGCCATAGCCTTCGGCGCGCGCGGCCAGGTTCACCGCCGCGGTCTGCCTGTGCAGCGGGGTCGAGATCGCGTAGTGGTTGTTGATCAGCAGCATCACCAGCGGCACGCGCATCACCCCGGCGAGGTTTGATGCCTCGTGGAAATCGCCTTCCGACGACGCGCCCTCACCGAAGTAGACTGCCACCACGCCGGCGGTCCGGCGCAGCTTCAGTGCCCAGGCGAGGCCGGTCGCGTGAGGCAGCTGCGCGCCGATCGACTGCTGGCGGGGCAGCAGGCGCACTCCATCAGGGACGGCAGCGGCATCGAAGTTGCCCATGTAGGTGGCGAACATGTTCATCAACGGCAGGCCGTGCCGGAGCATGGCCGGGTGCTCGCGCGAGGCGGGGACGATCCAGTCGCGATTGGGGTCGAGCGCCATCGCGGACCCGATCACCGCGGCCTCCTGCCCATGCACTGGACCGTACACACCGACGCGGCCCATCCTCTGGAGCTTGATGAGGCGATCGTCGACTGCCCTCGACAGCAGCATGAGGCGCAGAGCATCGACGACCTGGGCCGAGCTCATCGGTGAGGTTCCTCGCACCGTCCCGTCGACACCGAGCATCTCGATCAATCAGAACTCCACCGTGGCGCGCGCCGCGGCCACGATCCGGCGCACCGTCGGAAGGAAATGGTCCTCCATGGAACCAGGCGGATACGGCGTGTCGCGCGATGCGACCCGGCGGATCGGGGCGTCGAGCGATCCGAAAGCCTCTTGCTGGATGGTGGCCACGATCTCCGCTCCGAAACCTCCGGTCAGAGGCGCCTCGTGCACGACGACCACCTTGCTCGTCTTTTCCACGGCCGCGATCAACCCGGCCACGTCGAGCGGAACGAGCGTCCTGAGGTCGAGGACCGAGGCTTCGATGCCGCCCTTGCTGAGCTCTTCGGCCGCGGCCAGGCAGAGGTGCACCGCCGCGCTCCAGGCGACGAGCAGCACGTCCTTGCCCTCGCGAACCGTCCGCGATGTGCCGAACGGCACGGTGTGGTCGCCTGGCGGGACCTTTCCGCGGACCGACCGGTACAGGCGCTGGGGCTCGAGATACAGGACAGGGTCCGGGTCGCGGATCGCCTCGAGGAGCAGGCCCTTCGCATCGTCCGGAAAAGCCGGGCATACGATCTTGATCCCGGGCTCCTGGCTGAACTGGGCCTCGATCGCGTCCGGGTGGAACTCGGGTGTCCTGACTCCTCCGCCGAAGGGAGCCCGGATCGTGACCTGGGCGTGGAATCGCCCGCGCGAGCGAAACCGGTACCGGGCGAGCTGCGGGCCGATCTGATGAAACGCCTGGTGCGTGAAGCCCAGGAACTGCACCTCCGCGACCGGCACCATGCCGCCGATCGCCAGCCCGAGGGACGCCCCGACGATCGCGCCCTCGGCAAGCGGCGTGTCCACCACGCGCTCCGGCCCGTACTTTTCCATGAGCCCGCGGGTCACCCTGAAGACGCCGCCGAGCTGCCCGACGTCCATGCCCAGGACCATCACTCTCTCGTCGCGAGCCATCTCGTCGAAGAGGGCGCCCCGGATAGCTTCGAGGATCGAGGGCTCTGGCTCGTTGCTCACAGGAGCGTCAGGCTATCACCAACAATTGACTTTAGATCTTTGATCACATAGCCTCGTAGCGCGGAAAAGGGGGCCGGTCCCTGGACGGCTGCGCATCAACCACATTAATAAGGAAGGAGAGCCGAGATGGCCGAAGGCCTCAACGAGCAGTGGTACAGGACGACCGACATTCCGGGGGTGGCCGGTCCGCCGAGGGAGCTGGTCGGCTACGGCGAGTTCCCGCCCAAGATCACCTGGCCCGGCGGGGCCAAAGTCGCGATCCAGATCGTCCTCAACTACGAAGAGGGTTCCGAGAAGACGTACGCCATGGGCGACGACTTCAACGAGGACCTCTACGAGCTGCCGTACAAGCAGGAAGGCATGCGCGACCTGGCGATCGAGTCGGCTTACGAGTACGGCTCTCGGGCCGGGGTCTGGCGCCAGTTCCGGGTCTTCGCCAACGCCGGGATCAACGTGACCTGCGTCGCAGCGGCCGTGGCTCTGGAAAGGAACATCGCCGTGGCCAAGAAGCTGGCCGAGCGCGGTGACGAGGTGGCCGGCCACGGGTATCGCTGGGTGAACCACTTCGAGATGACCCGCGACGAGGAGCGCGAGGCGATCAAGCGCGCGGTCGCCTCGATCAAGAAGACCGTCGGTGAGCGGCCGCTGGGCTGGTACTGCCGCGAGATGAGTGTCAACACCCGAGAGCTGGTCGTGGAGGAAGGTGGGTTCGTCTACGACTTCGACTGCTACAACGACGACCTCCCGTACTGGACCACCGTGCACGGAAAGCCGCACCTCGTGACACCGTACTCGTTGGTGGTGAACGACGCGCGGTTCGTGGTCGCGCAGGGGTATGGCAGCCCGGAGCACTTTTACGAATACGCGAAGGCCGAGCTGGACGGCCTGCGCAACGACAACGATGGCGTCAGCCGGATGATGTCGATCGGTCTGCACGCGCGGTTCAGCGGCCACCCGAGCCGGGCGGATGCGCTGGCCCGATTCATCGACTACGCCCAGAACACGGGTGACGCGGTTTTCATGCGGCGCATCGATGTGGCGCGAACGTTCATGGACCAGTACCCCGCGTCCAAGGCGCTCGGCTCCACCGCGGGCTGAGTCCGATGAAGCGGATCATCGTCACGGGCGGCAGCGGCAAGATCGGGGCCTGGATCCTCAAGGAGCTGCTCGACGCCGGTCACGAGGTGCTCAACGTCGACCTCAAGCCGGCCGCCGACCCCCGCTGCCGCACCTTGATCGCCGACCTGACCGAATCCGGCCAGGCTTTCGGAGCCATCGGCGTCTATACGGGCATCGACGAGCTACAGCCCTCTTTGCGCCCGCAGCCCGTCGACGTGCTCGTCCATTTCGCGGCCATTCCTCGAGTCCAGCTCGTGCCCGACGCGGAGGTCTTCCGGATCAACACGACGAGCACCTACAACGTCATGGAGGCAGCGGTCCGCGCTGGAATCCGCAAGGTGGTCTACGCGTCGAGCGAAGCGACCTACGGCGTCGTGTTCGCGGACGAGCAGCTGGACCCCGAGTACTTCCCCGTGGACGAGGAGCATCCAACCGTGCCGATGGATGCGTACGGGCTGTCCAAGGTGGTCAACGAGCGCACCGCGGCGGCCTTTCACGCGCGGGCCGGCGGCGACTTCTACGGCCTGCGCATCGGCGACGTGATGGCGCCGGCGGACTATAAGAAGTTCCCGCTGTGGAGCACCGACCCGGCCATCCGCAAGCGCGAGATGTGGGCCTACGTCGACGTCCGCGATGTGGCTCAGATGGTCCGTCTCTGCGTCGATGTCGACGGTCTTGGATTCCAGGTCTTCAACGCGTACGCCGGCGAGAGCGCGCACGTGCTGACCACCAGGGAGCTGGCGCGCAAGTTCTACCCCAAGGTGCCGGTGCGCGATGAGGTTGCGGAGTACGGGTCGTTGGTCAGCAATCGCAAGGCCCAACGGATGCTCGGGTTCGAGCAGAAGCATCGCTGGGCGGAGCAGCCCCAGGGTTGATCGAGGAGACCGACGAGCGTCCGCTCGCACACCTGGGCCGGAAGAAGCTGGGTGAGGAGACGACGCGCTACTTGCGCGACGCCCTGCTGAGCGGTCAGTACGCCACCGGTGAGCGAATGGCGGTGCATCAGCTCGCGGATGCGCTGGGTGTCAGCACGATGCCGGTCCGGGAGGCCCTGGTGACGCTGGCGAACGAGGGTTTGTTGGAGGTGATTCCTCGCCGCGGCTTTCGCGTGGCGACGATGGGAGCGCGCGACGTCGAGGATGCTTTCCGGGTGCACGCTCACGTGGCCGGGCTGTTGATCGAGGAGGCGGCCCCCATCATTCCAGCGGCCACCATCGCCGAGCTGCGACGGATCCAGGAGGCAATCCTGGAAAGCTTCAGCCGGCCGCGGGACGAGCGCCAGCTCGCGCACCGCGTCGAGGAGCTGAACTTCAAGTTCCACCGCACGATCAACCACGTGCCCGACGCCAAGCGCTTGAGATGGTTCCTGCGTGCCGCGACCCGTTACGTGCCGCGCCGTTTCTACGAGACGATCCCGGGCTGGAATGAGGCGACCCGCGACCGGCACGGCGCGATCATCGAAGCACTCGAGGCGCGGAATGGAGGCGAGGCGCGCCGGCTGATGGAGCTGCACGTGATCGAGGCCGGGCGGCTGGTGCGCGAACACCTGGACGCAAACCGGCCCTAACCAGGCCGGCTTGGACCTCGACGCGCGCCTATTGGGTTCCGCTAAAGGTCAGCTCGGGTCACCCGCCATGTCATCTCGAGTCCCTAATCCCGATCCAGGTGGCCATTGCCGGACTTTGTGCGCACCAGGTTGGCCGGATCACGGAATCGTTTGGCGCTCGTCACGGCCGCAGCGAAGATCGCTAAGCCGGCAACGGTCCACAGCCCAGGAAAGACAAGGGCGCAGGGGCTGTTGATTAGAACCAACTCCGCTATTCCCACCAATGCGACGACTCCCCAGCGCTGCGTCTCAATCGCCCTCAGCACGAGGACCATGGTCAAGGGCAGGATGGGAATGAACTGGTATGTGTATACGTGTCCCGGAACCAGCGCCCCCAGGCTGAACGCCAGCGACATCGAGTACGGCTGTGCCCATCCGCTCCGCCATGCGGCCCATACGGTTCCAACAACGAGGCTCGCGATCGTCAGGTAGGTCAGCAGTTGAGCCAGCCAGGGTAGATGCCATGGGACAAGCGTCACATCCTTCCAGACACCTGCTTTGTCGATGACCGAGAAAGAGGTGCCATCTACCAGCCGGGAAAAGAGCAGCGGCGTGGAGTTCTGGAAGCAGTCGTGTGTCGCTGCCGCGCTACCGCCGATAGAAACTGGAATCAGAACTTTGGTCAGATATAGAACAGGGCTTCCGAACGGAATGAAGGTGACGAGCAGCACGACAGCTGCAGTAGCGAGCATCGCTCCAGTGAACCGCCACCACTGGCGCGGTCCGACCGAGAGCGCCAGCGCAGCTGGATAAAACTTGATCGACGTGGCGATGCCGGTCAGCAGACCAGCCCATGCGGGATGACGGCGCACCGTCAACATTGCCGCGCCCGTAAGCAACATAAGGGGACCGCCTCGCTGGCCAACGCGGATGTCCTCGAAAAGCGGGGTAAAGCAAAGGACAACCAGGACGGAGATGGGCAATGACCACCTGTTGCGAGGTGCAACAGCTCGGTAGATCATGACCAGGCCAGCCAACGACATCAGCGCATTGGCCACAACCCACGACCACACATCGAACGGGGGCGCCAAGAAGATGAATGGAATCGCGATCAGAATCCCAGGGGGAGATGAGTTTGCGAAATATGGGAACCCAGCAGCGATTTGAGCCGCAGACTCGGGGTAAATTGCGCCGGGATTGGACAGAGCCTGACGCGCCACCCCGATGACTTCATATGCGTCAGAGCCGGATGGGAGGAACACCGGCAGGTCAGCAAGAACTCTCTCGATTGCAACGATGCCGACGATGAACCAAAGTAAGCGCCGGTCTCCCAAGACCCTGGCGGCAGCTGCTCGCAGCAGACTGGGGCGCGGGACGAACCGGCTGAATGTCCCCCCGACCACGGGAGCCGATTGTAGCCCCCAAGGTCCATTCGGACCGACCCTGTCCAACTATCTCTTACCGCTTGAGGTTTGGCCGGAGAGGGCGGTGTGCGGTTTCAGTAAATACCAGGAACCCTTAGGTGGACATTTCTCCTTCTGAGATCGGTATGACTCACCCCAGGCCCAGTGTCATCGGATTCCAGACCGCGGCCGGCTGCCATTCCGACGGCTTGCCCAGCACCATTCGCGGCACCGTGCGCAGCTCATCGAACCCGTTGTCGCGCAGCAGCTCCAGCGCCAAGCGGTTTTCATCGGGCGGGTACAGGACGACCTCCGGCCCAATCGAGCCGACCGTTCGGAGCAGCCTCACGAAAGCGGCAGTCTGGGCCTCGCCGGTCCCGGGCATCAGCGCAGCCCAAGCGCCTCCCCAAGGAAGTGGAACGGCCGCGCCCGCCAGGCCACCATTTTTCGACACGCCCCACGCGAAGTCCTGGAATCGGGTGAGGATCAGTCCGCGGTCATCGCCTGAGACATGCCGGTCGAGCGCGGCGAGAGCTGCGCGGTCTGAGGGAAGCAGGGGACGGTAGGGCGCCAGCTCCGCCGTCTGAGGCAGCGCCGGTCCCCGCATCTCGTGGTAGTGGCTTTCGACCTGGAACCCCATGCGTTCATAGATCGGTCGGCCGAGGTCGGTGGCCACCAGCAGGATCGTCGGACATCCCGCCCGCTGCAGAACATCCATCGCGACAGAGGTCATCCGGGTTCCGAGGCCGTGGCCGCGGAGCTCAGGCCGCACGAACAAATGGCCGATCCAGCCGCTGCTTGCGTAACGCGTGGCGACCGACGTAGCGACGACGCGACCTTCGCCGTCTCGAGCCAGGAACGTCCGGCAGCTGCGATTCGCGGCGTAAGAGGTGAAGATCGCGTGGAACTGCCGGTAGGTCCCCCATCCCCCATCGACCACGCATGCGGTCGCCTCCAGGACCGCTTCGGGTGTGCGGGCCATCGGCCGCACCTCGAAATGGGCGATCTGACTGCTTTCCTGCCTCTGCGCGCGGAGCGGCGATAAGGATGAGGACTTACTGATTGCACCCCGACCCTCCCCCCTGAACGGGGGGAGGGGGACTTCGGTCAAGAGCGCAGGGGCAGGGCGATCGGCCGCATCGGGCTGCCGGTGCCGCCCCGGATCTTCAAGCACGCGCCGATGAACGCGAACTCGTAGATCGACTCGTGCGACAGGTCTTCGAGGTAGGCCATCTCGAGGAGGGGGATCCCCGCCTCGGCCAGCAGGTAGGTGTGCACCGGCAGCCAGTTCTCCGGGTCGGCCGAAGGCGTGTGCTCGACACCGCCGTTGTCGGCGCCGATGTAGATGGCGCCCGCCTTGGCGAGGAACTCTGCTCCCTGCCGGTTGATGCCCGGCGAGTTGGGCACGAACCTCTGCTGGTCGGGCCAGATGGTCATCCTCCCGGTGCGGATGAGGACCACGTCGCCCGGGCGCAGCTCCGTCTTCTGGCGCTTGAGGGCGTCAAGCAGCTCCTTCTCGCCGATCGCGTGGCTGTCCGGGAGCATGTCGACTCCCGCCGCGGCCGCGACGTCGATCATCACGCCGCGCGCCAGGACCGGGGGCTGCTTGTCGGCTCCGCCCCGATTCCAGTGCCGGCTGCCGAGGTGCTCTTTGGTGTTGAAGCGGTTGAATATCTGCCCGTGCAGACCGAAATGGGTGAACGTGTCGACGTGGGTGCCGCAGTGCGTGTACAGCGAGATGCAGTCACCCGAGTAGCTGACCGTCTCGTTCTGCTCGGCTGAGATGCCCAGCGGGTTGTCCAGCATGTTTCCGGCGGGGGTGTGCGACATCCAGATCTGGAAGCCCGGATCGCCGAGGTCGGTCCATACCGGCATACCAACGAAGTAATCGACGGCCAGGTCGAACGGCTTGCCTGCGTCTGCCTCGCCCATTGCCGCCCGCCGCGATTCGGCGGTCATGTGGTTCAGCATCCCGATCTCGTCAGCCGGGCCGAACGGGCTCGCCGACGCCTCGTTGAGCTTCGAGTGGTACGCGACGATGTTCTTGCGCTGGTCTTCACTTAACAATACGGGGCCGCACATTTCGTTACTGACCTCCTGGAATAATCGATCGGTGCGAATTCGGGACGCGCGCGCTCGCGCGGAAGAGCTGAAGGACCTCAACCTCTTCATCGCGATGACGGATGAGGACGGTGACGGCGAGGTGGTCGCGGTGAAAGACCTGGTCGACGTGCGCGGCACACCCACCACCGGGGGCGGCCGGCTGCTGTCCCGCGAACCGAAGTTGGAGGACGCACCGCTGATCCGCAACCTGCGCCGCCACGGCTGCGTGATGATCGGCAAGACCAATCTGCACGAGTGGGCATTCGGCTCCACCAACATGAACCGCCACTACGGCACCGTCCACAACCCGCGCGATCGTGCTCGCATCGCGGGCGGATCCTCGGGCGGCTCGGCCGCGGCTGTGGCCGCTGGAGCGTGCGACTGGGCGATCGGCAGCGACACGGGCGGATCGGTGCGCATCCCCGCGGCGCTGTGCGGGGTCGTCGGGTTCAAGCCGACCTTCGGGACCATCGACACGAAGGGAGTCGTGCCGCTGAGCTTCTCGCTCGACACGATCGGCTCGCTGGCGCTCGACGTCGCCACCGCGACGCGCGCGGTCGCCATGATGGCCGGAATCGACGGCTGGGACGCTATCGAGCCGATCCCGATCGAACGGTTGCGACTGGCGGTGCCGGCGGGCTGGGTGCACGGCCTGGACGCGGAGGTCGGCAAAGCCTGGGAGGTGGTCGCCAAGGGCCTGCCCGAGATCGAGCTCCCCAACCTCGACGCGATGCAAAAGGCGTGCCTCGACATCATGCTCAGCGAGGCGGCCGCGTTCCACAAGACCTGGATGGACACGCGCCCGGACGAGTACGGTCCCGACGTGCTGGCCCGTCTGCGCACGGGTTTGGCAATCACCGGCGCGGACTACGTGCGCGCGCTCAAAGACCGCGAGCGTATACGCGAGGAGGTCGCCCGAGCGATGCGCGGCCTGGACGCCCTCCTGCTTCCATCCACCGCCTCCGTCGCGCCGCTCATCGCGGCCGAGGTTGACACCAGCCCGCTGGTGCGGTTCACGCGCCCGTTCAACCTCACCGGCCAGCCAGTCTTCAGCCTGCCCGCTCCGGGCGATGGCTTGCCGGTTGGCATCCAGGTGATCGGCCACAGTGGCCGCGACGTCGAGCTCGCCGCGGTCGCCGCCGGGCTCGAGCGAGCCTGGGCCTGAGGCCATCGAGCTAGGCCAGGGAGCGCGCGAACTCTTCGATCCGGTCCATGCCTTCGGTGAGAGTCTCGAGGGAGTAGGCGTAAGAGATCCGGACGTGCCGGTCCGACCCGAAAGGCAGCCCAGGGACCACGGCGACTCGACCCCTCTCGAGGAGGGCTTCCGCAAAAGCGACGGACCCGGCGATGCCCTTGCCGTAGAGGGCGTCGACTCGCGGGAAGATGTAGAACGCCCCTTCCGGCAGGCCGTCGAGGTGCACGCCGGGCATCGCCGTCAGGCGGTCCGCGACGTAGCGGCGGCGGCGGTCGAACTGGACGCGCATCGCCTCCACCGGCGCCTGGTCGGCCTTTAAGGCGGCGAGCGCCGCGCGCTGGCTGATCGATGACGCCCCTGAGGTCACCTGGCTCTGGAAGCTGGACATCGCCTCGGCGAGCTGAGGGTTGGCCGCGGCGTAGCCCATGCGCCAGCCGGTCATCGCGTAGGCCTTCGAGAAGCCGTTGACAGTGATCGTGCGATCCAGGATCTTCGGATTGAGCGATGCGATGCTGATGAACTCGGCTCCGTACGTGAGCTTCTCGTAGATCTCGTCGCTGATCACGTAGAGGTCGTTCTTCTCCGCGAGGTCGGCGACCATCCGGAGCTCGGCATCCGTGTACACAACGCCCGTCGGGTTGCACGGATTGTTGAGCAAGATGACCTTGGTGCGCGGCGTGATCGCGGCCGCCAACGCCTTGGCGTCGAGACGGTAGTGGTTGGGTTGAGTGTCGACCATCACCGGCTCGCCGCCCGCGAGCCGGACCATCTCCGGGTAGCTGACCCACGCGGGAGTCGGGATCACGACCTCGTCGCCCGGATCCAGCAGCACCATCAGTGCGTTGTAGATCGACTGCTTGGCACCGTTGGAGACCACGACCTGTCCCGCCCTGTATTCGAGGCCGTTGTCGTCCTTGAGCTTCTTCGCGATCGCCTCGCGGAGCTCAGCAATCCCAGGGGTCGGCGTGTAGCGCGTGAAACCCTGTTCGATGGCGGCGATGCCGCCGGCGCGCGCCGCGGGCAGGGTGTCGAAGTCAGGCTCGCCGGCGGTCAGGTTCACGAGGTCCACACCCTGGGCGACCAGAGCTTTGGCCCGAGCGTCGACGGCTATCGTCGCCGAGGGCTTCAGTGAGCGCGCCCTCAGCGAGAGCTGGGAGCGCACCTAGTCGTTGACCAGCAGCGAGCGGCCACCGTCGATGGTGATCAGCTGGCCGTTGATGAACCCCGCGTCCTCGGATGCCAGGAAGCGATAGAGGGCGGCCACGTCCTGAGGCTTTCCGACCCGGCCGACCGGGTTCATGCGGCCGGAGAGCGCAACCCCCTCGACCCCGAGCGAGTTCACCGGGTCGAGAGACTGCGGGCTCTCGATGACGCCCGGCGCCACGGCGTTCACCGTCACGCCCCGGCCGCCCACCTCGATCGCCAGGCTCTTGATCAATCCCACGATGCCCGCCTTCGACGCGGTGTAGTCCAGGTGCTCGGTCCACGATTGCACGGTGCCTGCCACCGACGACGTGGCGAGAAGGCGGCCGTAGCCCGCGTCGAGCATGTGAGGCAGCACGGCCCGGAAGCAGCGCCAGACGCCGAGCAGGTTCACGTTCATGATCTTGTTCCACTGCTCGTCGGTCAGCTCCAGGGCCGGTACGGTGCGAGCGATGCCGGCGTTGGCGACGCACACGTCGATGCGGCCAAAAGCCTTGAAAGCCGCCGCAACGAAGGAGTTCACGGACTCGGTCGAGGTCACGTCGAGCTCATTGACCACCGCCCTGGACCCGGCCGCCTCGATGGCCGCGCGAACCGGCCCAATGTCGTGGGGATCGCCAGGCAGCCAGCCGATGGCGACGTCGGCCCCTGCTCGCGCGAACGCGATCGCAGTCGCCGCACCGATTCCCGATGCGGCGCCGGTGACCAGGGCAGTGCGTCCCTTCAGGTCACACACGGCTTCAGAGCATCACGTCGCCGCCGTTGGGCCCAAGCGTCTGGCCAACGTAGTACGAGGAATCGTCCGAAGCAAGGAAGACCGCCGTCGGGGCAACCTCGTGCGCCTGGCCGAACCGGCCGATGGGCATCTCGGCGAGCTTCTTGTTCTTCCACTCGTCGGTCTCGTCTTTCATCATGTCGGTGAGGATCGGGCCGGGCGCGATCGCGTTGACCCGCACGCCCCTGGTCGACACCTCGCGCGCCAGCGCTTTCGTGAAGGCGATCACCCCGCCCTTGCTGGCGCTGTAGTGAACCATCTCGTGTCCGCCGATCTGACCGAGCTGAGAGCCGATGTTGATGATGTTTCCGTGGCCCCGCTCGAGCATCTGCGGAAGAACATAGCGCGTGCAGAGGAACACGGCGCGGAGGTTGACGTTCATCACCTTGTCCCACTGCTCGGACGACATCTCGTGCAGCAGAACCTGCGAGAAGATGCCCGCGTCGTTGACGAGGATCTCGACCGGGCCGAGCTCTTTCTCC
>DATBZR010000007.1:0-10480 GCA_036513095.1 Candidatus Dormiibacterota bacterium | reverse complement strand
ATGGTTGACGTTCGCGGAATCAATGAGGCCTGCCCCCGGAAGAGGGTCCGGTTGTCCTCACTCGCGCCGCGGGAGGATTCAGCAGACGGGGGGTGACTATCGGCCGTTTGCCCGAGTAGATTGGGAAGATGCGCTGGTTTGTTCTGGTCGGCGCGGTGGCGGCGTTTATCCTGCCGGGGCCTTCGGTTCCCGATGCGGCTCCTTTCCACGCAGTGCGCGTGCAGGTGCCCGCTTCGGATTACTTCAACTACCCGTTGCCCACCTGGGAGCCCCACTGCCTCGGGTTTGGCAGCGAGTGGCGGCTTTGCAATGGGACAGTGCTGCGCGCTTGCTCCTCTGGCGCCGTTTGGCTGCACACCGGTGTCGACATCAAGACGGGGATCCAGCCCGTGATGGCCGCGGCGGATGGCGTGATCGTCGGGTACACCGTCGATCCCACTTTCCGCGGCGGGGTGCTCATCCGCCACTCGACAAGCTACGGGATCGTGATCACCCAGTACTGGCACGTCTGGCCGCGGCCTGGGTTCAAGGTGGGGACGCCCGTCACCCGGGGCGAGGTGTTTGCCGACGTGGCGGACATGGGCGCTCTGACGCACCTGCATTTCGCCGTTTTCATGGGTGATTACGAACCGCACGCCTGGAACGGGGCACTGCCTCCCACCGCGTGCTCGGGCTTCCCCGCTTTTCCCTACCGGTTCGTCGATCCCAACGCTTTCATCCAGGCTCATCTGCCATTCGTGGCGATTCACAGCCGGCGGTGCCCGGTGGATCTGCTCTTCTAGGGTCTTATATCTCCCCCCACCCCGACCCTCTCCCGCTAACGCGGGGGAGGGGGCCCTCACGACAGGTACCTGTTTTCAGGTACCGGCACGGCTCCTTTTCAGGTGTTTTCCGCCTTATGGGGCATACCCCTTGATTCCTAGTCTTGCCTCAACGGCTTACGCCGAATAAAAACCGGAGAGGAATGGAAATGGAAGCTAGGTCAGCGATTCGCGGGTCGGGGATCTCAAAGAGTTTCGTCGCAGTGTGCGCGGTAGTGGCCACGATGGGGCTGGGTGTCACGGCAGGCGTCGTGGCGAAGAACCTCAGCGCACCGGCCGCCGCCCCAACGCACATCGTGCAGGGTCAGGGCGGGATCCTGCAGTACTCAGGACACCGCGGCGGCGTGCAGGCGGTCGACAGCGGGCTCCAGGCGGCCCCCGCGGCCGTCGGACCGGACGACCGCCCGACCACCACAAAGCCGGCGGCGCCTGCGGCAGCCGGCTTCCTCGGGCCGGACGCCCAGGATCGGAACGCCCTGCTTGCGGCAGCGATGCGAACCACCAAGGCGCACGGCTACATCTAGAAAGACGTGCTCCACATCACCCGATATCCCCTTCGGGTGCGCTCGTCGAGAGAGGGATCTCCCCGATCCCTCTCTCTTTTTCGCGTATGTGGGCGAAGATACGGCGATGGACAGGGTTCCTGTCCGGGGCAAGCACGCGGCGGCAGCTCCGAGCAATCTGCCTCACCATCTCACCAGCTTCGTCGGGCGCGAGGAAGAGCTGCGCTCGCTCAAACGGCTCCTCTCGACCTCGCGGCTGGTCACGCTCACGGGAACCGGAGGCGCCGGCAAGAGCAGGCTGGCGGCCGAGGTGGCGAGAGCCAACGCCAACCTGTGGCCGGACGGCGCGTGGTGGATCGAGCTGGCGGCCACCGACGACGTGTCGGGAGCGGTCGTCGGCGCGCTCGAGCTGCCCGGGCAAGGGCCCTCCCAGGACGTCGTCGCCTCCTGGTTGACAGCGAGGAAGGCGTTGCTCATCCTCGACAACTGCGAGCACGTGGTGGCCGATTCCGCCGCCTTCTGCCACAGGGTGCTCGAACGCTGTCCGCAGCTCAGCATCATCGCCACCAGCCGCGAGGGACTTGGTGTCCCGGGCGAAGCTCGCTGGCCGGTGTCATCACTGCGCGACGCCGAAGCGCTGCTGCTCTTCGAGGCTCGGGCTCGGCTGGTCGCGCCGAACTTCAAGATGGTCGCAGGCAACCTCGACCCTGTGACCCGAATCTGCGAGCGGCTCGACCGGCTGCCTCTTGCCATCGAGATGGCTGCCGCGCGGATCGATGTGATGTCGGAGAAGGAGCTGCTCAACAACCTCAACGATCGGTTCCGCCTCCTGACCTCGGGCACGAGGACGGCGCCGCAGCGTCAGCAGACGATGGCCGCCACCATCGATTGGAGCTATCGCTTGCTCACTGACCACGAAGCACGCCTGTTCCGCCGCCTCGCCGTGTTCCAGGGAGGTTTCACGGCCGAGGGCGCCGAGGCGGTGTGCTCCGATGGTATTGAGGCGAACCTGATCGACGTGCTCGCGGGGCTGGTGCAGAAATCGATGGTGGTCGCCGACAGGCTCAACAGCGGCACGCGCTTCCGGCTGCTCGAATCTCACCATGACTTCGCAAGTGCGCGATTGCGCGAATCAGGCGACCTGGACTCGATGCAGAAGAGTCACTACGACTACTTCAGCTCCCGGCATTGGGAGCCGGTAGAGTCGGCCAACTTCTGGCACGCCGTCACCTGGGCCCGGGACAATGCGCCGGACCGAGGGTTGGGGCTGGCGCTCGAGATCGGGGATTCCGATTTCGGCCACCAGGCGCGGGCCGGGACGCTCATTCTGGATTTGCTCGAACACTCAACCCCAAGCGAGACACTGCGTATCAAAGCCACGTCCATGGCCGTACGCCTTGCATGGCGGCAGGCCGATCACTCCGCCAGCAGAGGGCTTGCGGAATCGGCTGTTTCAATGGCGCGAAAAGTCGGTGATCCCGAGCTCATCGGAAGGGCCCTCAATGGCGCAGGCCTCGTGTACGAAACGGCCGGTGAGTTTGCGCTCGCGGGCCGGATGTACGACGAGGCCCTGTCGGTTCTAAAAGACTCGACGAACCGGCTGCTCGTGGACGACGTGAGCAACACGCGGGGCATGCTGGCCATCACGCAAGGTGACCCGACGAGCGCGCTGGAGATCCTCAGCCGGTGCGTTGACTCGGCGAGGTTACAAGGTGATCCTCCTCGCGTGGCCCGATACCTCGAAAGTCTCGCGAACGCGCAGCTGGACCTGGGCCGGGTCGATGAGGCCGCCGAATCGTGGAAGGAGTCACTGTCGGTCTTCAGTGTCGTGAACGACTGGTTCGGAATCATCTGGTGCCTGGTCGGTCTGTCGCTTGTTTCGGCAGCGCGCCACCAGGACGATCGTGCGCTGCGGCTCGCCGGTGCCGCGGATCGACTTACGCGCGAGTATTCATTGACCACGTGGCCATTCAGAGCCCGACAGTTGGAGGACGCACGCAAGCATGCTCACGGCCGGCTGGGAACCGGCCGCGGGGAAGCCGCATGGGAGAACGGCCACACCATGACCACGGACGAAGCGCTCGAGTACGCCCTCGGTGGAGAGAGACCTGCCGAAGAAGTGCTGACTGACCACGGACTGCTGAGCCGCCGTGAACGCGAGGTGGTGACGATGGTCGCGTCTGGCATGACCAACAAGGAGATCGCCCAGCGCCTGTTCATCGCGGAACGCACCGCCGAAGGCCATGTGGAACGGATCCGCAACAAGCTCGACGTTCGGTCTCGCACCGAGGTGGCCACCTGGGCCGTCGCGCACGGGCTTGGGCCAACCAAAGCTTGACAACCCGCCGCTGGTGAGTACTGTCAGCAACGGGTGTGGGTTAAAGCCGTCTAGCTGTCGCTTAAAGGGAGGGGACTCGTGAGCTCTGAATGGCATCCGGACGATTCGCTGGGCGATCGCGACAATAAGGGCGAGCTGAAAGGGGTGGCGGCGATCAAGGCTGCCCTTCGGAAGAACAAGGTTCGTTTGGGAACGGGAGTCATCACCTCACGCGATCCGGGTATAGCCAAGGTCACGCGTGATCTCAAGCGGAGCGGGTTGCCCGACCGCGTGGAGCAGTGGCTGCTGCCGGTCATTATTGGTCCGTCGGAAGGGGTGCTCTATTTCAGGAGCCAGCTGAAGGCGGGCGCGATAGTTCCAACGCATTCGCACAAGCATTCGGTGTTTCGTATCGTGATTTCAGGCGAGCTGAAGTTTGGCCGTAAGACTCTCAAGGCCGGAGACTGGATGTACGTACCGGCAGGGGTGGATTACGCAATAGCGGCCGGCACACCCCAGCCCCTCAAAATCTTCTATATGCACCCTTAGAGCCGGCTGTGGCGAGCCCGTGGTAGGCCATAGTGTCAGTTAGGCGAGTGCTGCTCCAGCAGCTCGGCGATCGAGCCCTCGAACTTTGCGAGGCGTTTGTGGACCTCGAGCACCTCGTCTGAGCTGACCGGGTCGGCCGGGTCGATGTCGGTGCGGTGCTCGGTCCATTCCGTGCCGCACTCGCACCGGTGGAACAGGTAGCGGTCCTGGTGGGAGCGATAGATGTAGACGGACGCATCTTTCTTGCGCCGTCCGCAGGCACATTTGCCCCTGTCAGGTTCTACTTTCGACTTTTGCAATGACGTAATCCTTGATCTGTATAACGGCCTAGAACCCAGTTTCGTGACATCGTACAGCCGGGGACTTGAGTTTGGAACCCTCAAAAGAATGTAAAAACGGGCCCCTGGCTTCGTAGGGGTCACACGTGGTGCCGGGCGCGCGCAGGGCGCAATTGTCGTCAGCCGGCCGAGTTCAGCTCCTCGAGCAGGTGGTCGAGATCCCTCACGCGCTCGGTGCGGGCGGCGTGCTCGAGCGTCTGGTACTGGGACAGGACGTCGACGAAGCCCTCGCCCAGGTCGTAGCCGTGCTTTTTCAGCAGCTCGCGGCCTCGGTCGCCGAGCGTGGCGACCACATCCCTGATCTTGGTCTGGGGGCCGAACACGTGGACGGCGGCTTCAGGCACTGGGGGGCGGCTCCAGCTTGCGGAGGATCACGCGATGCCCGTGCCAGTGGTCAGGGACGCCGGCCGGCTCGTCTCCCAGGTAGCTCAGCTCGAGGCACCAGACGCCGTCGACCTGGACCGGCGCGACGGAGAGCTTGGTTTTCGGGTTCTTGCGCTGCAACGTCTGGATGAGGGCGACGCCGTAGAGGACGAGGGCGCCAGGCAGGTTGATCGTGTTGATCCGGCCGCCCTCGCTGGAGCCGTCGACGCCGGACGTGCGGGAGCCGAGCGCGTGGGGCATGTGCCGACACAGGTTAGCTGCTTAAGCCCCTCACCCTAGCCCTCTCCCCGATGGGGAGAGGGAAAACTGCTCCGTCTCCCTTACCCGGCGCTCCCCCGGCGGAGGGAGGGTAGCTTGATAATTCACGCGTGGATGGCGCACGCGATCGTCTCGCTCGGCTGATCGGCGGTTCTCGCGTCACCCAGATGATCCGGGCCGCCGCTCTGCTGAAGATCTGCGATGAGCTGGCGCACGGGCCACGTGAGGCGGCGGACGTCGCTGCCGCGGTGCATGCGGATCCCATTCTCCTGCGCCGGCTGATGCGAGCCCTGGTTGGCGCCGGCGTGCTCGAAGAGGGAGCCGATGGACGGTTTACCAACACCGAGGTGGGTGAATACCTGCGCTCGGATCTACCTGGCAACCTCGCGGCGCCTGCGATCAACCTGACCAACGACGAATCCTGGCTGGCGTGGGCACAGCTTCACCGCGGCATCGTCGAGGGATCTGTGCCTTACATGCTCGCGAACCACGCGTCGCCCTGGGAGGTCCAGGCGTCAGACCCTGAGGCAGCCGCCCGTTTCAACGCTCACATGGTTGCGCAGACAGAGGCATTCGCCCCCCAGCTGGTGAGCGCGTTCGATTTCTCACAGCTCCAGACCGTAGTCGACGTCGGCGGCGGCAAAGGGGCGCTGATCGCGGGGATCCTGTCCGCCAACCCGAGCTTGCACGGCGTGGTGTTCGACCTCGAGCAAGGCCTGGCCGGCGCCCGCGAATACCTTGACCGGCGCGGGGTCGGCGAACGCTGCACGACGGTGGCCGGCGATTTCTTCAAAGCCAGCCCGCCGCCTGAAGCCGACTGCTATCTGCTGAGGCTGATCCTCCACGACTGGGACGACGCGCATGCGGTGCAGATCCTCGAAAGCGTCCGGCACGCAATGGCCTCCGGGACACAGCTGCTGGTCATCGATCACCTGCTGCCGGCTCGCGCGGACGACTCCCCGTATTCGCGGCTCGCGCTGGAAATCGACATTCACATGTTTGTCCAGTTCGGTGGCCGCGAGCGAACCGAAGCCGAGATGCAGAAGATGCTGGAGTCCACCGGGTTTGTCATCGAGCGGGTCGCCATGACGGCGCCGACGCGGACGGTCGTGGCCCGGGCGGTCTGAGCTAGCCCGCCTTGAGGGCGGTCAGGATCACCTTCACTGTGGTTTCGTAGCCCAGGCGGCCGGTGTCCAGGACCATGTCGTAGTGGTTGGCCAGGTTCCGGTCGTGGCCGTAGACCTGTTTGATGTAGGCGGTCCAGTTCTCGTCCGTCAGCTTGATTCGCCTGTGCGCCTCGTCTTCAGAGGTGATCTTGAATCGCTCCATGACCGTCTTCACCCGGGCGGCCGTGTCAGCGCCCAGGAAGACATGGAGCACGCCCGGGAAATCGTGAAGGATGTAGGCCCCGCCCCGGCCGATGATCACCACGTTCCCGGCACGCGCGGCCTCCTGGATCACGTGCTGGGTGATCTGCAGCACGGCCTTGCGGGTGTCGAACGCGGGGTCTGCGTTGGGCGGGCTCCAGGCGGTCACCTCGGGTGGGATCAGCGGCTCTGAGCTCGCGGATCCGAGCGCGACGAGAAGCCGGTGGAGCAGAGTGCCGGGCTGCTCGTCCGCGGCCTCGACCTCCTCCTTGGGAAGCTGGAGCCGTTGCGCGACCTCGTCGATGATCTGTGACTCGAGCAGGTCGACGTGGAGCGCGCGCGCGAGCATCTGGCCCACCGTTGAGCCCCCCGCCCCGAACTGACGGCCAATCGTGATGACCGGCATGTGTCGCAGTCAATCTACTTCACCAGGGTGTTGGCCGTGGACCAGAATTCAGCCTCGGTCAGGCCCGTCGTAGCTAGGAAGTACGGCACGCCGGGCAGCCCATTGGGTTCTGTCCAGGTGCCGGGCTCGTTCCACATCAAGAAACGTGGGCTGGTGGGCTGGGTTGTGTCCTGTACCTGGTACAGCGAGTACTTGTCGCCGTGGAACTTCGGATTGACTTGCGATCCGTTCGGCCCGGGGAGGCCTGGATTCGGAACGATGATCGCGAAGTCAACCTCTTGCTTTCCGTCCGAGCTCGTGTAGGTGACCGTGAAGAAGGACGAGCTGAGGTTGGTGACCACCGCGGACCAGCTCTCCGGGATTGTCGATGGAAGGACCAGGGGATTGGCTCCTGTGACGGTGGAGCGGATGATGGCGTTGGCCGCTGCGACCGTCATCGGAGCAGGCGAGGGCGACGCTATTGGCGACGTCGATACGATTGGCGATGGCGACGCGACGACGACTGGAGCAGAGGTGCGGGGCGTGAACTGGATCGCCATGAATCCGGCCCCCACCAGGATCGCCGCGAGCCCCGCGAACGAATACATGACTCGACGTGATGAAGGCGCTGGGGTCACCATGCCGGCGTGTACCGGCGTGGAAAGTCGATGACTGCGCCGTTCGCGCTGACGATCATCAGGTCGGTGAGAGGATCGTCCACGGTCGGCTTCCTCACGTAGATCGCGAAGTCGCTGCCACCCGGTTGCGCCAATGCGTTGCCAAACATTCCCGGGCCGTTGTAGGTCCAGATCGGCTGTCCAGATCGCAGGTCCCAGACCTGCATCGCGGTTGGTGCTCCGCCGACCCAGGGCGTCGTGGTCACGAGGGCGAGCGAGTCGTCGCTATTGAATGCGAGCACTCCAAAGCTCGGGTCCATCTTGACCAGGACCGCCCGGTCTGAGACGCGGCGGATGACGGTCGTTGGCGCGTTCTGCCCCTGCAGCTGGCCGACCGACTGGCTCGAGTTCTCGGCGATGAGAGTCGAGTCCGGGCTCGCGACGAGGTTGGAGAGCAGCTCCGGGGTCGCATAGGTGTAGAGCGAAGTGACCTTGCCGGTCGACAGGCCCACCGAGAGCAGCTCGACCGGCCATTGAGAGCTTCTTACGACGAGAGCCGTGTCGTTGCGAAAGCTGCACGAGGCGACCCTGTAGCTCCCCGGCTGTCCCTGATTGTTTCCGAGGACGGCCACCGCCTTAACCGCCTGCCCGGGCGCAAGTGTGACCAGGGTCGCGTTGAGTCCCTGCGAGTCGAACGCAACGCCGCAGGTGTGCTGGTTGTCGTCGGCCCAGATCGGCAGCGAAGATCCGGGAATCGCACCCCCCGCGCCCGGGATGGGCTGGCCGAGGCGGTCGAGGATCTCTCCGGTTCCGCCTTTCGCGCCAAAGCCCACCGCGAACGATTGGCCGTCGGGCGCCATGCCCACGCTGCCGATCGCGGGATCGAGCTTCACGGTGCCGCGCGGCTTACCCGTCCAGTCGAAGCCGATGAGCCACGACGGGTGGCTCGGGTCTTTCACGTACAGCAGAGGCACGCCGGCCGGAGGAGGTCCGTAGTCCGCGACCGGCGAGGCGTTCGGCGTGGCGGCGGGCACGGAGGCGCGTGGATGGAAGCGCGTGGACATCAGGCCGATCACGACCAGCGCCGCCAGGATCAGCGCGGCGGCCGCCGCCAGCCACTGGAGGTTGGGCGCGCGCCGGGGCCGGGCGCTGACCGCGTCGACGATGTCGTCGCGCAAGCCCGCCATCGGTGGGTGGGCACTCTGCTCCCTCTCGAACGCCGCTCGAATCTCGGAGCGCAGCTCTTCCATCAGTCCAACTCCAGTCCGGGGCGCAGCTTCCGGGCTGCCCGGTAGACGCGGGTCTTCGCGCCGCCGGCGCTGAGGCCGAGCACGGCGCCGACTTCCTCCATGGGGAGGTCGAGGTAGAAGTAGAGGAACAGGGCGAGACGGTCCTCGCGCGCAAGCTTGGCGAGCTCGCGGTTGATGTCCACGCTTTCGGCGGAACCTTCCGCCAGGCGGGTCGCATGGCTTTCAACGTCGGGCATGCGGATTACCGACCACCAGTGCCCGCGCCGCACGCTTCGGCACTGGTTGGCGACTATCGCGAGGAACCAGGGACGCGCCGGTTTTCCCTCGTGCAGCTGGTTCAGCTTGCGCCAGGCCTTGAAGGCGGACTCCTGTACGGCGTCGCGCGCGGCGTCCGGGTCGCGGAGGATGGCCAGGGCGGTGCGGTAGCCGGATTCGAGGTGAGGGCCGATCACCGCGTCGAAGCGCGACTCGATCTGCACGTGACTCATCGCCAGCTCTTGCACAACACCCTCGTCAATAGAGACGCGGGACGGAGGGGTTTGGTTTCAACGGAAGTGCTTGCCCCCCTCCCCGACCCTAGCCCTCCCCCGATGGGGGGAGGGAAAACTCAAGATAGACGCCCTATGGAGAGACTTCGGCGGGAGCCCATGTTGGTTGCGTTCATGGGCGCCGCGCTGGCGGCGCGAATCGCTTTCTGGGTCGTTACCAATCGCGCCTTCGAAGACGGGTTGACCACGATCACGCATGCGCGGAACGTGCCGCTCGGCCTCGGGCTGGTGCATCACCCGGGCGAGGGCAACGTCCACGGCTTCACGTCCGCGATCGGCGTCCTCATCCCTCTGGTGGGAGAGCTCATCCACGAGGGCTCGGGGCTGCTCGCCATGCGCCTCGCGTCTTTGGTGGCGGTGTGCGTGGCCCTGCTGTACGCCCGCCTGATCTGTCGCGACATCGGCCTGGGGGCGTTTCCAACGGCTTTCGTCCTCGCCTACCTGTCTTTCGACCAGAACAACATCTTCTACGGGATGTCCGGGATGGAGACCCAGGTCGCCGTCGCGGTCATCCTCGGCGGCGTCTATCACGTCCTCCGTAACGACCTCGTTGGGTCCGGGATCTTCCTCGGGTTGGCTCCGCTCACGCGGCCCGAGTTCGTCTTGTGGGTGGCGCCGGCGCTCCTCTACCTCGGGCTGCGCAACGCCAAGCTCGCCGCGCGGGTGGCGGGCATCGCCGGCGCGATCGTCCTCCCCTGGATCGCCTTTACCTTCCTCTACTACGGATCGCCGATCCCGAACACGATCGTCGCGAAGGCGACTCTCTTTCCCACTCCGGCGATCATCTCGGGCGGCTCGGTCCTGCCCTGGATCCAGTGGCTGGGCGGTCAGCTCGCCGGGCATGCGGCTCTCCTCCTCTATTACATGGAGCCATTCCGCGAGGTCTGGAGCACCGCCGCGACGCCGATTCCCCCGGCGGTGCTGATCGCCATCACAGTCGTCGCCGCGTACCTGGTCGTGGTCGGCCTGTTCGGATTGCGCCAGGTTCCGGGTTTCTGGCCAGTCACGGCATTCCTCGCGCTGTTCTTCGCGTATCGCGTGTACTTCCTGCCGGTCCTCTTCTACGGCGACTGGTACATGCCACCGTTCCTCGCGCTCGTGATGATCGTCGCGGCGTTTGGCATGCAGCGCCTTTCGTCGGTT
>DATBZR010000006.1:0-9315 GCA_036513095.1 Candidatus Dormiibacterota bacterium | reverse complement strand
GTCTCCTAGACGGCTTTGCGCCGGCGGCGGGCCGCCGCCGGCGCCCACAGGCCTTCGAGGTCGTAGTACGACCGCTCGCCGGGTAGGAAAACGTGCGCCAGCACCGAGTCGAAGTCCAGGAGGATCCACGTCGCGTCCTGGTAGCCGTCGACCGCCATCGGCTTCAGCTGCTTTTCCTTCGCCGCATCCACCATGCCGTCGGCGATCGCACGCACCTGGCGGTCCGTCTCACCCTCGCAGATCACGAAGTAGTCGGCGATGGAGGTCAGCTCGCGCACGTCGATGACGACAGTGTCCCAGGCCTTCTTGTCGACCGCCGCGGCCCGCAGGAGGCGGGCCAGCTGCAGCGGGGTCAACCCCTTCGGGATCCTAGGTGCCAACGCGTCGATTATCCCCATACAGGTGCCGCGCCGCGATGTAGCGCTCGACGGCCGGAGGTAGCTTGCCGGCCACCGATACGCCCGCGGCGAGCTCTCGCCGCAGCTCGCTGCCAGACACATCGAGCGTCGGCACGGTGCACTTGATCACCCGCGCCGGAGGAAGGCCGGTCGCGACCAGCCCCGATGACGTTGGAGGTTCGGTCCCGGGGCGGGCAACGATCACGACCGACGCGAGCTCGGACACCCGCTCGGGCTCGCGCCAGGTGCCGAACAAGCGCGCAGCGTCCCAGCCGAGAATCAGGAAGAGCTCGTCATCCGGACGATCGCGGTGCAGCTCCCTCACCGTATCCACCGTGTACGAGCTTCCACCGCGCGTCACCTCGATGTCCGAGACTTCGTATCGAGGCTCGCCCTGGACGGCCAGCCTGACCATCTGGAGCCGGTCTTCGGCTGGCGCCGAGGCCGGACCTCTATGCGGCGGCTGCGCGCTCGGAATGAACAACACGCGATCCAGCCGCGCGCAGTCGATCGCCGCGGTGGCCGCCGCGAGGTGCCCGAGGTGGATCGGATCGAAAGTCCCGCCGAGGATGCCCAACCTCAAGGTTGATATTCGAACTCGATGCCGGAGATCTTCACGGTGTCCCCAGGCTCCACACCCGCAGCCTCGAGCGCCGCGTTGACGCCCAGCCGGTCCAGCTCGAACTGGAAGCGGGCCAGCGCGCCTTCCGATTCGAGGTCTGTGCGCTCGACCAGGTGCTCGAGCCGGTCGCCACTGACCGCGAAGCCCCACGGCTGCTTCTCGATGGCAAGGCCGGCCGGGACCTGGCGCTCCTTCAGGTTGGTCTTCTTGGATGGCAGTCCCTGCGCGGTCACCTCGGGCGCGACTGCCAGTGCGCCGACCATCGCGTCCGTCAGCTCTGGGAGGCCTTCGCCGGTGAGCGCGGAGATGAAGTGCACGCCCTTGCGACGATTTCGCGTCTTCACCCTTCGCGTCGCCTCGAGATCCAGCTTGTTGATGGCGACAACGAAAGGGCGCTCGGCAAGCTCTGGCGAAAACTGCTCGACCTCCTTGCGCACGGTCTGAAGGTCGGACCACGGATCGGGCGCCGAGCCGTCGAGCACATAGACCAGCACTCTCGTCCGCTCGACGTGACGAAGGAATCGGAGCCCGAGCCCTGCGCCGCGTGCGGCCCCCTCGATCAGTCCCGGGATGTCGGCGATGACGATGCGCCCCGCAGGCGATTCGGCAACGCCCAGCTCGGGATCCAGCGTTGTGAACGGGTAGTCCGCCACCTTGGGTCGCGCCGCCGTGAGCGAGCTCAGCAGCGAAGACTTGCCTGCGTTCGGCTTGCCCACCAGCCCGATGTCGGCGATGAGCTTCAGGTCGAGGACCAGTGTGCGCTCGTCGCCCTTGAAACCCGGTTCGGCGTAATCCGGGGCGCGCCGGGTCGAGCTCTTGAAATGGACGTTGCCGCGTCCGCCGACCCCGCCGTGCGCAACGATCGCGTCCGCGCCCGCTCGATCCAGGTCGGCGACGAGCACGCCCTCCTCGTCGAGCACGACAGTTCCGACCGGCACGTCGAGGACCACGTCGGAGCCGCCGCGCCCTGTCTTGCGACCGCCCGCACCGTCTGCGCCCGGTTCGGCGTTCCAGCGCGGGCGCTGCTTGAAGAGGGCGAGGTCGGAGACTCCCGTGGTCGCCTTGAGGACGACAGATCCACCGCGCCCGCCGTCGCCTCCGTCAGGACCGCCGCGGGGAGTGAACGGTTCGCGCCGGAAGGATGACGAGCCCTTCCCGCCGTGCCCACCGCGCACGGTGACGCGCGCCGAATCGACGAACTGCCGGCGACTGTCAGTCCGTGACTTTCGTTTCGAGCTGTGCGCCCTGTGCGGCTGCGCCGACGCTGACGCGCCGCCCGTCCTTGCCGACCCGCTCATAGCGCACGTGCCCGGGGACGAGCGCGAAAAGCGTGTGGTCGCGGCCGAGGCCAACGCCCGTTCCAGGCGCGATCTTGGTGCCGCGCTGCCGCACGAGGATGGCGCCGGCGCCCACCACCTGGCCGCCGTAGATCTTCACTCCGAGCATCTTTGGTTGGGAGTCGCGGCCGTTGCGAGATGAGCCGCCTCCTTTCTTATGTGCCATTAATTCGTTTCCTTCTTGCGGGTTGCGCGCTTGGCGGGCCTGGCCTCGGCCACCGGAGCCGCCGCCTCGATCTCGGGTTTGGCCGCGGCTTTGGCGCGCGGCTTGGCCGGTGCTTTGGCCTTGGGCTTGGCTGCGGTCGCGGTCTCTGTCTTGGTCTCGCCGGTGAAACCTCCGACGGCGATGATCTCGAGCGCCGTGAGGTCCGCCCGGCCGCCGTGGTGCACGCGGACGCGCTTCTTGGATTTGTAGCGAATGCTCTCGATGCGGGGTCCGCGGCGGTGCTGCAGGACCCTGACCTCGACGTCCAGCCCGTCGACGCCCGGCGAGCCGACCGTGATGTCGTCCCCGTTCCGGAGCAGCAGGACGCGGCCGAGTTTCAACGACGAGCCGGGCTCCGCCGTCAGGCGGTCGACCAGGATCTTGTCGCCGGGGGCGACGCGGTACTGCTTACCTCCGCTGACGACGACGGCCGACAGCGATGCATCAGGCTTGGGCACGGCGTGTGATTGTACCAAGGGCACCGTCTCCGAGCGCGATCTCCCGACGCCGCAGCGCCACGGACTGGACCACTCCCAGGGCCGCCAGCGTCGTGATGGTCGCCGATCCGCCGTACGAGATGAGCGGGAGCGGGATGCCCGCGATCGGCAGAAGGCCGATGTTCATGCCGACGTTCTCGACCACCTGGGCCAGGATCATCACGAAGACACCGCCCGCAAGCAGCTCGCCGAACCTGTCCGGCGCCACGGCTGCCGCGCGCAGCAGCCGGATCAGCAGGAGCCCGAAAACCGCCAGCAGGACCAGGCTCCCGAGCAGGCCGAACTCCTCGGCGAAGATGGCGAAGACGAAGTCGGTCGCGCGCTCGGGCACGAAGCCGAGCTGGCCCTGCAGGCCGTGCAGCCACCCCTGGCCGAACAGGCCGCCCGCGCCCACCGCGATCCGCGCCTGCAGCAGGTTGTAGCCCGCACCGAGAGGGTCTTGCGTCGGGTCCAGAAAGATCTCCAGGCGTTTGCGCTGGTAGCCGTGCAGGAGGTGTGGCAGCAGGGGGAGGGCAACGCCTGCCGCGAATACGAGAGAGAACAGCTGCCAGGCGCGAGCGCCCGCGAGGAAGAGCATCCCGAAGAGCACAGCGACGAAGACGATCGTCGTGCCCAGGTCGGGCTGGGTGAGGATCAGGCCGGCCGGTGGGGCAACCAGGAGGAGCGTGAGGCCAAATGATCGCCACGAAACACCCTCGCGGCGGCTGAGAAAAGCTGCCAGGACGACGACGAGCAGCAGCTTCGACAGCTCCGACGGCTCGAGCGGGAAGCCGGCGAACGAGAGCCACCGGCGGGCGCCGAGGGCCGAATGGCCGACCAGGTGGACCGCCAGCAGGAGCAGGATCATGCCCGCGTAGAGACCGGGTGCGGCGGATCGCAGGCGTCGATAGTCGAAGGCGGACGCGGCCGCATAGGCGCCCGCGCCCAGCACCATCCACAGCAGCTGCCTGCCCCAGTCCGCGTGCGCGCTGAAGACGGTCATCAGACCCAGCACCGCCAGCATCCCGATGAGGAGCAGCTGTAGGTGATCGAGCCGGCGCCACGCCGCGGAGCCCGTCAACTCGATCAGGTGGCCCGGATCGCGGTGACGTGGTCGTGATAGAACTTCATGACCTGCACGCCAATCGGAGCCGCCTCCACCTCCGAGAGCTCCCCTTTCTCGACGAAGATCGACATGGCGACCTCGGGTTGGACATACGGGGCAAAGAAGACGAACCATGCGTGGGTCGGTAGATCGAGCCCGCTCCCGCCGTATTGAGCCGTGCCGGTCTTGCCGCCTCCGTCGGCCGGCACTCCGGCGGCGCGAAACCAGTAGTTCATGTTGTACGGCCGGTTGATCTCCTCACGCATTCCCTCGCGGACCGCCATCAGGTTGGCCGCCGAGGCGGGCACCGTGCCCGTCACCTCGGGGTGCAGTGTCTGGACCTCGTGTCCCGACGCATCGCGCACCTCGTCGACCAGGGTGGGCCTCATCACCTGGCCGCCGTTGGCCAGGGCCGCTACGTAGACCGCCTGGTTCAAAGGTGTCGTGAGGAGATAGGACTGGCCGATCCCGAAAGTGATGGTATCTCCCGTGTTCCAGCGGCACGCGTCCGAGTTGAGGTCGGGGACTCCGCATTCGAGCTGCTTCCAGATGCGGTCCGGAACCAACCCGGGCATCGCGCCGGGCATCTCGATGGTCTTGGCCTGGCCGAACCCGAACGCGCGCGCGTACTTCGCGAGCGTCACATCGCCGACCATCGCCGCGACCTGGTAGAAGAACGTGTCACACGAGGTCGCCAGCGCCTTTGCCACGTTCATCTGGCCCAGGCTGTAGCTCGCCCAGTTGTGATAGATCCAGCCGTTCACGTTGAGGTATGGCGGGCAGGACAGCAACGTGGCGGCGGTGATCTTGCCCTCTTGCAGGCCCGCGGTCGCAGTGACCATCTTGAATGTCGAACCCGGCGCGTACTGGCCGGCGATCGCGCGGTTGAGCAGCGGCCGGTCGGGGTTGTTGATCAGCGCGCTGTAGTCGGCCTGGCTGATGCCGTGAGTGAAGAGGTTCGTGTTGTAGCCGGGCAGGCTGACGAGAGCCAGCACCTCGCCGGTGCGCGGGTCGAGGACGACCGAAGCGCCCGCCGTCTTGCCGTCGCGGACGAGGCCGGCTGCCAGCGACTGTGCGGTCGCCCGCTGCAGCGAAGCGTCAAGGCTGAGATACACCGAGTCGCCTGGCACGGGCGGTTGCGTGGCGATCGTCCGGACGACATCTCCGCGCGCGTCGACCTCGACGTCGGCCCACCCGTTTCTCCCGCGAAGCAAGGTCTCGAGGCCCGCTTCCACCCCCACCTTGCCGACGACCTCGCCCGGCTGGTATCCGAGCGACCCAAGCCGTTTCACGTCGGTCTCGTTGAGCGGGCCGACATAGCCGAGCACGTGCCCGAACACCAGCGGATCGACGTAGGTCCTGACAGCGCGCTGCACGATCGACGCGCCGGGCAGCTGGGGGAGCCGTTCGTTGATCGCGAGCTCCTCCGCCTCGGAGAGCCCGGCGGCGAGGCTGACGCTCGAGTAGGGATCGGCCGCCGCAAGGGCCGTGGCGACCTGTTCCTCGTGCTGGCCCGTGATTCGGGCAAGCTCCGCAAGCTCTGTAGCGCGTGCCCGAGCGTCGAGCGGCATCCCGGCCGGCACCACCTCGAGGCCCCACACAGGGTTGTTGGCGACTAGGGGCACACCGTGGCGGTCGTAGATGATTCCCCGGTCGGCCTCGATGACCACGCGACGCACGGTGTTCGCCCGGGCCATTCCGGCAAGCGTCGCGCCGTCGGTGATCTGGAGCTCGGCCAGCTTGGCGGCGAGACCGCCGATGACCAGCACGGCCAGCAGGGCGGCGGCCACCAGGCGCATCGACCACCGCGCCTTTGGGGTCAGGCCTCCGAGCTGGATCAAACCGGCTCCGGGCGCCTCGCGGCCTGCGAGTGGAGCCTGCGCATGATCGCGAGCGCAACCGGCATCAGGGCGGCGTTGTAGACCGAGGCCGCGGCAACGAGCTGCAACGCGACGCCGAGTGCAGGCACGGGCAGGCCGAGCACGTCGTCGGCGAGAACCAGCACGGAAGAGTAGGCAGCAGTGCTCGCGGCGGCGGCGATCACCGGGTGCAAGACGCTGTCGCGATCGAGGTTGCGGGCCCAGAACCCCGTCAGGTACGCGCCCGCGAGCAGAGCCAGCGCATGTGGACCAAGCGGACCGTCCGATGTCAGGTCGAGCATCAATCCCGCGACGCACGCCCACGCCATCCCGTACCGCACGCCTGAGGTCCACGTGATGGCGATCACGGCGACCAGCGCGAGATTCGGAAATGCGCCCGCCACAGCGAGCCTGGGCGCCCAGGTCACCTGGACGAGGACCGTCGCAAGCAGCAGCGCGGCGATGCCCAGCCGTTTCATGCCGGCACGAAGTCGGTGATCACCAGGACGAGGCTGATCGCGGCGGGATCGTTCACCCAGGCCACCAGAGCCTGGTCGCTCGTCGACGAGTCTCGATGCGTCACCGAGGCAAGCTCGCCGACCACGAGCCCACGCGGATAACCGCCTCCCACGCCGCTCGTGAGCGCCCATTCGCCGCTGGTGGCGGTCACGCCGATCGAATGCTCGATCTCCAGCTGAAGCGCCGCGGGGCCTCCGCTGACCGTGCCCTGCAGACCCGATGCGGACAGAAACACGTTCACCCGGCTCTGAGGATCGGCGAGCGTCTGCACGATCGCGCCGTGGGGCCCCGCCTCCTGCACGCGTCCAACGAGGCCCGCGCCGGTCGTGACGATCATTCCCGGCTTCACGCCGTCAGCGGTGCCGCGGTCGACCTCGAGCGTGCGACTGAACCCATCGGGCCCGCGGCCGACGATCTGAGCCGCGACCATGTGGTGGCCGTACGAGCGCTCGAAGTCGAGGGCCTGGCGAAGCGAGGCATTCTCTTTCGCGGCCGCGTTCAGCTCGACCAGCTGGCGGCGCAGGGCCTGGTCGGCCGCCGTCAGGCGCTGGTTCTCCCCGCGCAAGGTGGAGACGTCTCCGAACACGGCCGTCACACGGTCGACGTTGCCGGCGAGCTGGGTCATCGCGGCCTCGACCGGCGCGAGATAGCTCTTGAGAATGCCGCGAGCGCCCGCGGCCCACGTCTGCTCGGTCACCATGGCGAGCAGGAGCATCGAGGCGCACAGCGTGAGAAAGAGTCCGGTCGAGCGGGACTGGCTCCTCCCGTACACCAGCCGATCTCTAGTAGCGAAGCGCCCTGACGCGGCGCGTCCGCAACAGGACCCGGTTGAGTGTGTCGATCTCTTCGAGCACGATCCCGGTGCCGCGCACGACGCAGGTGAGCGGATCTTCCGCGATGCGCACCGGCATGAGCGTCTCGTGCGCGAACAACCGGTCCAGGCCCGCCAGCAGGGCTCCGCCTCCGCACACGACGAGACCCCGCTCCATGATGTCATCGAGGAGCTCGGGCGGCGTGGCGTCGAGTGTCGAGCGGACGGCTCGCACGATGTCCACGAGCACACCGGACAGCGCTTCGCGCACGTGCGCCGTCGTCATCTCGACTGTTTTTGGCAAGCCGGTGACGAGGTCACGCCCGCGGACGAGAAACGACCGCTCCTCCGGCATCGGGAAGGCCGAGCCCATCGCGATCTTGATGTCCTCCGCGGTTCGCTCGCCGATCAGCAGGCCCATGTTGCGCCGCACGTACTGGACGATCGCGTCGTCCATGTCGTCGCCACCGGTGCGCGCCGACGTAGCCGCGACGACGCCACCGAGAGAGATCACCGCGACCTCCGTCGTCCCGCCGCCGATGTCGACGATCATCGAACCGCCGGCGGCCTGGATGGGTAGACCGGCGCCGATCGCGGCGGCCATCGGCTCCTCGATCAGGTGCGCCTCGCGCGCGCCCGCCATCGTCGCCGCATCGGTCACGGCTCGCTTCTCCACCTCGGTCACGCCTGACGGGATGCCGATCACGACGCGTGGATGGCTGACATGCCAGGCGCGGTTGTGGGCTCGCGCGATGAAGTGCCGGATCATCTGCTCGGTGTGCTCGAAGTCAGCGATCACACCGTTGCGCAGCGGACGCATCGCAACGATGTCCGCAGGCGTGCGCCCCAGCATCCGCCGGGCTTCGGTGCCCACCGCGAGCACCTGGCCCGTGCGCTTGCTGACCGCGACAACCGACGGCTCGTCGAGCACGATGCCCCGCCCGCGGACGTGAATGAGCGTGTTGGCGGTTCCGAGATCGATGCCGACGTCGGCCGACCACAGCCCCAGGACAGACGTGAATAGGTTCACGTCACCTCCCCGAATGGGGGTGAGGTTGCCCGAAGGGCCGGTGGGGCGACCCGAGTTGGCTGTGGCGTTGGCAAGATGTGGGCGGGCTGGATGATACACCTGGTAGCGGTGTTTTCCACAGGTTGACCCCAGATGTGGTGCTCTAACCCCTGGTTCCGGTTAGTCGGGTCCTCGCGATGACGGGACCGAAAGTAACCAATGGGGGAACGGTCAGCATCCGGCCGTCCTCGCCACGGACGATCTGCCAGTTCCCCTCATGCACCAACCAGTGATGTCGGTGGCACAGCAAAGCCAGGTTGGGCAGGTCGCCTCCGCCGCCATGAAGCCAGTGCACCAGGTGGTGGCCTTCGGTCCAGCTCGCCGGCCGCTCACAACCGGGCCAGACGCAGTGCTTGTCGCGCACATTCAGCGCCTTGCGCTGCGGTCCGGAGATCGTCCGCTTGGCCCGCCCCACGTCGATGACCATCGACTCCGAGTCGAGCAGGATCCGGGTGACCGAGCAGTCGCAGGCCAGGCGCTCTACCGTCCTGGAGGAGACAGGAAGTGAGTGCTCCATCTCCGCCGCTGGTGCGCCCGGCAGGGCCAGCAGCGTCTCGAGCGAGGTGGTGACCTGAAGGTGGGTGCGCTGCGAAGCGCGCTGCGGGATCAGCCCGCTGTCCAGAGAGTGCATGCAGACCTCGACCAGCGCATCCGCGTTGCGCTGCTCCTGATCACGGTGGTCATGTGCGCCCGATCTACGCGCCAGCGGCGCGAAGGCCGCCAGCACAGCAGCGCCGCCGATCGGGTCGAGCTGGCCGCTGATCAGCAACGAGCCATCCATCCAGGTGCTCAACTTGAGCCGCCGCTGCTGAACCTGCTCCGCCTGCTCGGCGGCGTAGGTCTTGGGATCGGCGGCGTGCCGGGCGTGGTGGCAGATGTAGAAGAACTTGCCGGGTGAATTCTCCTTCGCCTTC
>DATBZR010000005.1:0-11725 GCA_036513095.1 Candidatus Dormiibacterota bacterium | reverse complement strand
CTGCAGTGATCTGGATGGCGTAGGAACCGCCATGATCACTTCACGGGTCATGTCCGCACCGTCATCCGCCCACCCTCGGCGTGTCGCAAACCCATCCAGATCACCCCGCCAGGCCGACTTTGCCGACCCCCTGACTGGGGCTCGGGGTACTTGCGGGGCGGTTACTTGAGCCTTACCATGGCATTGCCCTGAATCTTTTCTGGCTAAGACTCTTACTCAACTTTATTAATCATCTTAATCAACTTATAGGTCTTAATCTTTTTTCGTACCAGGAGACCAAAGGCCCACTATGCGCCCAAGCGTGGCCGACTGGGGCGTGCGATCTTAGTCAACGTACCGAGCAACCGAGCAGCCCATGAAGGAGACGTCCCCAATATGAGCAGCCTGAGTCCCTACCAGCCAGACGACTCCGGCGGTCAGCGCCGGCTAGAGGGCTAAGTCGGCGAAGCCGTGAGTTTTGGGTCAAGTTTGGGTGTGGTGGGTCGGGCTCATGCGGCGAGCCCGGCGCTGCGGGTGAGGTCGTCGATAGCGGTTTGGTAGGCGTGGGCGGCGGATCGTAGCGGTGTCGGTGTGGGTGTGTTCAGCTCGGCGAGACCGGTGGGTAGTAGCCGGTCGTGGACGGCGGACAGGAACATTGAGGTGGCCAGGCCGGTATCGGTGACGCGGTAGCGGTGGCTGTGCGGGATGCGTTGGATGAGGCCGTGGTGGCGGAGTCGGCGCAGGTCGTAGGTGATCTGTCCGGGTGTGACGTCGGTGGGTGTGAGGCCACGGAGTTGGGCGGTGAAGTCCCGCAGGTCGCGGTTGTGGAAGCCGTCGGGTTGCAGCCGGAACATCGGTAGTGCTGTGAGCAGGGCGTGGCTGCGTTTCTGGCCCAGCCGCAACCCGGCGACGCGTGTCCCGGAGGGTGCCGTGACGGGGTCGGTGATGGTGTGCAGTGCCTGGGTGCCGGTGATCGGGTCGTGGCTGAGTCGTTGGACGCGCAGCAGGCGCCGGTTGGCAGGGAAGCCGATCTCCCGCAGGGCGGGCAGGTTAGTCAGCCGTTTGCCGATCCCGAAGTCCCTGGTGTTGTTGATGGTGGTCTCGGTTCGAAGGGCTCGTCCTTCCTTGTGATATTGCTTGATCGTGGTGGTTTTGTAGTCCACGTGCAGACTGGGAGTGACACCCTCGGTGATGACCCGGGTGCGGAACCGTCCGGGGGTGGCGCGGGGACCGGTGCGCTTCAGCCGCCGGTCGAAGATGAGGCTGACCTGGTCGGGGCGGCCGACGTCGAGATTGTCGCGGATGACGTGTTCGAAGAAGATCCGCCCGGACACCGGCCGGTCCAGGGTCTGGGTCAGGGAGAACTCGGCCTGCAGGATCGACAGGTCATAGCGGTATCCGGCGGCCCGGTCGGCGGGCGTGAACGGGTGCGGCAGGATCGCCAGCCACTTGCGCAGCAGCGCGTCGATCTGGTCGGGACCGAGCTGATCGCAGATCGCCTGTAGCGCGGCCGGGTCTTCGACGGCAGCGAACGCGTTGTCCAGCGGAGTGAAGCCGATCCCGGCCTTCGCGGCTTGCCGCTGGGCCCAGTGGTTGCCGTTGATACACAACTTCCCGTTGAAGGGGAAATAGGAGCAGAACTTGAGGAAGAACGGGCCGAAGTCGGCATCGACGCAATAGTAGTAGAACTGGTTGACCACACCGGTGCTTTTCACGATCCACGGGTAGGACCGGCCCTCACGATCGCGGCGTTTCTCGGTCCGGAACAGCGGCGTCTTCTCCTGCGCCCGGCCGATGAACACCACCCCCTCAGCGGCGGTGAACGAGGCCAGCCGCTCACCCATCACGTCGTCCTTGCGCTGACCCTTCTTGAAGTCCACCCACGGGATGTCCTCACGCTCAGCGAAACGGTGCACAGCCGAGGAGAACCGGTCGGTGATCTTGGCCAGCGGCGCGGTCGAAGCGATCGGCAGATCCAACTGGCGCTGCACGTATCCCAGCAACCCGCCTGGATGCTGCAACTTCGGCACATAGACGTTGAGATACATCCGGTCGATGCACTCCACCTCGAACACCACATGCTCGGCAAGGACGTCAGCGACACTGCGCGCTATGGTCATCACGGGCTCCGGTCAGACGGGCGGCCAGCAGGCCAACTAACCGCCAAGGGTGGTTCATACACCGGATCGGTTCGCCGGTCACGGTCACAACCCCGGCCCGCCGGAGCCCCAACCAAAGCAAGCACCAGCACATGCCTCGTCGGGCTGGGGCGAAGCCCCGTTAGAGCTGTATCGCCAGATAGCGGAAGAGCAAGTTGCCCGGACTTCTGGCTACGAGGCTAGGCGAGCGGCCTACGCGGCCAGGGTGCAGATGGAGACGATCTGGGCGCTAGTCAACATCGTCGTCGACGAAGCCCCCCCGCTGGAAGATAGGATTAGCCAGAAGACCAGGCCGGGCTCGGCGGCGGAGCTTACCTGTCAGCGCGCCATGGCCGTGGCCGGTCTGAGCGCCGAAGCGCTGATTGCCCGCCAGCCCCGGGGCTAAGGGCTATGCCGCTACTTATCGGGTGGATAATCCTCGGCCCGCTCGTGCTAATGCCCCTAAGGGCTCCTTTGGCTGTCGTTCAGATCTGGTACTTCATCGTGCCTCTCCTGGGGTTCATGTTCTGGGTAACGTGGAAGTTAGACGAGGAGGCCAGACAAGGCCGCCGGGCGCGCCAAGAGATGAAGCGGATATTTCGCCGCGCTGAACGGGAAATCGATAGAGCCATTCGCCACCAGCGCTAATCCTCTCAACTCAGCACGTTAGGAGGTAAAACTATGTCTAAAACGGGCTAAGGCTGGAAGAAATCAAAGCCTCTTTGGTAACGGCCGCCTTCGTGATCTTGGGAATGCAGCTGTTTGTGCTGATGGTGAGACCATACCTGCACCTGATTTTCGCCGGGATTATCGTTGCCACCCTCGGCGGCTGGCTGTGGAATCGGTCATCTCGGTTATGATGGGGAATGGAGACAATGCTAGTGCTCCTCATCATAGCCTTTATCGAGTTCGTCACGGTGGCATTCTACTGTTGCGCCTGAACGCCCAGCGCGAGGCCGACAAGCTGCGCCAGACTTATGAGCTCTTTTTCGGCTCCTCGCTAGATCGTGTGGATTTGGACCCCTGAGGTCCACCTGATCGGCCCTCGTTGCCCATACGGTCATGACACTCAGTGGGGCGGGCGCGGGGCCTGGGGAACGTCGACTGCGCCACGATCCGCCCCCGGCAGCCCTGGCCCCGATCTCGGAGATCCCGAGCCGGGCTGTCGTCCCGATCCGACCCGTGGCCACGAACATCGGGGCCGCGTGCTTGCGTCGCCAGTCCGCCACCGCCGCTTGGTCCATCGCCGGCGCTGTCGCCATGCGCTCGAACAACCGTGCCAGCATCGGACGGGAGCCGCTGCGCCGCGGGGTGGAGGGCTGGGGCAGTGTGCTCGGTCCGGTCGGCGCGAGAATCCACTGCACGACGATCCGCTCGCCGCCTTGCAACGGTTGCAGGCTCCCGATCGCAACCTTGATCAATTGCCCGAAAAGGACTTTAATAGTAGGAGCTATGCCACGACTGACCCTCCCTCAGCTTGAGCGCCACCTCTTCTCGGCGGCCGACATCCTGCGTGGCTCCATGGAGGCCTCGGCCTACAAGGAGTTCATCTTCGGGATGCTCTTCCTGAAGTACGCCTCCGACCAGTTCGACGCCGAGCGGGAGCGGGTGATCGCCGACCAGCTCGCCAAGGGGCGCAGTCAGCAGGAGGCCGAGCAGCGGGCCGAGGCTCCTGCGTTCTACAGCACCTTCTACGTGCCGCACCGTGCCCGCTGGGAGCAGATCCACGGCCACCTTCACAAGTCGGTCGGCGACGGGCTCAACAAGGCGCTTCAAGATCTTGAGAACGAGAACCGCGCGCTGGACGGCGTGCTGCAGCACATCGACTTCAACCGCAAGGTCGGCCAGTCGACCATGTCGGACAAGAAGCTCCGCGAGCTGATCGTTCACTTCAACAAGGTCCGCTTGCGCCAAGACGACTTCGAGTTCCCCGACCTCCTCGGCGCTGCCTACGAGTACCTCATCCGCGACTTCGCCGACTCGGCAGGCAAGAAGGGCGGGGAGTTCTACACGCCCCGGTCCGTCGTCCGGCTCATGGTCCGCATCGCCGACCCACGCGAGGGCATGAGCGTCTACGACCCCTGCTCCGGTTCTGGCGGCATGCTCATCCTCTCGAAGGAGTACGTCGAGGAGACCGGCGCCGACAGCCGCAACCTCGCCCTCGCTGGCCAAGAGAAAGACGGGAGCGTCTGGGCCATCTGCAAGATGAACCTGCTTCTGCACGGCATCCCTGACGCTGACGTGCGCAACACCAACGATGGCACTCTCGAAGATCCCGCCCACATCCAGGGCGGCGAGCTGATGCGCTTCGATCGGGTGATCACCAATCCGCCCTTTTCCATGAACTACGCCCGCGCCGGTATGCCATTCCCCGAGCGCTTCAGCCGTGGCTGGACGCCTGAGAAGGGCAAGAAGGCCGACCTTATGTTCGTCCAGCACATGCTGGCGGTCACGCGACCGGGTGGACTCGTCACGACCGTTATGCCGCACGGCGTCCTGTTCCGCGGCGGCGACGAGGGCAAGATCCGCACTGCACTCCTCAACGACGACATGATCGAGGCGGTCATCGGCCTGGGTCCGCAGCTTTTCTATGGCACCGGCATCCCAGCGTGCATCCTTGTCCTCCGGCCGAAGGGCACCAAGCCAGCCGACCGACAGGGCAAGGTGCTGTTCATCAACGCCGACCGCGACTACCGTGAGGGTCGAGCCCAGAACTACCTTGAGCCGGAGCACGTCGAGAAAATTGTCTCCGCCTTCCACGCCTTTGCAGACTCGGAGAAGTTCGCCCGCGTCGTTACTCGCGACGAGCTGACGGAGAGCGACGATAACCTCAACATCCGTCGCTACGTCGATACCGCGCCCGAGCCCGAGCCGCAAGATGTCCGTGCCCACTTGCACGGTGGCATCCCTAGCCGCGAGGTCGACTTCAAAGTCCAGTTCTTTGCCGCCCATGGCTTCGACCCAACCCATGTTTTTGTTCCCAGGGATGAGGACTATCTAGACTTCAAGGACAGTATCGCCGACATGGGCGATCTTAAGGCGCACATTGAAGCGGACGCTGGCCTGCAAGCGGCTGAAGCTGCAGTCACTTCCGCTATCGAACAGTGGTGGAAGACCGAGTCCCCGCACTTCGACAGCCTCAAGTCAGTGGCCGACCTCGTCGACCTGCGTAAGCAGCTTCTCGGCACCTTCGAGTCCGCACTGCGACCGGCTGGGCTGCTCGACCGCTTCGCCGTCAGTGGTGCTGTCGCCTCTTGGTGGGGTGCGAGCCTCCCAGATCTCAAGGCCCTTGCCACCCTCGGGTACAAGGGTCTCGTCGCTGCCTGGGTGGCAACTGTTTTAGACGCCTTGGAAGAGGATAAGGCCAAGATTGACCCACTCGACCACAAGGCCGCCCGCGCTCTACTCCCTGAGTACCTAAACGGCCTGGCCACTCTGGAAGCTGAAGCCGCCGAGCTCGACTCCACCATCAAGGCCGCCACGGCTACCGATGACGAGGACGACCCCGGCGAAGCAGACGAGGAAGGCCTTTCGCCGACCGAACTCAAGCAACTCAGGGTCAAACTCACTGCCGTCAGGAAGCAGCTCAAGACTCAGAAAGCGAGCTTCGCCCAGCACATAACTGCCGCCAGCGACGCCCTCACCGACTCAGCCGCTCGCGAACTCGTTCTCGACGCGCTCCATCGCGACCTCCTCGCCGAGGCCACCGACCGCGTCGTCCGACACCGCCTTGTCGTGATCGCTGCCTTCGAGACCTGGTGGGAGAAGTACCGCACCCCGCTCTCTGCCCTTGAAGCCGAACGCGACGCCGCGACGGGCAAGCTCGCGGGCTTCTTGAAGGAGTTGGGCTATGAGTAAGTGGACAACCACTTCACTGGGAGCTGTCACACAACTGCAGCGCGGGATCTCCTACACATCCGTCCAAATCGACGGGCCGGGACGGGCTTTTGTAACGTTGAAATGCTTTGACAAAGGGGGTGGGTTTAGAACTGACGGCCTCAAATCATTCTCGGGACGAGTGCCTCCCCAGTATGAACTGTCACCTGGGGACCTACTAATATCTAATACTGACCTGACCAGGGATGGGGACATCGTCGGCGCGCCCGCCCTGTTGCCACAGTCGCTTTCGGGAGCAACATTCTCCATGGACGTGAGTCGACTGGTGGTCAATGGAGATTTGGCTAACCCAGGATTTCTCGCGCACCGACTCAGTCTTCCCGATGCGAGATCGTATATGCAAGCACGAAGCGGTGGCTCCACTGTTCTTCACCTTCACGTGAGGGAAGTCCCTCGATTCTCGTTCGAACTTCCTCCCGTGGCAGAGCAGCGCCGGATCACGGATGTGCTCGACACAATGGGCCATGAGATCTTGAGCTCAACGCGAATACTGCGGAAGCTTATAGATGTCCGTGCTGCGGTTATTGAAGACGCTCTCGACGGGAATGATGTTCTCGGCATTGAGCCACTTGGAAGGCTCGCGGACGTGAGCTCCGGAGTTACGCTAGGTTCCGAGCCCGGAGGCCCCGGCACGGTGGCGAGACCATACCTGCGAGTCGCTAACGTTCAAGATGGCCGCCTCGACCTAGACGATATTAAGTCTGTCCGAGTGAGGCAATCCGACTTAGCGCGCTTTGAGCTTCAGCCCGGCGACGTTCTCATGAACGAAGGTGGAGACGCCGACAAGCTAGGCCGTGGAACAGTGTGGGAGGGCCAGATAAACGGATGTCTCCACCAAAATCATGTGTTTAAGGTCCGATGCTTGGCTGCTCGACTAAACCCGTGGTATCTGACGCTCGTAAGTGGCTCGCCCCGAGGGAAGAGGTATTTCCTAGGAGCCTCAAAACAAACGACGAACCTGGCCACCATTAACTCCACTCAGATCAAAGCATTTCCTGTCCCATTGCGATCAATGGACAGGCAGCTGGAGATCGTAGAGACTGTTCAAACCCTGTCCCGGCAGGTCGACCTTGAGTCAGCGAGGCTGGCGAAGCTGCGAGCGTTGAAGCCAGGCCTTATGTCCGATCTCCTCGCTGGCCGCGTCCGCGTGCCCGCAGAGGTTGCTACATGAGTCAGGGTGCCGAGTACAACGAGGTCGAGCAGCCGCTAATCACCCAGTTGCTGGGCCTCGGTTGGCTGCACCTGAAAGATGACACCTACGACCCGACGGTTAGCAACCGCGATACGTTTCGCCAAGTCCTGTTGGAAGAGCGCCTGCGCGCCAAGTTGCTCGAGCTGAACCTCGGACCCGACGGCCAGCCTTGGCTGGACGACTCCCGCCTCTCTGAGGCCATCAGCTCGCTGACTCGCACCGAGCCGGGCAACCTCATCGAGATCAATGAGCGCATGACCGAGCGACTCCTCGAAGGCGTATCGGTCGCCGGCCTGCCGGGTTGGGATCAGGGCCGTAGCCAGCGGATCAAGTTCATCGACTGGGACAACCCCGAGCACAACGAGTTCCTCGCCATCAACCAGTTCCGGGTGGACGAGCCCGGCGGCCAGGCCAAGAAGTTCGTTGTTCCGGACGTCGTGCTGTTTGTCAACGGCATCCCGCTCGTGGTCATCGAGTGCAAGAGCCCATACATCACCGACCCGATGGCCGAGGGCATCGATCAGCTCCGTCGCTGCGCCAACCAGCGCGACCTCGGGGCGCCCGAGGGCAACGAGCAACTGTTCTGGACCAACCAGTTCGTCATCTCCACCTACGGCGACAAGGCCCGGGTGGCTACCTTCACCGCTGGCTCTGAGCACTTCCTGGAGTGGAAGGACTGCGCCCCGATCACTAAAGATGCGCTGGCGCAGAAGCTCGGCAAGACCGTCGATGAGCTGACCGGCCAGGAGCTGATGGTGGCCGGCATGCTCACGCCAGCCACACTGCTCAACCTTGTGCGTCACTTCACGCTGTTCACCGAGGTAGGTAGCCGGCGCATCAAGATCGTGGCCCGCTACCAGCAATACCGCGCCGTCTTGAAGTCAATCAACCGGCTCCGGACGGGCAAGACCCGGCTCGCCGACGGCGAGTCGGACCGCCGCGGTGGCCTCGTCTGGCACACCCAGGGCTCCGGCAAGAGCCTCACCATGGTGTTCCTGGTCCGGGCCATGCGCTCCGACCCTGTGCTACGTGCCTTCAAGGTCGTCATTGTCACCGACCGCACAGACCTGGAGAAGCAGCTGGCTGGGACCGCCAAGCTCTCCGGCGAGATCATCGAACGGGCCCGCAATGCCAAGAAGCTCCGCAAGCTCCTCGCGGAGCACGGGCCCGCGCTCGTCTTCGCCATGATTCAGAAGTACCGCGACACCGACGGCACCGCTGCGCAGGAGACCAAGCTGGCGGGCGACACCACCACCGAGGCCCTCGGCATCCTCAACGAGGACGAAGCCATCGTCATCCTGGTCGACGAGGCGCACCGTTCCCAGACCTCGTCTCTGCACGCGAACCTCATGGCTGCACTGCCGAACGCCGCCAAGATCGGATTCACCGGGACGCCGATCATGCGTGAAGGCAAGAAGCGCACCGAGCGCATCTTCGGCCCCTACATCGACAAGTACACGATCCGTCAGGCCGAAGCCGACGGAGCCACCGTCCCGATCCTCTACGAAGGCCGCACTGCCAAGGGCGCAGTCCAGGGTGCGAGCGACCTCGATGAGTTGTTCGAGGACATGTTCGCCGAACACACCGACGAGGAGATCGAGAAGCTCAAGCAGCGCTACGCCACGTCCGGCGCGGTTCTGGAGGCTCCCTCGCTCATCGAGGCCAAGGCGCGGAGCATGCTCCTGCACTATGTCTCCACCGTGATGCCGGGCGGGTTCAAGGCCCAGCTGGCGGCCAGCAGCCGCCGAGGCACCGTGCGGTATCGGGAAGCACTGCAGAAGGCTCGCGCTGGCCTCGTCGCCGAGATTGAGGCGCTGCCGGGCAATCTCCTGGAGGGCGTCGCTGACGGCACTGTCGACGTCGACCGTCTTGAACGTCGCCGGCAGGCGCTCGTGCGCGCTCATGAGCACCTTGATCTCATCCTGGCACTCGACTTCGTTCCGGTGATCTCCAGCGGCAACAACGACGATCCGAGCTGGGTGCAGTGGACCGACAAGACCAAGCAAGAGCAGGTCATCGCCCAGTTCCAGAAGCCACTCGGCCTGGACGGTGAGAAGTCGAGCCCGGTGGCCTTCCTCATCGTCAAGTCCATGCTGCTAACCGGCTTCGACGCTCCCGTGGAGCAGGTCCTCTATCTCGACCGGCTCATCCAGGACGCGGAGTTGCTCCAGGCCATCGCGCGCGTGAACCGCACCGCCGATCACAAGGAGGTCGGCCTACTCGTCGACTACTACGGCCTCGGCGCTCACCTGCAGAAGGCCCTGCAGTCCTACGCACCAGAGGACGCCGAGGACGCCGTTGGAGCGCTTGCCAGCATCAAGGACGAGCTGCCCAAGCTCCGAGACCGGCACGCCCGGGTCGTAGCAGTCTTCGCCCAGGCCGGCATCGAGACCTTCGATACCGACGAAGACGTCGAGGCCTGCGTGCAGGTGTTGGCTGGTGAGGCGCTGCGAGCCCGCTTCGGCGTGGTCCTCAAACAGTTCCTCACCACCCTCGACGTGGTGCTACCGCGCCCCGAAGGCCTGCCATACGTCAAGGACGCCAAGCGCTTCGGTCGCATCCAGATGGTCGCGCGACGCCGGTACCGCGATGCCGGACTCGGCGACTTCGACCCGTCTCTCTACGGCGAGAAGGTGCGCAAGCTCATCGACGAACACGTGACGGCGCTCGACATCGCCACCAAGATCCCGCCCGTGTCCATCACTGCCCCCGACTTCATCGCCAAGCTCAAGGGGCTCACCTCCGACAAGGCCAAGGCTTCGGAGATGGAGCACGCGCTGCGCTTCCACATCCGCAAGAACTTCGACGAGGACCCCGCCCGCTTCACCAAGCTCTCCGAGCGCCTCGACAAGATCCTCAAGACTCTCACCGGGCAATGGGACCAGCTCGCGCTGGCTCTTGAGGACCTCATGAAGGACGCGACCGCAGAAGGGGATCAAGACCGGCCGCACGCGGACCCGCTGGTCAGCCGCTTCTTCGGCGTCTTGGAGGCGGAGTTCGCCACCGACGTCACGCTCCCCGACGAGGTGCGCATCGACCTCATCCACCTGGCCGAGGACATCGTGGTCAGGGTCACCGACCACACCCATCGGGTGCGGTTCTGGCAGAACCCCCACGCGCAGGAAGAGCTACGCAAGAAGATTATCCATGTCCTCGACGACCGCAACCTCTTTGCATTCGCCGAGCAGGCCGCCGTAGCCGACCGTCTCATGGAACTCTCGAAAGCCAACCAGGCGCTGATCGCCCGGAGGCAGTCATGACGAGTGCCGTCCTGCGCCTTGACGGGATGAACGTCCCCCTGGAAACCGCCGGGCCGAGCCGGAAGGCTCGCCTCACCATTGAGCGGGATGGCAGTCTCACCCTGCGCGCGGCCGAGGACATCGACCGCGCCGAGCTGGAGTCCTTCATCGTCGCCAAGCGGGCGTGGATTTACAAGAAGCTTGCCGAGAAGGAAGCACTCCACTATGAGCCCGTGACCAAGGAGCTGGTCGACGGAGAGGGCTTCTTGTACTTGGGGCGCAGTCACCGCCTCCTCATCGCCCGCACCGACGACCGGCACGTCAGCCTCCAACGCGGTCGGCTAGTGCTTCCCGCAACATTGGTAGGCGACGGACACGCTGCGTTCATCCGTTGGTACCGGTCGCGCGGCAAGACGTGGCTCCAGCCACGCGTCACCGACTGGGCTCAGCGCCTGCGGGTGAATGTGACCGCCTTCGAGGTGGCCGAACTCGGCTATCGCTGGGGTGCCGCCGAGCCCACCGGTCGCGTCCGTATCAACTGGGCCACCATGCAGTTGCGCCCGTCGCTGGTGGAGTACGTCCTGGCCCATGAACTCGCCCATCTCAAGGAGCCGCACCATGGGCCGTCGTTCTGGAATCTGCTCGCGCGAGTGCAGCCCGACTACATAGAGCGCAGGACCGAACTGGCGCGAGTGGGCGCGTCAATCTGGATCGGAGCCAACGAGTGAGCGTTCGGTCACAATCAATCGGGTGCGGCTCTCTTGGAGGGACGTCAGGCCGGTTGCGGGATGATGCTATTGGCGTATCGGGACTCGTGGACTCGGCGGCGTTCTTGGGCCAGGTGGTACTGCCAGTAGGCCCGGTACTCCCGAACGTGTCGCCAGCCGCAAACTGGGATGATCTTCAGACCGGGAATCGGCCGATGGTCTGGTCGCAGGCCTGTTGGGCGTCGGCGAGGGCACGACTTGTCAATAGGACTCACTCGCCTCCGCCTAACTAACGAAGCGAGATGTGCTACGAGTCGCCCTTGCTGCCGACGGAGGCGACAGCGCCGGCCTCGAGCAGGCGCTCGGCGTTCAACAGCCTGTTCAAGGCCGAACTGGTACGCAACAAAGGCCCTTGGCGGTTCATCGACGACCTGGAGATCGCGGTCGCCGAGTACATCGACTGGTTCAATCACCGCCGCCTTCACGGCGAGATCGGCCTTGTCCCGCCCGTTGAGTTCGAGGCCCAGCACCACCACACCACACCCGCTCAGCACCCTGCTTCGCGGGAGATCC
>DATBZR010000004.1:0-3815 GCA_036513095.1 Candidatus Dormiibacterota bacterium | reverse complement strand
GATCGCCGAACGGCGACGGACATCACACGATTTGTGCTCGATGCGCTGGGGCAGGTCGTCCGACGGAGTTGGTCAGGCATCCTTCTTGTCGCTGGGGAACACTTTGGACCACCAGTGCGGCTGCACTTCGTCCAGTCGCATGGATCGCCACGGTTCTCTGGGTGTGGCACGCCGACCTGGATGGCAGGCCCGTAGGCGAACAGCCGTTCCTGACAGACTCCGCAGGGCGTGAGTATCCAGAATCGCCCACCCTGGTCTGACCGAATCACGCACACTGAGTCCCGGACTTCTTGATTGAGCTTGTTGTACGCCTCGCAGAAGGCACCGGTCTCGTGGCAGGTCTCAACGGCGGGGTTCGGCACGGACGGCGCGGTGCTCGTCACGATGGAGCCGTCGCTCAATCGCATCGCTGCTGCGCCGGCCCACTGTTGGCCGGGCAGTCTGACTTGGACCAGTTCAACTGCCGCGCTCACGAGCTCCTGATCTACAGCCATGTATTCAACGCTAATGGTCGTGCCCTGAGCCTTCCCTGGCCGTACCGACAGCCGATCCCCCCAAAGGACCGCGCACCGCAGATCTGGCAGTAATCGAGGACTGGGATCTCGCGTCCGACGGCTCCTAGTCGCGTTAGGCCGTCGGGATGGCGTTGTCGACGAGGATGGCCGCGATGGCGGCCGCGGTGGTGAACGCTTCGGTGTTGAGGACGCGGCTGCGAGCCGACGCGCCGTCCAGAAGCAGCGCCAGTTGCTCGCCGAGCTGCTCGGGGTCGGTGGCGCCGGCCTCCCGGGCCGTTTCGGTGAGCCGCCCCGCAAATGCCATCTTGTAGTCGCGGGCGAGGACGCGTGCTGCATGGCCCGGGTCCTGGAGCTCGACGCTCGTCCGGAGGAACGGGCACAGGGGCGAGTGGATGTCGAAGACGGCGAGAAGTCGCTCACGGGGTGCGAGATCGGCGCGGTCGAAGACCTCGGGTAGGACGTCGGGATCGAATCGGCGCAGGTACTCGGCAATCAACTCGTCCTTGCCGGCGAAGTGCTGATAGAGCGTCCGCTTAGACACTCCGGCCACCGCGCAGAGCTGGTCCACGCCAGTGCAGTTGATGCCTTGATCGGGAAACAGCTGCTGTGACGCGCTGAGGATGCGCTCTCGTGCGCCCCTACCGCGGCGCACGCCTTGCGGCCCCTTCTCCAACTCCGTCATACGCCCCAGCATACCCCGTTGGTACCGACCGGTGTGCTTAGCTTGACACCGCGCGCAACTGTTCGATACTTTAGGTACGCAGATCGGTGTACATAACACCGGCGCGGCGATTGGATGGAGTACTCGTGGGAAAGCTCGGTGGCAAGGTTGCAGTAATCACAGGCGCGACAAGTGGGATGGCGCTGGCAGGTGCCAAGTTGTTCGTCGACGAAGGAGCTCACGTCTTCATTCAGGGCCGGCGGAAGGACGCGCTGGACGAAGCCGTCAAGCTGATCGGCCGGAACGTCACCGGCGTGCAGGGCGATTCGGCAAACCTCGACGATCTGGACCGTCTGTACGAGACGGTCAAGCAGGAGAAGGGCGCGATCGACGTCTTGTGGGCAAGTGCCGGGGCGGGGGAACAGGGCAGGCTCGGCGAGATCACTGAGGAGCAGTTCGATGCCGCCTTCTCGCTGAACGCGCGCGGCACACTGTTCACGGTTCAGAAAGCGCTGCCGCTGTTCAACGATGGAGGCTCGATCTTCATGACCGGGTCGAACGCTTCGCTCCGGGGCTACCCCGATTGGAGCGTGTACGCCGCGAGCAAGGCCGCGCTGCCTGCCTTCGCGCGGGTGTGGGTGGCCGAGTTGAGAGACAGGAAGATCCGGGTGAACGTGCTGACCCCCGGCCAGGTCGGCTCGCCGATGATGGAGGCGGTGATGAGCGCGGAGATGAAGGCGCAGTTCGAATCCGTGATCCCGCGGCGAGAAATGGGCCACCCTGAAGAGATCGCGTCGGTCGCGTTGTTCCTCGCCTCGGACGACTCGAGCTATGTCAATGGCCAGGAGCTGGTCGTCGACGGCGGCACCACGGTGATCTGAGCGCGTCGCTGGTGGCCGGGGCGCCGCCCCGGCCCAGCACGCCGGCAAGACACCACGACTAACTGATCGACACACAACAAGGGAGCACACCTCATGACCACCATCAGCATCATTGGCTCGGGCAACATGGCCTCCGCCATCGGCACCCGGGCGGCGAAACACGGCCACACCATCGAGTTCATGAGCCGCAACACTGCCAAGGCTCAGGCACTGGCCGATCAGATCGGCAACGGAGCCACCGTCGGCACGTTCGGCGCAAGGCCGGCGGGTGACATCGTCATCGTGGCCGTCCTGTATGCCGGCGCGGTCGAAGTAGTCGAGCACTACGGCGATGCGCTGGCCGGCAAGACCCTGGTCGACATCACCAACCCGTTCAACGCCGACGCCAGTGGAGTCGTGACCACCGCGGGCAACTCGGTGTCCGAGCAGATCGCCGCCGCCGCCCCCGAGGGCGCACACGTCGTGAAGGCATTCAATACGATCTTCCAGGGCGTCCTTGCCGCAGACAAGCCCGTGGACGTGTTCTTCGCCGGCGACAGCGTCGAGGCGAAGGCACGTTTTGCGGCGTTCGTGGAGAGCTTGGACATGCGGGCCCGCGACACAGGGGGGCTCAAGATGGCCCACGCCCTCGAATGGGCCGGCATCCTCTTGGTCGGCCTGGCGAGCAACGGAGCCGGCTTCGAAATCGCCTTGGGCGTTGAGGTCCGCTGAAAACCGGGGGCGGATTCTTCGGCTGTGCATGAAGGAGGGACCCTGACCGCTCGCGGAATCGGGACTCGCGGCGACGTTCCGTCGGTCGTATTCCGAGGGCATGAATGAGTTACTAGTCGGATACGCACGCGTGTCCACAGAAGAGCAAGATCTCACCGCCCAACGAAACGCCCTCGCCGCACTCGGCGTTGGCGCTGACCGGATCTACGCCGACCAAGGCGGCCACGCGCTCATGCACGAGCGGCCCGAACTACTCGTCGCGCTCGTCAGCGACTGGCTCGATCGGACACGCCCAGACAACAATTGAGCGTCTCGCCGCCGACTCATCAGGCGTTACTCGTAAGGGGAACCCCGACCGGCACAGCGAAGACCTGTTCGTTGGCGTCCGCGTCGAAGGGTTTGAAGCATCAGTTAGCGTTCGCCGCTACCCGATCGTGACTGCGACCCCACCGCGCTTGTGTCCGTCCCCGACAGCTCGGTGGGCTTCGACGATGTCGTCGAGCGAGTAAACCGCACCCACGATAGGTGACACCGTGCCTGACTCGATGAGTGCCTTGAGCTGCTCCAGACGCTTCGAGCTCAGCTCTAGATTGCCGTCGTCGATGGAGACGTACCGTCCACCCGGAGCCAAGGCCCTCTTGCACGCGTCCTTGAGCCTCGAGGACTTCAGTCCGCCGACGGAGTCGAGCACGAAGGCGTACCTGGCCCCGGATGGTGGTGCATCGACGTGGGTGTAGTCCAGGACCTCATCCGCGCCCAGAGACCTGACGAAGTCGATGTGCCGCGTGCTGCAGACGGCGGTGACACGCGCCCCGCGCGACTTCGCGAGCTGGACCGCGAGCGTCCCGGACGTGCCCGACGCACCGTAGATGAGAACGTCATCTCCGGCCTGGATCCTGCCCTTGTCGACGTACTGGAGTGCGAGGAGGCCGCCGTATGCGGCAGCGGTGGCCTCCTGATGGCTGAGGTTGTGCGGCTTGAGCGACAGGCACCCGTGCTGGCGCGAGTCTGACTCGATCATGCACCGGTACTCGGCGTACGCGCCGA
>DATBZR010000003.1:0-24388 GCA_036513095.1 Candidatus Dormiibacterota bacterium | reverse complement strand
CGTGGTCTCGACGACCGGGCCCTTGAGCCGCAGATAGAGGTTTGCCGGTCCTGCCTCGAGGTCGTCGGCCGGGTACAGCAGAATGCTCCGACCAGCCACTTCCAGCCGGCGCAGGGTTCCGCTTGTCGTGAACTGCGCTCTCATCCCGGAAGGGCTCCTGAGGCCAGCGGCAGGGTGCCGGTCGTCCCGCCCGGTGGTGGACATCAACCTATGCCAACCTCGCGTATCGCCAAGGAAATCGCGCACAGCGGACGCCCACCCCAGGATCGAAAGTGCGCAGTGATTGTCGTCGATCCATACGGGGAGGTTATCCTTTTGCGTAGCGGCAAAAGTGCTGTAAAGCTGTTTTTAAACAGCTGCTCTACTGAACCCTCGCTGGATGTGGTGAAGACGGGCTGGCACCTTCCTGAGGACTTCACCGAGCTCGACGCTTGGATCGCGTACGCGATGTTTTGCGCGTCACGCTACTTGGCTGTCGGGCCGAACGAGAACGGCGCCAGTGGGCTTGGTGCCGACTACGCGCGGCTCGCAGTAGCTACCGACTACGGAGACCGTTGGCCCTCCGCATAGATGGCCCGATCTCGAGCACTCAGGACATGTAGAACTGGTGAAGCGCGTTCGCGTAAGCGGAAGGGTTCTGGAGCCAGTGCAGATGACCGGAGCCCTCAAGTGTCACCTGGACAGCTTTGGGAAACCGCCTTCGGACGATCTCGGTGGCGTCACCGAAGATGTCGTAAGCGCCGTAGAGGACCAAAACCGGGCCTTCATAGCTCGACACCCCCTCGAGCGCGCCTGGCTGTTCCTTCGACACCTCCCGATCTGTCTTCGTCATGGCTTCTACGGAACACCCAAGGAGCCAGCTCGGGTCAGGAGCCGGGGCCGAACCAGGGTCCAAGAAGTAGTTGTGCCACGTCTCGTTCATCACGTGACGCATCGACCACGAACCGATCGGACCGGGGACCGCCAGACCTGACCCATAGGCCAAGAAGCGAAGGCGGCCCCAGAATCCCGCACGAGTGAGACCAGTGCGAAAGGACTCACGCTTGGTGCGCTGCCAGTCAGCTCCGACACCGAGCGACGAGCTGGAGAGGACAAGACTCTTGACCCGTTGCGGGTACGCCGCGGCGTAGGCCTGGGCGACGAGACCACCCCAGGAATGTCCCAACACATGCCAGGATGCGATGCCTAGGTGCTTGCGAATGGCTTCGACATCGTCCAGATAGGCAGGCAAGTCGTACCGCCCATCGCGAGACACGGATTCGCCGACCCCTCGCTGGTCGAAGCTGATGCTCCGGAGCTCCGGCAACATCGGAGCGATCGTCGTCTGCATGCTGTCGGGCACTCCGGGGCCGCCGTGCAGCAGAAGCAGCGGCTCGCCGTCGTCTCGGCTTTGCCGTACTGCGAGGAGGGCACCGGGGGATTCCACGACGAAGAGATCCATCAAGACGCCGCCCCTTTCCTGTTTGTCTCCATCTCAACTTCCTCTTTGATGGAATCTGTGTCCACGGCTGGAGGCTAAACCCGTACCGGTTACCCCCATAGGGTCTGCTAGCCCGCTGTGGACAGGACGTACGGCACTGGATGCCCGGCGAGCTGGCTCATAGCCTTACCTCATCAACCAAAAGGAGACTTGATCGAAATGATGTGGGGCTATACGGACGGCTGGAGCATGTTGTGGATGGGCGGGATGATGGTCCTGTTCTGGGGCGGCATCATCGCGTTGGTGGTTTTCGCGGTCCGAGCGTTCGCTGGACCCAGAGGCACCGACCAGGCCATTGATGTTCTTCGGCGGCGGCTTGCGAGCGGCGAGATCAGCCAGGAGGACTACGAGAAGACGCGCAAGGCGCTTCAGGGTTAGTCGGCCATGCGCTCAAGACTATTGATATTCGGGGTGAGCGCCGTCGCAGCGTCGTTGCTGCTCGGCGTTGCCGGCATTGCGACGGGTCGGATCGGCGGCTGGTCGACCGGCACGCCAGGCGGAATGATGGGAACGGTGTTTAACGTCGATGGCGCAGGCAACATCGGAATGGATCGAGCCGTCAAGGTCGCCCAGAACGTGGCGGCCTCCTATCCGACCGCAGGCCTCGCGGCCGACGAGGTGATCGAGTTCAGCAACAACTACTACGCCTCGATCCGCGAGAAGAGCACCGGCGTCAGTGCATTCGAAGTTCTGATCGACCGCACGACCGGAAACGTGACCAGGGAGCCGGGGCCCGACATGATGTGGAACACCAAGTACTCGCCGATGGGCGGGGGCATGATGGGCGGCTTTGGGTTCACAGTTTCGGGGCCGATGACCGTGACCGGGCAGCAGGCTCAAGACATCGCGCAGCAATGGCTCAACGCTAATCAGGGTGGCGCAAGCGCGAAGACGGCTGACCCCTTCTACGGCTTCTATACGGTCGACTTCGAAAGGAACGGAAAGCTGGTCGGCATGCTTTCCGTGAACGGTCGTTCCGGCCAGGTCTGGTACCACAGCTGGCACGGCAGCTTCATTCAGGTAAGAGATCTCGGCGCGTCAAGCGCAACATGAAACAACTAATACCCGCAGGGGGTATGTTGTAAAGATGGCAGGCTACAAATCTCACAAGACTCAAGTGCAAGGTCGTCTCAGGCGGATCGAAGGCCAGGTCCGCGGCGTCCAGAAGATGGTGGATGAGGACCGTTACTGCATCGATGTCCTCACGCAGGTGGGCGCTGTGAAGGCGGCACTGGACGCGGTCGCCCTCCTCCTGCTTCAGGACCACACAGAGCACTGCGTGGTTGAGGCCATTCAGGCGGGCGACGGCTCACAGAAGGTTCGCGAGCTCAACGACGCGGTTGAGCGCCTCGTCAAGGGACGGTAAGAGTGCCGACCCGAACCACATGCACGATAGGAAGCCAGGCGGCGGCGCGGCTTTGAACCCCGCGGATCTCGCCGTGGTCGCCGGTGGGCTCGCCCTGACCGGTTTGCTGGGCTGGTTCTTCTTCGGACCAAAGAAGGCGCACTCGGCAGAGCTGGTCGGGAACGTTCAAGAAGTCAAGGTGACCGTCAAGGGCGGTTACTCGCCCGATCTGGTGCGAGTTCGCCAGGGCGTTCCACTGCGGATCGTCTTCGACCGCCAGGAAAGCGGCGAGTGCACCTCACGAGTTGTCTTTCCTGACTTCGCGCTCAACCAGCCCCTTTCTGCCTACGCGCAGACGACTGTCGAACTTTTGCCGGACCGTCCTGGTGAGTTCGAGTTTGCATGCGGGATGAACATGATCCACGGCAAGTTGGTCGTCGAGCCGCATGCAAACGGCAATGGCGTAGCTGCTCCCATAGGCGAGATCAAGTCTTCGCCCGCCGAGCCTGACGGCATGAATGAGCCGGTGCAGCTCACCGAGGACCACGAGATGGCGGAGCGCAACGCCGAGATAAGAGACCTCACCCGGCGCGTGGTGTTGAGCGCACTGCTCACAGCTCCGGTGCTGTTCTCAGTCATGGCCGGCAACTTACTTCAGGTCGGGATCTTGGGCAACCACTGGCTGCAGCTGGTGCTGATCACTCCGGTGATGTTCTATTCGGGCTGGCCCATCCACCGCACCGGCTGGCTCAGCCTCCTCCACCGCCAGGCTGAGATGAATTCGCTGATCACGCTGGGCAGCTCAGCGGCGTTCGCCTACAGCCTGGTGGTGACGGCGGCGCCAGCGATCCTGCCTGCTGGGCTCCGTGAGGTGTACTTCGAGGCAGTCGGCGTGATCATCACCCTGATCCTGCTCGGTCGGCTCTTTGAGGCCCGCGCCAAGGCCGGCACCGGTGCAGCGATTCGAAAGCTGATCGGGCTGCAGGCGCGCACCGCACGGGTCATCCGCAACGACATTGAAACCGACATCCCGATCGAAGGTGTAGTCGCGGGCGATGTCGTCATCGTGCGCCCCGGCGAGAAGATCCCGGTCGACGGCGAGGTGGTGGAAGGTGAGTCGTCCATCGACGAGTCGATGGTCACCGGCGAGCCAATTCCGGCGACCAAGCGACCTGGCGACAGGGTGATCGGCGCCACCATCAACCGTACGGGCTCATTCCGCTTCCGAGCCACCAGGGTCGGCCGAGACACGATGCTGGCCCAGATCATCAAGCTGGTCCAGCAGGCCCAGGGCTCGAAGGCGCCGATTCAGCGCCTGGCGGACGCGGTCTCCGGTTACTTCGTACCGGCGGTCATCGGCATCGCGATCTGGACCTTCGTGGCATGGTTCCTGTTCGGGCCGCAACCCGCCTTCACCTCGGCGATGGTGGCGGCGGTGGCAGTGCTCATCATCGCCTGCCCCTGCGCGCTCGGGCTTGCGACCCCCCTTTCAATCATGGTCAGCACCGGCAAGGGTGCCGAGCAGGGCATCTTGATTCGCTCGGCGGAAGCCCTGGAGACGGCGCACAAGCTGGACACCATCGTCCTGGACAAGACGGGGACGATTACTCGCGGCCAGCCCGCGCTCACTGATGTGCTCACCGTGGGCGACATTAAAGAGGACGAGCTCCTACGGCTCGCGGCTTCGGCCGAGCAGTCGTCCGAGCACCCGCTTGCCGCGGCAGTTGTGGCGGGAGCCAGGTCTCGCGAAATCGTCCTCGGGGAGTCAGTCGGATTCGATTCCGTCACCGGCAAGGGCGTTCGCGCCACAGTGGACGGTCACGCCATCCTGATTGGAAATCCAGCGCTGCTTCGGGAGGTTGGTATGGACACCACCACTCTGGAGGCCGAAGCCGACCGGCTCTCGGGCGACGGTAAAACGCCGCTGCTGGTCGCAGTCGACGGCAAGCCGGCCGGAGTTCTCGCTGTAGCTGACACTCTGAAGGAGGAGTCGGTGGCAGCGGTAACCAGCCTGCGGGCGCTCGGGCTCGAGGTCGTGATGATCACGGGCGACAACCGGCGGACGGCGGCCGCGATCGCACGTCAGGTGGGCATCGGGCGCGTCCTCGCGGAGGTCCTGCCTGCTCGGAAGGCGGCGGAAGTGAAGCGGCTGCAGTCCGAGGGCAGGCGCGTGGCGATGGTCGGCGACGGTATCAACGACGCGCCTGCGCTGGCTCAGGCCGACGTCGGCCTGGCAATCGGAACCGGCACCGACGTGGCGATCGAGTCGTCGGACATCACGCTCATCTCAGGGGCGCTCACAGGTGTGGTCACGGCGATCCAGTTGAGTCGGTCCACCATGCGCAACATCCGCCAGAACCTCTTCTTCGCCTTCGCATACAACGTGATCGGCATCCCGATCGCCGCCGGCGTCCTCTATCCGTTTGTGGGCCTACGTTTGAGCCCGATGATCGCGGCCGCTGCCATGGCGATGAGCTCGCTCTCGGTGGTGTCCAACTCAAACCGCCTTCGCGGTTTCAGATCGAAGCCGGTTCAATCGGCCGCGAACGGCCGCTCAGTGGCTGAGCCGAAAGTCGAGGTCGGAGCCGATGACGCTCGGCCTACCCAGGAAAGTGCCCTAACGGGCCAAGGAGACGACATGAGCGACAAGACGACTGCCACCGATCCCGTATGCGGTATGTCGGTCGATACCGCAACCGCCGAGTATCGGTCCTTCCACGACGGCAAGGCCTATTACTTCTGCTCCGCCAACTGCAAAGGGACCTTCGACAAGGATCCCGCGAAGTTCGCCAGCGCTGGCGCCAGGGGCGGGCACGAGGGCCATTAAGCCGCGATCGACCAGCTATGACGCTGACCGCTACCTCTAAATCGGAGCATTTCAGCGACCCGGACGGGTACATCTGGAAAGTCTCCGGCTATTAAGGTGACGGCATCTAAAATGCCGGTGATTGGCTGAGGCGCCGGCGGCAGACACGGGCAGGTGTCCATGGGCCGGCAGCTCGCCGGCCATGCGTGACTACCACGACAAAGAATGGGGCGTTCCGTCGCGCGATGATCGGTACCTCTTCGAGATGCTGATCCTGGAAGGCGCGCAGGCGGGCCTTTCCTGGGCCACCATCCTCAACCGCCGCGAGGGGTATCGGCGGGCTTTTGCGAATTTCGATCCCGCCAGGGCGGCGGCGTTCAGCGATCGCTGGCTCGAACAGCTCCTCGAAGACCAGGGAATCATCCGGAACCGGCTCAAGGTCTTCGGCACCCGCAGGAATGCGCAGGCATTCATGCGGGTGCAGGCGGAGTTCGGTTCGTTCGCGTCATTTCTGTGGAGCTGGGTCGACGGAGCTCCTGTCGTTCACCGCCCACGCACTTTGGCGGACGTGCCTGCCACGACCGAGCTGTCCGACCGCATCAGCAAAGACTTGAAGCGTCGCAACTTCACGTTCGTGGGATCCACGATCGTGTATGCGCTTCTTCAGTCCGTCGGCATCGTCGACGACCACCTGACCAGCTGCCCGCAGAAGCGCACGCGTAAGGAATGATCCGGGCCCGCACGCGGTAGCCTGCGGCCAGGTGGCGATCACCCGGCTCACCGTCGTGGGATAGAGAAGGGCGATGCCGAGGCCGGTGCATCGGCGACCGGGAGCCGGATTTCATCTCTCCCAGCGGCGGCTCGCCGTCAGGCATCCGCCCGACGCGGCCGCCGCCCGAGCCGCGCTCGCGTCACGCCTCGCGATCGGAATCGCGCCCTTCGTGCTGGCTCAGCTGTCCGACGCGATCGGGCTGCGCGCGGCCTTTCTCATCGTCCCTGTCCTGCTCCTGGTGCTTGCCGTCCGCGCGGGGAGGGTCTACGCGTCTTTGCCGAGGTGACGGCTGAGCCAGGCCTCGAGGTCCCTGCCATCCACCCACGCCACCCTGACACGCTCTAGCGCCGTCGGAGTTGCGATCCACGGTGCGATCGCCCAGCGTCGCCAGTAAATGAGGCGTTTGTGCTTCAGGAGGTCACCCCGCGGATGGTCTTGAGGGTGGGGCGAAGGCACGCGTTTCAACTCCTGCCCGGCGACTTCGTAACCCCTCGCGCGAAGCGCGGAGACGATTGCCGCGATCTTCTCTCCGGAACCTTTCGCCGCGACAGCCTCGCGAAAGGTGACCAGGTCCGAGGGTTCCATCATGTGCCGGCCACCGCCGGCCACCAACCCGTCGGCGTCCAACGCCACGTACCCGCCTGCGCTCGTGGAGGCGTAGATGTTCGTCTTGTACGGCGACTTGTCGGCTGAGAACCGGATGTCGCGGTTGGGCCGCGAGAGCCGCGCCGCGCCAAACTCGGCCTCGAGGTCGGCCAGAAGGGCCACCATCGGCGCCTTGACGTCCTGTTCGTACTGCTTGCGGTGGCTCTCGAAGTAGGCCTTCGAGTTGTTCAGCCGCAAGCCCAGGAAGAAGCCTTTGAAGTCACCCTTCCAGCCGGTGAACGCGCCATCCATCCGACGCAGCCTAAACGCCGATGTCCTTGTTGGCGAATCGCATCGTGCCGAGCACCAACGCCACTGCGGCGACCGCCAGGACACCCAGCACCGAGGCCGGCTGCAGCCCGTGCAGCAATGGAGTGCCGTAGTAGTAGAAGGCCGAAAGGCGGAGGGTCGCGTCCGGCAGCTTGAGCTCCGGCCCGATGAAGCTGATGAAGAACCAGGCCGCCAGCACGAAGCTCAACAACCCGGTATCCGCTGCGGTCCGCAGCCAGCCGGACGCCAGGTACCCGATGGAAGCGATGAGCAGACCGAACGGGATCATCCCCAGCGTGGCCGCCGCCAGATCGCCCCCATCGAGATTCACGCCTGCCGCGGCTGCGGCCGCGAAACACGCAATGGTGGTGATCACGGCGATGGCAACCGTGGCGGTGGCGAGAGCGGCGAACCTGCCGAGCAGTACCGACGCCCGGGATTGCGGCGCTGCGAGTATCAGCTCCAGCCTGCCGTCGCCTTCGTCGGCCGACCACCGGTTGACCTGAGTGACCGCGAAGGCCATCAGGGCCAGGGGTAGGAAGAAGAACATCGCGCTCAGGAATCCGGCGTTGACCGCGGCGTTGCCTCCACCGAGGTTGTTGATCAGAGTCGTGAAGGCGGGCGAGGAGGAAAGCAAGGAGGACAGCTTCGATTCCATGAGCTGAACCACGAAAACCATCCAGCTCGCGAACCCCGCGATGCCCAGGGTCCACCAGAAGGTCGGCATCGCGCTCACGCCCAGGCTGCGGGCGTAAACCGAACCCAGAGACCAGTCTCCGACTGGCAGGGCCCTGCTCGCCTGGCGCTCCGGAAGCCGGAGCCAGCGCGGCAGAGCCACGGTCCCTCCGACGTCGCGGCGCACGAAGAGCCAGACCGCAGCCCCGCCGAGCACTGCCGCCAACGCTAGCTGGAAGACCATCGCTCCGGCATTGACCCCGTAGCTGGGGATCAGCGGCTTGCTCAAGTTGTAGTAGTAGATGGGGGAGAGGCGCGAGATCCAATCGGTGTTGGGGACGACCCGATGGACCATGTCGAGCACGATGAAGACGAGCAGGAGGCCAGCGGTCCAGCCGGCCGCCGGGCCTTGCTCTTGCGTGAACTGCGAGATCAGCAGAGCCAGGCATCCGAACACCGCGCAGATCAAAGCGAGGTTCAAGCCGTAGAGGAGGGCATCGCCGAGCCCGAAGTCCGCGCCGAACTTCTTGCCGCCTGCGAACGCGAGCAACCCGATCAGCACGCCCATGGCGAGCAGCGCCGTCCACATCGCGGCCAGCTTCTCCAGCGCAACGTTCAGCCTTGGGCGTGGAAGCGAAAGCAGCACGTCCATCGAGCCGCGGTCCTCTTCGCCACGCAGCATCCGGCTGCCGGCAAGCAGCGGCCAGATTGCGATCAGGAAGATGAAGATGCCGATCTTGAAGGTCGCGTAGCCGCCGATCGTGTCCACGGCGATGGCGTCCGCGTTCCAGGCGAACGTCGCGGCGATGCTGATCAGCTGCTCCCTGGCCTGCGGCGTCGTGACCAGCGCGGCGACGCTCGCCATCGGCGAAACGACGACGAGTCCCATACCGATGCCCCAGCCCAGGATCGCCACCCTGTAGTCGCGCAGCGTCTTGAGGAAGATGCTGCTAAGCCACACCCTGGGCCTCATTGGCCGGCGCGCCGTCACCCTCGTAGTAGCGAAGGAAGATGTCTTCGAGGCTTGGCTCGTAGCTGGTCAGAGAGACGACCTGGAATCGCGCTGCCGCCTTGATCACCGCATCAGCCGATCCCTGCATCGCCAGGCGCACCGCGTTGCCGTGATCGAGTGTCTCGACATCGGTCACGCCTTCCAATGTCTTGAACGTGTCGGCCGGAACGGGGCTGGCGAACGTGATCGTGATCTCGTAGCGTTTGATGGCCTTCACCTCAGCCACGTCCCCGATGCGCACGAGGCTTCCATCGCGAATGATGCCGACCTTCGTGCAGGTCTTTTCGACCTCGCTCAGGACGTGTGACGACAGAAAGACGGTGCGCCCTTCGTCGCGCGCCTCTTTGACCATGTGATCGAACTCCTGCTGGTTGAGCGGATCGAGGCCGCTCGTCGGTTCGTCGAGGATGAGCAGGCGCGGGCGGTGCATAAAGGCCTGGATCAAAACGACCTTGCGCTTGTTCCCGGTCGAGTACTGGCGGAACTTGCGGCTGGTATCCAGGTCGAAACGCTGGACCAACTGCTTGAGGTAAGCCTGGTCGACGCCTCCGCGCAGATGGGCGAAGTATTCCAGGATCTGGCCGCCTGTCAGGTTGGGATCCAGTGCGGGCTCGCCCGGCAGGTACCCGACGAGGCGCTTGATCTCCAGCGACTGCTTCCAGCAGTCGAGGCCGGCGATTTTCGCGCTGCCGCTGTTTGCGTGCAGCAAGGCCATCAACAGCCGGATGGTCGTGGTCTTGCCCGCGCCGTTCGGGCCGAGGAAGCCGAACACCTCGCCCTCTTCGACCTGGAACGAGACATCGGCGATGCCTTTCTTGCTCCCGTAGCTCTTGGTCAGATTTTCAACTTCGATGATCGCTGCCATTTGAGTACCTCTTTTCTCTAGCCGAACCAAAAACGAAGGGTGGGCTCATCCGTGAGCGTGATCGACCCTTTAGGAACGCCGAGGATCCGCTCGAACGCCTCGGTGTTTGCCGCGACAGCACGCTGCACCACCTCAAAGGTGATGGCTCCGGCCTGACGCGCGATGAATAGGTCGGTGGCCTGCTGCTGGAAGCCGAGCATGAGCGACGCAAGGACCTTCGCCATTTCGTCGGGCGAGTCGACCTGCAAGGTTCCCTCGTCAACGCCCTGCGTCACGACCGCGGAGAGGAGCGGGACCATGATGCGCTCCGACAGCCGCCGGACCTTTTCTCGGACGATGGCGTTGCCGTCTGAGTTCCAGACCTCGATGATCGCCAACATGAGGTCCTTCTGTTCGGCCTTCAGGCTCGCTATGCCGGAGAACAATCTCTCCAGCTTCTTGAGGGCCGGAAGCTCGGGATCACTCAGGATGGGCGCGAGAGAGGCCATCGCGCCGTCGGCGAAGCGCTCGACGACCGCCTCCAGCAGCTTCTGCTTCGAGCCGAAGTAGTGGTAGAAAGCTCCCTTCGAAGCTTCGAGCTGGTCCAGCAGATCCTGGATGCTCATGGCCTCGTACCCCTTGGTCTGTATCAGGCGCTGGGCCACGTCCAGGAAGGCGTCCCGGCGAACCGTGTGGAGGGTCGGGTTCACGGTGCGAGCCACCTCGCGACTTTAACAGACCGACGGTCGGTTTGTTTATCGGACCAGCCGAAGCGGACGGGGTCATCGAGCTGTTCCGGATGCAGCACGACCGGTACCAAAAATGAGCCTGGACGTTTGCTCATCGAAATCTAGGCTTGGTGGGATTATCGGACCGCTACACGGCGGTTGATTACTACAGGCGCTGATGGGCTCTCGGAACCGGGCTCGGCGCAACGGTTTCAATTGGAGGATTACGGGGATGACGGCCTGGAAGCGGTGGCAGGACTACGCCGCCATGGTGTTCGGCGTTCTTCTCTTCATCTCACCGTTTGTCTTCGGTGAGACTTCGCACCACCTCTCGACCTATGCCGCCTACTCGTTGGGAGTCTTGCTGTTCGTATCCGGGATCGTCGCCGCGGCGACCCGCGAGCCCTGGCGATCGCTCATCGTCAACGCGCCGGGCCTCGTGGCCGTCATCACCTTTATCGCAGCGGTGGTCCTCGCGTTCGAGGGGGCGCTGGGGGTTGCGTGGACGGCAGGGATACTGGCGATCCTTACGCTCGCTGTGGGTGCGACCCTGCGGATGGGCCGCACGCCTGAGATGAAGAGCGTCTGACGTGGAGACGAAGACGGCGTGCCCGTATTCGAATGCCACCCGGGGCAACATCGAGGTCAGGCTGATCGCCAACGGTCGCGAGGTCTAGCAGCTCTAGCGCCTGCGCCTGCCCATGAATAGGTCGCGCCCGAAGTCGTCGAGCGGGACCTTGATCGTTTTCAAATCAAACCCGACCTCGCGCAGCAGGCGGCGCCACGTTGGCCGAGGGAAGAGACCGTAAACGTGGCGGTCGTGCACCACACGCGTCTGGCCTTGTGTGTCACGGATCAGGATCGCGAAGTCGACCAGGTAGGTCGTGTCGCGCGGGTCCGGGTCGGTGGTCCACTGCAGGAAGCGCACGCTGCCCCGGTCGGTGTCGTTACCTCCATGATCTGTGTTCTCGACAAACGTCTCGCGCACGAAGTCGGGGACGAACAGCGCCACGCCACCTGGTCGCAGATGATCGAACGCGGTCTGCATCACGGAGCGGAGGTCCGCCTCGGTCGTCATGTGGCAGATAGCGTCGTACACGAACACCGCATCGAAGGACCGGCCGAGGCGAAGCGTCCGGATATCGCCTTCGATGTGCTCGCACTCGGGGTTGAGCGCGCGGCTCACCGCAAGCATTTGGGGGGAGAGGTCGACCAGGGTCATCGCGAATCGCTTCTTGAGGTGGAATGCGCTGTTCCCGCCGCCCGACCCGAGCTCCAGCACGCTTCGCGGCGCGGGATCGCCTGACTGGGTCAGGGCGCGGACGAAGAACGTCGCTTCTTCCCGATAGTCGTCTGGAGACGAGAAGATCGGCCACCACTCAGACAGCTCGCCGTAAAGCTTCATCCGGTGTAGATGGTGGGCCCTCGAAGCCCGAGACCGCAGGTCAGGCCAGGGCGCCGCGCCCGCCGACCAGCGACATCCGGTAGATCTCGAGGGCGCCCGTGCGTCCCCTGACGGCGGATTGGTTGGTCAGCTCGCTCTGCAGCATCGCGGACACTTCGCGATAGATCGTGCCTGTCATCAACACCTCGCCGGGGCCGGCATGAGTCACCAGCCTGGCGGCGACGTTGACCGCATCGCCCAGGACGCCGAGCTCGGAGCGTTCCGGCGACCCGACTACGCCGATGACGACTGGTCCCGATGCGATGCCCACTCCGACTTCGAGTCGAAATCCCCAGGTCCCGGCGTGGCGTCGGTTCAAAGCCTCGTTGGCTCCGACCAGCCCGATCGCGGCTGCCATTGCTCGATGCACGTGGTCGGGCTGCTCATCTCTCGCACCGAACGTGGCCATAACCCCGTCGCCTACGAACTTCTCGACGAGACCTCCGCAGATCGTGATCGAGCGGACGACCTTCTTGAGGTGCGCGTTGAGCACATCGAGCAGTCCGGCCGGGTCATCGCCGAACCGCTCTGTGAGACGGCTGAACCCGCGGATGTCGGTGAACAGGATGGAAACCGTGCGCACCACAGGTGTCGGGATATCGGGCCCGACGACAAGGTGCGGGCTGATCTGTTCGTACGTCTGCCTCAGGCGGATCAGGCGGGCGCTGTCGGCGGCGTGATCGAGAATCATCGGGGCCTCGTCCCGCTTGCTGATCAAATCGCCACCAGCTCCGAAGCCAGGCCTTGCGTGATCAGGTTGGCGGCCAGCGCCGCGGTACCTGGTCCCTTGCGCAGCACGGCCGTCACTCCTGCCTTCTGCAAAACCAGGTTCTCTGCCGGGCCCAGGTCTTTCAGAGTCACGACCACGACAGGGATGCCGGTCCCTCGAGTCGCTCGCAGATGGAGCAGAAAGGCTTCTCCCGACAGTCCCGGCAGCATCAGATCAAGGACGACCGCGCGCGCTTTCGTCACCAGGCGTCCCGCCGTCTCCGCGTCCGCCGCACAGATCGCGCTCAAGCCCTGCGCCGCAAGCTCGGCCTCGACCAATGTTGCGAAGCCCGAATCGTCCTCGACCACGAGCACGTCACCGCTTTGCGCTTGCTCCCGGACCACGGGCACGGTGAATGAGAAGACGGCGCCTTTGCCGAGCCCGCCCGAACGCGCCACGATCTTGCCGCCGTGGCTCTCGACAATGTTCTTGCAGATCGCGAGGCCGAGCCCTGTTCCACCGATCGCAAGGCGATCAGACGACTCGACGCGAAAGAACTTGGCAAAAAGTTGGGAGAGAGCCTCGGGAGGAATGCCAAGCCCGTGGTCCTGGACACGGACCTCGACCATCCCTTCCATGGCGGCCGCGCCGACCACGATCGGCTCGCCCGACGGTGAATACTTGCGAGCGTTGGAAAGCAGGTTCGTCACCACGCGGAACATGGAATCGCCGTCCACGCGAACGAGCGGTAGGTGGTCGGGCACGCGAATCTCGATCGGTGATGCACCTGGGTCGCTGAACAGCTCGACCGCGCGTGTGATCAGGGCCTTGATGTCGGTTGGTGTGAAGCGCATCGAAAGATGTCCACCCTCGAGGCTGCGCAGATCGAGGAAATCGTTGACGAGCACAGTCAGGCGGCGGCCCTCCTGGAGCATCACCGCGAGGTATTCCTTTCGTTGAGCAGCCGTCACGTCGCGCGTCGCCAGGAGCTCGGCGAAGCCGACGATGCTGGCGAGAGGAGTGCGCAGCTCATGGCTCACGATCGTCATCATCTCGTCCTTGGCCTGACCCAGCTCCGCGGTTTGGGCGGCGCGGGCGTGCGATTCGGTCAGCTCGAGCTCGAGGCGCTGGATTTCGGTGAGATTTTCCGCGAGCACGAAACGAGCCCGGTGGTCGCCGAAGGGCACCGCGTGCGAAGTGATCAGCACCTGGATGATCGAACCGTCTCTCAAGAGGTGGCGCCACGGGCCGGTCTGGTCGGAGAGAGGCAACACTGTCGCCTGGAGCTCGAGGAACTTGGCGACGTCCTGGGGTGGACGGATGTCTGTGATCTTCATCGTCAGGAATTCGTCGCGTGAGTAGCCGTAGTGCGCACAGGCGCTGTCGTTGACCTGGAGGAACGAGAGCGTGTCAACGTCGTACAGCCACATCGGCTGGGGATGGCCCTCGAAGAGCATGCGGTAGTTGCGCGCGGACACCATGGCCTCTTGCTCGCTGTTGAGCCGATCCACGAGCTCGCCCCGCGGGATCATCGGAGCTCGAGCGCTTCCTCGACCCTCGTCAGGAGATCCAGCGGCGAGAAGGGCTTTGTGAGGTAAAAGTCCGCACCGGCGATGAGGCCGACCTCGATGTCGCGCTCTTGCGCCTTCGACGTGAGAAGGATCACCCTTGTTTGCGCAAGACCCGGATCGGCCTTGATCGAGCGAAGGACCTCGAGTCCGGTCTGCCCCGGCATCTGCACGTCGAGCAGCACGAGCGAAGGCTTCAGCTCCTTGGTCAGCTCCCAAGCCTGGGCCCCATCCGCGGCCTCGACCACCGCGTAATCGTCGGACTCGATCGTCGCGTGAACAAGAAGCCGAATGCTCGACTCGTCATCCGCGATGAGCACTGTGCGGAGGCGTTCGAGCTGGGGCGGAGTTTGATGGTGACGCATCATCCCGACACCTTTGGTATGACGGCCAGGACGCCGGCGATCACGGCTACCGCGGCTTGCGGGGCGCCGGCCTCTTTCGGGAGCACCACCGTGACGCCCATCGTCTCCAGGGCCGATATCTCGTCCGGCACGAGATTCTTCATGGTCAGAACGACAGTCGGCAGCGCGCTGCCTCGCGCCCACATGCGCGCGAGGAAATCCTCGCCCTGCAAGCCGGGCAGCACCAGGTCGAGGAGGATCGCGCGCGGCTTCAGGAATGCGAGCAGGTGCTCCGCTGTTTCCGCGTCGGCTGCTCGTACGGTGCTGAATCCCTCCGTCTCGAGCTCAGCCTTCATCAAGCGCGCGTAGCCGGCGTCGTCTTCGACGATCAGGACGTCAGCTGATGCGTCGCCCGGCTGGCAGATGGGGAGAGTGAACTGGAATCGAGCACCGTGGCCGAGACCTTTCGAGCTGGCGACGATCTGGCCGCCGTGTGCTTCGACGATCCGGTGATTGATGGCCAGACCCAGGCCGGCGCCTGGGGCCACGCGGCCCACCCCCGTGTCGCCGCGATAGAACTTCCGAAAGAGCTTTGGCAGCGTCTCGGTATCGATTCCGATGCCGTGGTCCGCGACCTCTATCTCGATCATGTCGCCGACCTGGCGCGCGGTGATGGCGATGTCCCCACCCTCGGGTGAGAACCTGCGCGCGTTGGTCAGGAAGTTGTGGAGGACCTCGAGAATGGCCTCGGCCTCGGCGCGGATCAGAGGTAGGTTGGCAGGCGCGCCGACTGCGATCGGGCGCAGGTCGTCCTTCCCCGCGGCAAACACCGCGCGCCGCAGCAGAGACCCGATGTCGACCGGCGCCAGGTCCAGCTCGCGGTCGCCGTGCTCGAGGTGCTGGAGCGCCACCGCGCTGTCGATCAGCGCACTCAGGCGGCGGCTCTCGCGCAGGACAATTCCCGAGTACAGACGGACTCGTTCGTCGATCAAGGCGCCGGAGTCGAGAAGCTCTGCGCTGCCGATGATGGTGGCGACCGCATGGCGCAGCTCGCGCGCTCCAAGAGAGACCAGGTCGTCCGCAGGATCGTCGGGGGTGTTGAGGGCATGACCTGCAGCCGGGCCGAGCACCCTGAGCCGGGTCGGGCTGGAATTGGCGCGACTCATCGCCGCCCACCAAGTACCCGCTGCGCGTCGCGCACGGGAGCGCTCGATGGGGTTGCGTAGACGGGGTCCTCGTAGGACGACTGCGGCTGCTTCAAAACGAGAAATGCGGTCCACACGCCGAGGATGTATCCGAGAGTGACCAGGGCCAAGACAAGGCCCGCATACCCCATGATTTAGATCTACGCCGAGGGGGTCCGGATGTCGCCATGAGCTAACACGGCATGGCTGCCCTCTATGCGCAGGGTGCCGCGTTCACGCCCTTCAGGCGAACAGTCAACCGCCCATTGATTTGCATGGGCGGAAGACCTGGTTTCGTAGGGAGACATAACGTTCGGGCGCGCGTATTACTTGCGCGTGGCGACTATGGAGGCTCGCAGAGCCGCACCGGTCGGACCGCTCGCGTGGGGTCGGAAGCTCAGGACATCTCGCCTGCCCGCTCTGGTGGCCGATCCAGCCCAGGTTCGACTTGGTCACGCGCTTGCGGCGCGAGTCACCGACGTCACGCGGTTGTGCCTTGCCTCGGCTGTGGCCGGAGGTTTGATCGAGCTGACCTCGCCGCGATTTGTGAAGCAGGTCCGCGATGTGCACACGCTGACCAGCCGAGCCATTGCGCGGTTCCTGATCACGGGCCAGGGCACGACCGAGGTCGAGCGAAACTTCATCAGCCGGGTCGGTGCCTCCGCGGCGCGCTACGGCCTGTCACTGGCGATCCTGTCGCGGTCCTTCGTCCTGTGGCGCGACACCAATCTGCGGATCCTGAATGAAGAGGCCGGCCGCCTCGGTATCGGGCCGGCGGTTTCCAGCGTCGCCCGCAACATCATCAAGTCGAGCGCTGAAAGCGGACTCCGGCGCATGACTCGGGCCTACGACTATCAGCTGCAGCATGCGGGGCGCCCAGAGCCTTCGCTGGAAGGGTCAGTCGCCAGGTAGGGGCGGCCTCAGTCGGGCAATTCGAGATTGGCGGGGAGGCGGGCGAGGATCGAGTCCGCCAGCTTCCGAAGATCCACGATCAGCGGGTCCGCCGGGTTGGCGGTGACCAGCGGCCGGCCGGTGCTCGCCGCGTTGTCGAGGTTCTCAGAGTTCTGGATCACGATGTCCGGGCGGCGTCCCAGCACAACGGCGACCGCGTCGCAGTCCATGGCGCGGGTCGTGCTGTGGTTGAGGACGAGAAGCACTCGCGCCGGCGTCACGCCAAGCGTCTCGAGAAGGACCAGGCACCGGCGGGTCGCTTTGAGCGAAGGCAGCGACGGCGAGGTGACCAGACAGACAAGGTCGCATGTGTCGAGGGCTGTCAGCGTGCGTTCGCTGAACGACGCCGGCGCGTCGATCAGCACGTATTGGCAAGTTGCGCTCAGGCGGTCGATGGCCAGCTGGATCGCAGGGAGTGTCACGAGCTCGGCCCGCTCGGGAAAGTCGGAGCCGACCACCAGCCGCACGCTCCCCGATTCGGTCACAAATCCTTCGAACAAAGTCTCGTCGACGAGGGCGCCCGGCGGAGCTTTGAGGTCGGCCAGCGTGCGGCTTGGGTGAAGGTTCAGATAGACCGCCGAGTCGCCGAACTCGACATCGAGGTCGAGCAAGCCGACCGGCTTTGAGGACTCCGCCGCGAGCAGCACGGCTGTGTTGACCGCGAGACAGGTGGTGCCAACACCCCCTTTCGCGTGGGCGAAGAGGATTACCTTGCCGCGGTTGCGCCTCGCCGTGGCGCCTGCCGAGCGCCGCAGCAGAGATTGAACCTTGGCCTCCAGGATTTCGAGCTCGAACGGCTTGGGTAGATAGTCATCGGCGCCTGCCGCATATCCGGCGAGTGCGTCGGGCGCGCCGCTCAGCTCCGAGAACATCAGGATCGGCACGCTCGCCGTGCGGTGATGGGCACGCAGCCGTGAGGTCAGCTCGATGCCGTTGAGCTCCGGCATTCGAACGTCGGTGATGACGAGGTCAGGGATTCGGTCGCGAACGTGCTGGAGCGCTTCGATTCCGTCCTTCGCCTTGCGCACCTGATAGCCCCGCCGCTCCAGGAAGCTGCCGACCATCTTCTGGATCACGCGATCGTCGTCGACGAGGACGATGTCTTCGTCAGCCATCAACGCGTCTCCGCTGTGAGCTTATACGCGATCGCGCTCGCCAGGTCACGGCGCGTGTAGCCCCCCAGCCCGGACATGTCCTCGGTGCCGTCGCCGCCCACCATCGCGAGGCCCGCGGCGCCATACGCACGCCGCGCCTCGCGTGGATCGCCCGCGAGCTCGAGCGCGGCACCCAGCTGAAAGTATGCGATGGCCACGTTGGGGTCGAGATACGTCGCCTGCCGGAATGCGCGAACCGCCGCTCTAAGGTCTCCGCTGGCCGCTGCGCGATCGCCCTCCGTGAGCAGGCCGACCAGGTCGTGTACTGGGCTCGCGTCGTCGCGACGCTGCCCGACCATCGGCGCGGCCGGCGCGCCCGCGAGACGCTCATAGCAGAGTGCGCCGGCGATCCGGACCGCGGCAAAGCATTCGGTCATACGACCGGGCGAGTCCGAGTGGCCGAGGAACAGGTGCCCGCCCGGCTCGATTCGGGACGCGATGCGCCGGATGCTCGCCTCCGTCTCTTCGCGTCCGAAGTACATGAGGACGTTGCGGCAGAACACTGCCGCGGCCTCCGGCACGACTGATTTCGCATCGTCGAGCGCGAGGTTGTGGTGAGCGATGCGCACCTTTCGTCGAATCGAAGGAACGACCTCGTAGCCGCCGTCGACCGGCGTGAGATAGCGCCGCCTGCGTTCGGTTGTCAGGCCGTGTACCTCGGCTTCCGAGTAGCGCGCGGCCTCCGTTCGGGCGAGGGCGCGGGACGACACGTCGGTGGCGACGACCTGCCAGTTGGCGCGCCCCGTTTCGTCGAGCAGCATCGCGAGGCTGTAAGGTTCCTGCCCGTTGCCGCACCCGGCGCTCCAGACGACGTGCTGCGAGCGGGTCTCCTTGCGCAACAGCACGGCCAGCGCATCGAATTGAAGCGGGTCTCGGAAAAAAGCGCTGTGTTGAACCGTGACCCGGTCCAGGAGATCGTCAAAGGCGGCAGGCTGGGTGTCCACGATGCTGACGTATGCGTCCACCGGGATGCCGGCGATGCTGGCGCTCTCTTGAAGCAACCGTTCGAGCCTCGCCTGGCTTGCGGGCTCGGCCTTCAGACCGGCCCTCGACCGCAGGAGCGAGGTGGCGAGGGACAGCGAGGTCATGACCGTGCCGCCGGCGTCGCTGCGGCCGGCTGCGAGCTGGATGCAAGCGTGCGGCCGCGCGCACCGTTGCGCGTTGGGGAGGTGACGCTTCCTGAACGGCCCAGCAGGCGTGAAACCGCGCTGAGCAACCCCGCCTCGTCGAATGATGTCTTCACGATGTAGCCGTCCGCGCCCGCGTCGAGGCCGCGCTGCCGATCCTCCTCCGAACCGTGCGAGGACACGATCAGCACCGGGACGTTGGCCAGGCGCGAATGTGCCCGCATGTTTTTGATGAGCTGCAACCCGTCCAGGATTGGCATCTCGACGTCGGTCACGACCAGGTCGGCGGGTGTCTCGCTGAGCATGGCCATCGCCTCGGCCCCGTCGCTGGCGGTCCGCACCGCATAGCCGCCTCGCTCCAGGATGGATCGCTGCAGCTCGCGCACCATCATCGTGTCGTCGACGACGACGACCGACAGCTGAGGAGGCGGACCGGCGGCTATCTCGGCTCCCTTGGAACCCACAGCGACGGCCGACATGCTGCGTTCGATAAGGGTCGAGACGTCCAGCACCAGGACGATGCTCCCGTTCGGTTCGATACATGCTCCGGTCACGGCTTTGAGCTCGCGCAGCCTGCCGGTCAAGCCGCGCACGACCACATCCCGTTTCTGCAGCACGGTTTCGACCTGGAACGCATGGGGGCTGTCGGCGCTGCCGAGCAAGACCCAGGGACCGACGCCCGCCGACGGCAACCCCAACAGCGCGGCGAGATCGGAAACCGGAACGGCCCGACCGTCGACGACCGCGAGATTCTTGCCGCTCACGACCTGGACGTTCTGTGCCTCAAGCATGCGAATGATTCGATGTAGTGGCAGGCCGAACGACTGGCCGCCAATCGAAACGAGCAGGCACGGCACGACTGTCAGCGTGATTGGAACCACGATCCGGAACTCCGCCCCCGCGCCGGGGTGGTTCACGATTTGAACCTCGCCGTGGACGGCCGCCACGGCGGTGCGCACGACGTCGAGCCCGACGCCGCGGCCCGAGGTTTCAGTCAGCGTTTTCGCTGTCGACACGCCGGTGTGGAAGATGAGATGCAGGGATTCGTCTTCGGTGAGTCCGTCCACCTCGAGACCCCGTTTGGCCGCCGCCGTTCGCACAGCGGCGACGTTGATCCCGGCGCCGTCATCGCTGACGGCGAGCACCACCCTCGATCCCACCTGCGTCGCGTGCAGCCGGACGACGGCCTCCTCGGGTTTGCCCGCCGCCAGCCTCTCTTCTGGAAGCTCGATCCCGTGACCGATCGAGTTCCGTACGAGGTGAAGCAGCGGAGAGACGAGCTGCTCCAGGACCCCTCTGTCGACTTCGATGTCTTCGCCGACCAGCTCCCAGCGGACCTTCTTTCCAAGCGAGCGCGCGGTGTCACGGACAGTCCGGTGCAGGATCGCTCCGAGCGTTCCGACAGGCACCATCCTCGTGCGTTCGGTCGCCTCCTGGAGCTGGTTGATCACCTTGGTGAGCTCGCGGTACTCGGTGACTTTGTCCGGGTCCGTCCGCAGCTCAGATCCCAGGACATGCCCGACCCTGAGCTGCGCCGCCGAAACCTCGCCGACCAGCCGGTTGAGCTCGTCGATGCGCGCCACCGGGACGTCGAGGGTGGCCGTTTCGACCTTCTTAGGCTCGATTGGAACGGGTGGTGGCGCCGGAGGCTCGGCCGGTCCGGGCGCTGCAGGCGGGGTAGCGACGCCGGCGGGCGCGGGCGGTGGCGGCGCGGACGTGGCGGTCGCCGCCGCCGATGGAGGAGGCGCGGGCGCCGGGGCGACCAGCACCGGGCTTGGGGTCGGGGCTGCCGGCGGCGGGGCGATGGTGACGGGGACGGAAACTCCAGGAGTGGGCAGAAGGCGCTCCATCGCCATCTCGTCGCTCGCGTCCTGTTCCGTGCTCGACGGGCTGGAGATGAGCCTGCCCAGACCGTCGACGACCAGCAGCATCGAATCCGTCAGCTCGGGCGTCGAACGGCGGGTCCCCGAACGCAGCTCCACCAGGAGGTCCTCGAGCCGGTGGGCGAGCCGGCTCACCCGCATCATCCCGACCATTCCGGCCGCTCCCTTCATCGTGTGGGCCTCGCGCAGGATCCCGTCGATCACCGCCTGGTCGTCAGGTGTCGCCTCGAGCGTCATCAGCCCGGTCGCGATCCGCTCCAGGTGCCCCTTTGCCTCCTCGATGAAAAGCGGACGGAACTCGTCTTCTAGCTCGCCCGTTTCAGATCCAGCCGGTTCTTCACCAGCTCCTCCACGTCGATCAGGACCACCAGGCGCCCTCCGTTGCTGTAGACGGCGACCTCCCCAGGCTGGCCTCCGGCGCCGACCGGCTCGTCCAGGTCTGCCGCGATCGGCAGCTCCTCAGCCGCCAGCGCGACCATGTCGTCTCCGTCGCTCACCAGCACGGCAAAAGGGGGTTCGCTGAGGCTGCCGGTCCCAGTCAATATCGCGGTGTCGAGCAGAGGGACGATCTCACCGCGAACGTTGACGATCCCGAGCAAGCCGGCGGGCGAGAGCGGGATCCGGGTCACAAACGGGTGGCGAAGCACCTGGCGCACGGATGCCATCGGCACCGCGAAGTGGGCGCCGCTTGCCGCCAGGATCAGGACCCGCATCACCGGATCGCCCTCTGCGATTCCCTTGTCGCGTCCTCATCGGAAGCGCTTCGCGAGCGGGCGAGCTCCTTCGCGGCCGCCGCCACCGCCTGACTCGTCTGAGCAACGACTCGCACGGCGAGCTCGACGCTCTCGGCATGGGCATGATGCTGTTCGATCGCCGGCGCGACCTTTGCCGTCAGCTCTGACATGGCGCGGGTCAAGCTCATCCACCTGTCGAGCTGCTGGCCGCGCCGCTCGATCGCGATTACCGCCTCACCGCCGGTGGTCTGTGCGCCCTGAGCCAGCGTGGCGATCTCCGCGGCGGCGGCCTTGGACCGCTCGGCAAGACGCCGCACCTCGTCTGCGACCACCGCGAAGCCGCGCCCGGAATCCCCTGCGCGGGCGGCTTCGATGGCTGCGTTGAGCGCTAGCAGCGCGGTCTGGTCGGCGATGTCGTTCAACATCCCGATCACGTCCTGAATCTCGCCGACCCGCTTTGCGTTTGCCTGGGTGCGATCGCTCGCTGCCTGCAGGTCGGTCTGGGCGCGCTGGATGTTGGTCCGAAGCTCCTCGGCCTGCGCGGCAACGGCGGCGACCGATTCCACGACCGCAGCCGAGTCGTGCGTCAAGGCGTCGAGCCCGGCGGAGGCCAGGGCGGCGGCCACGGATTGTTCGGCGATGGCAGCCGTCACGCGGCCGGTCGACGCCGAGATCGCGTCGGCGGTACCGGCCTCCTCGCCGCGAAGCCCGGTGACATTTCCTTCGAGGCGCTCGAGAAGCATGTTGAACGTGGCCGCCAGCCGGCGCGTGTCCGGACCTCCTGCCGGGAGGGCCCGGGCGCCAAGGTCTCCAGATTCGACGGCCCCGGCCGCGCGCGACAGAGCGGCCACCGGCCGGGTGATCCACCAGGTCGTCACAGCCAGAACGGCCGCCATGACAACCAGCAGGGCGAGGCTCAACCACACGCCCCACCGCGCCAGGTCGAAGATCGCCGCCAGGACGAAGAACGGCGCCGCCACGACCAGGGAGCCCAGGAGCACCCGGACGAAAAAGCCGTCCCAGGAATTGGAGCTCGCGAATGCGGGCCGAGCAAATCCAGGCGCTGGAGCTTCCGGCTTCAACACGCGAAGGTTGGTCGCCGACCGGCGGGGCGCCTCCGAGGTGGGCGGCAATCTATTCACCTCGGCTTCCATCCTCGACCTCCGCCGCGGCGCTCGCGAGCTCGGCCGCGATCTCGCCCTGTCGCGCGGCGGCAAGCGCGATCGACTGAGCGGTCTCCGACACAAAGCGGCTGCTGATGGCGATCTGCTCGATCGCACCGACGGCCTGGTCAACCGCGGAACGTTGGTCCTGCGTGGCGAGCTGAACAAGGCCGCTCGCGTCGGCCATCTTGACCATCATCGAGAGCCACAGCTCCATCTGGCGGCCGCGTTCTTCGACTGCCTTGACGGTGGCTTCGGCCTGAGTCTGAGCGCCACCAACCAGCGTGCCGATCTGGGCGGCGGCGGCCTTGGAGCGCTCGGCCAGGCGCCTGACCTCATCCGCGACGACCGCGAAGCCGCGGCCTGACTCGCCCGCACGAGCGGCTTCGATCGCCGCATTGAGGGCCAGCAGGTTGGTCTCGTCTGCGATGTCGTTGATCAGAACCAGAATCCCCTCGATCTCGCCCACGCGCTTCGACAGCGCGTGCACCCGCTCGAGCGACGTCAGGAGCTCGATTTGAGCGGAGGCGATCCGAGCGCGCATATCCGTGGCCTGGCCGGTGACGCCAGCGACGGTCTCCGTGATCGAGGCGGCGCTGCGCGACAGCTCCTCCATGCTGGCCGAGGTCTGGCTCGCGGCCGCGGTCTGCTCCCGCGTCGCGCCGGCCAGCTCCTGTGCGGCCTGCGCGAGGCGCGTCGCGGCGTCCACCACCTCGTCGCGAATCCGGAGCTGCATGTCCGCGAGCCGCTCGAGCATCGAGTTGAACGCGTGGCCCAGCACGCGAATCTCGGTGCTGCCTGCGGGAGTGACGCGCACCGAGAGGTCGCCTGACTCGACGCGCGCCGCCGCTCGCGAGAGTGCCAGGACGGGGCGGATCATGAAACGGGCGGTCAGGCCGGTGACCCCGATCAGGATGGCAGTGGCCAGGATTTGCGGTCCGACTCCCAACGGGGCAAGGAGGTTGGGGACCAGGCCGGCGACGATGAAGAACGGCAGCGCGACGGCCAGCAGGCCGATCAGCATTCTGGCGAAGAAGCTGTTCCAGGGCCTCTCGTGCGGCATAAGCGCAAGGCCGTCGGTCCGCTCGGGTGGTGCGATCGTCAGCACGCGGACGCTGGACGAGGCGCCAGGGTCGAATAGCTTCGGGGCGATTTTCTTAAGTTCCACGATCGACCTCGACCGTAGTTGCCAGATCCGAGCCGGCAAGCTCGCCGGCGAGCACACCCTGTAGGGCCGCGGCGGAGGCGATCTCCTGGGCCGTGACCGCCACGGACCTGCTTCCCTCAGCGATGTGCTCGATCGCGAGCACGACCTCCTCGGTGGAGGCACGCTGCTGCTGCGTGGCGACCTGGACCTGGTTGCTGACCTCGGTGATGGCCTGCATCATCTTCAGCCCGTGCTCCATCTGCTTGACTCCCTTTTCGAGCGCCATCACGGTCTCGCTGCTCTGCGCCTGAGCGCCCTCGACGAGCTTCGCGATCTGTGCCGCCGCCGCCTTGGATCGCTCGGCCAGCCGGCGCACCTCGTCGGCGACGACGGCAAAGCCGCG
>DATBZR010000002.1:0-15600 GCA_036513095.1 Candidatus Dormiibacterota bacterium | reverse complement strand
GCCAGACGAGCGCAAGGCCGTCACCCACAAGTTCGACATCCAGGGCCACGAGGGTTACCTCACGGTCGGGCTGTTCGACGACGGGACGCCCGGCGAGCTGTTCGTGACGATGGCCAAGGAGGGCTCGACCATCTCGGGCCTGATGGACGCCTTCGCGACGCAGACCTCGTACGCGCTCCAGTTCGGCGTGCCCCTGAAGTTCATGGTCGACAAGTTCAGCCACATGCGATTCGAGCCGTCCGGGTTCACGAAGAACAAGGAGATCCCGATCGCGAAGTCGATCGTCGACTACATCTTCCGCTGGATGGCGAGCCACTTCCTCCCGGTCGAGGAGCAGGACGAAGCCGGCGTAGTGCGCCGCGAGCCGGCGCCCGTGGAGCCGCCGCAGGCGCCGATGAAGGCCGACAACGCAAGGCCCACGACGACGGCCCCGGCGGAGCTGAAGGTCATCGCCGCGCCGGCGACCAACGGCAACGGCGGCAACGTGCCAAAGATCACGTTCATCAACACCGACGCCCCCGCGTGCCCGGACTGCGGAGCGATCACCGTGCGCTCAGGCTCGTGCTACAAGTGCCTGAACTGCGGAGCGACGACGGGCTGCAGCTGACCCGCTGATTTCGAGAACGAAAGGCCGGCCCGAGGGTCGGCCTTTTCTTTGGTGCTACGTCTCCAGAGTCACTTCGATCAGCGGGCTCTGTTTGACCATCGTTTCGAGGTCCTTGCGACCCCAGTTGCGTGCGATGTGGGGCAGGACCTCCCGCCGCTCCGTTTCGTCCTCGATGACGCGGGCCGTCGCGGGAAGGTCAGCCCGGACCTTGCCCTTGAGATGAAACTTCATATGAGGATCGGCATCGAGATTGGCGAGCCAGCTGCGACGCTTCGGAGACGGGATGCCGCTGATGTAGATCCGGCCGGCGACGTTGTGGAACACGATCTCCAGCGTGCGAGGCTCGCCCGAACGGCGGCCGGTCGTTGTGATGTCGACGGTGTGCATACCCTGGAGAGCCGCATCGATCTCGTCTCGGGTCGCTGCCATCTCTAACCCGTTCTTATCGGCCCACCCCGGGTTGTATTCCGATGCCGGACTCTTAACGAGCCGGGAGTCCCTCGCGAAGGTCGCGCAGGGATTTACGTTGGTAGCCCTCCTCGTCGAAGTTTTGCGGCGAAAGCCAGGCTTCGAATCCTGCGCGCACGGCCGGCCACTCGCCGTCAACGATCGAGAACCACGCGGTATCGCGGTTGCGGCCCTTCACCACCATGTGCTGCCGGAACACGCCCTCGAAGACAAAACCGAACCTCTCTGCCGCGCGGCGAGAAGGCTCATTCAGGGAGTCGCACTTCCACTCGAGACGGCGATAGCCGAGATCGTCGAACGCATGACGCGCCAGGACGTAGATCGCTTCGGTCGCCTGGCGCGTGTGCTGCAGGACAGGGGCGAACCAGATGTGGCCGATCTCGATCACGCCGTGCTCGGGCCCGATGCGCATGTAGCTGGCCATCCCCTGAGCGCACCCAGAGGCGCGTTCGATGATCGCGTAGAACAGCGGATCGTTGGAGGCTGTTCGCTCTCCCAGCCAACTGGTGAAAACCTCCTGGTCCTCGAAGGGCCCGTACGCCAGGTGATCCCACAGGCTCGGTGCGCCCTCGGAGGCGGTGAACAGGTCCCCGGCATGCCTCGCGGGGTCAACCGGCTCGAGCTTGACCGTCTCACCCTCGAGCGGCGACCGTTCGGGTGTGCGCGCGGGGCTCCAGTTCAGGCCAGGCATGTGTCGTCACGTATTCTCCTATCGAATAAGCAAGCGACGCTGGTTGTTTGTGCTCAGGGAGATGAATTCATGAAAATTGCGATCATCGGCTCGGGAAACGTCGGCAAGGCGCTCGCCAAATCGAGCGTGAAGGCTGGACACAACGTCACCATGACCGCCACCAGCGCGGAGAAGGCTGCCGAGGTGGCAAAGGCCACTGGCGCCCACTCGGCCGGCTCCAACCAGGAGGCGGTCAAGGACGCCGACCTGGTGATCATCGCGGTTCCGTATGACAAGCTCGGCGAGGTGTTCCGAGGACTCGGAACCGCGGTGGACGGCAAGGTCGTGGTGGACGCGACGAACCACATCAACACGCAGAACCCTGGCGAAGTTCTCAACGGCATTTCCAACGCCGAGGAGATCCAGAAGCGCCACCCCAATCTGCATGTCGTCAAGGCGTTCAACTACTCGTTTGCCGCCCGGATGGCCGAGCCGTCTGTCGGTGGCACCCGCCTGGACGGCTTCGTCGCCGGCGACGACCAAGCCGCCAAGGACAAGGTGCTCGAGTTCGTCGAGTCAATAGGCTATCGGCCCATCGACGCGGGCCCGCTGGTCATGGCCCGCGCGCTCGAGAGCATGGGGCTCCTGATCGTGATGCTTCAGATCAAGCACGGCTGGCCGTGGCAAAACGGCTGGAAGCTCGTCGGACCGCCCGAGGACTGAGGTGAGTACCAAACCGGCTGCCCAGGCAGTTCCAGGCGTCACGCCGCACGAACGAAGCGCGCGGCCGATCGACGCCGGCGTCGACATCGGGCACGTTCACCTCAAGACCGCCGACATCGACCGCATCCACCACTTCTATGTCGACATCCTCGGTTTCGACGTGGTGTTCCGGATGCCGGACGCGCTGTTCCTGTCGGCCGGCGGATACCACCACCACCTCGGCTTCAACACGTGGGAGTCGAAAGGCGGCAAGCCGCCGCCGCCCGGCACCACCGGCCTGTACCACGTCGCCATCCGGTACCCGACCCGCGCCGCCCTGGGCGATGCGCTGCGGCGGCTGGTCGCGGCGGACTGGCCGCTCGACGGCGTGAATGACCATGGCACTCACGAGGCGCTGTACCTGCGCGACCCGGACGAGAATGGCCTCGAGCTCGCCTGGGACCGCCCGGAAGAGCAGTGGCCCCGCGACGAGGCTGGCCACCTCACCTTCAGCGGCCACAGGCTGGATATCGAAAGCCTGTTCCGCGAAGGCGCCGAACCTGATCAGGGAAGCACGCGCCTCGCGCCGGAGAACTCCGAAGCGTAAGGCTGCGCCCCGATCGAGACGATCTGCACCGGCTTGCCGATGTCAGGCGAATCGAGCAGCATCCCGGAGCCGACGTACAGCGCCACGTGGTGCACCACGCCACCGCTCGCGAGAAAGACCAGGTCACCGGGCTGCAGCGCCGCGCGTGCGACGGCTCTCCCGACCACGGCCTGGTCCTGCGCGTCGCGCGGCAGCAGCACGCCGTGGACCTTGAACACGTCGTACATCAGACCGGAGCAGTCGAAGCCATACCCGGCCGTGCCGGCCCACAGGTAACGGACGCCAAGGAACTGACGCGCGCTGGCGATCACGGCCGCGGCGGCCGCCGGTCGAGCGTACGCGTCAGGGCTCGTGATCACGACCCCTGAGAGCGCGACGTCCAAGACCCTGCCACCCGGCAACCCCAGGTGCGCGATCGAACCTTCGGTCCCAGTGACGGGAAGTCGCGTTCCGAAGCTCACCTCGATCGCCTGCAGGCCACCCTGTAGCAGCCAGGCAGTGGAATCGACCACGGTGGCCACGGTCTGGGCCGAGGGCGGCGCGATCGCGGTCAGCTGCCCGATCGGAACCCATCCGGGATACCCGCGCGGGTCGAGCGGGGTCGCCTGGTCCGGCGCCACGATCTGCGCCCACGTTCCCCTCAACGACAGCACCAACACCCGTTCTCCGAGGAGCATCTGCGAGTCGGCTCTGTCGATCAGGCCGGTCTGGTCGGCGACGTTGAGCGACACGAGCCACTGCCTGATGAGCGCGGGGTTGGCGAGCGCCGGCGCGTCGACGGCCCGCGGCGAGCTCGGGCTTCGCCACAGGGTGGCTACCGAGACCGCCACCCATGCCGGAGCGCCCGCGCGCACCTGCGGCGAAGTCGGGCTCGGGCTCTGGACGAAAGAGCCGGTGGGGAAGGTCGATGGGGTCGACGTCGTGGAGGGCGTCGAGCCAACCGGCCCGACCTGGCCGACCGGCCCGCAGGCGACGAACGCCAACAGGAGGCACAGCCCGGCAGCGGCCCGAACAGCCCTCATGTCTTGACGCTAGCCAGGTGCGCCACAGGTGGCGCGTGGCGTATGGACGCCGCTCTGGAGGGCTTTAGACCTTGGGCGCCGCGTGTCGCGATGGCAGGCGCAGTGCGATCGGTATGCCGGCCACCGCGAACACGGCCAGGGCGGCAAGCGCAAGGTAGGAGTTGCCGATCACCGCCTGCACCAGGAGCACGAGCAACAGGCCTCCCAGGTTGCCGGCCATCATCAGGAAGCCGACGGCTGAGCCCTGACGCTCGGGTCCCGCATGCACCCCGGCCCAGTCGAGCACCACAGGGAGGGCCGCCAGGAGCACGAACCCGGCGGCGAACATCCAGAACCCCAGCCACACGACGTTGTGGATAGGGGCGATCGCGAGGAACGCCACGGCGGAGATCCCCAGCGCCGCCAGCAGCATTCCTCGCCGGATGTCATGACGCGCCACCCAGGTGGGCAACACCGCCGCGCCGATGACACCCGCAAATGTCAGGACGGCGATCAGGTTGCCGGCCGCGTCGCCCTCACCGAACCGGGCCAGGATCGGCTGCAGCCACGTTGCGACCGCGTTGTACGCGCCCATCCCGATGAACACCAGCCCGGCCAGGGTCCACATGAACCGGTCACCGGCGAGCCAGCGCAGGCTAACGGATGCGGATGGATCGTCGGGGAACGCCGGCGTTGCGCGGAATGCGACCAGGGCGAACGCGGCGGCGATCACCGCCAGCACGGCCTGAACGCCAAGCAGAAGCGGAAGGCCCCCCGCGTCGAAGAGCGGACCCGCCATCAAAACCGCGGCCAGGATCCCGACGAAGAGGGCTGCCGTACCGATCGAGATTGCCGTGGCGCGCTCGCTCGGCGCGAAATATCGCGCCGCCACCTTGTTGATGCTGTTCAGCACCAGCGGTTGCCCGGCGGCGATCACGAGCTGCCCGGCCAGCTGCCAGCCGAACGAGGCGGGCGAAACGACGCGGATGAGGGCGCCGGCGCCGGTCAGCAGCGCACCCACGCCGAGCGCCTGGGCGAATCTCGTGTCGAGCCAGCGCCCTGTCGGCAGCGCCAGCACGATGTAGACGAACGGAAAGACGGCGGCGAGGTCGCCGACCGTGCCAAGGTCGACCTTCATCACATCGGCGCTCCGGGTGTCGACGGCCGCAAAGCTCAACCAGAGCAGCTGGGTGCAGGCAGCGAGCAGGGCGTAAGCGCCCAGCACGGCCCAACGACTGGAGGAGATACGGGGGGCGACGGCGGAGCTCCCGGTCATCCGGTGCTCCCGCGATTTAGACGCGCGTAGCTCGAATGGAGGCGCTTGTAGAAATGCTTGAACTCGGCGTACATCGGCTCGTAGACCGCGCGGGCCTCGGGCTGCGGCTCGAAGCTGTCCGTCACGGGGACCAATCCGCCTGCATCGTCGAGCGACATCCGGCCGAGCGAGATCGCCGCAAACAGGGCGGCGCCTCGCAGGTTGGCGTACGTGGGCTCGGCCACCCGTTCGATGCGGCGTCCAAGGATGTCCGCATGCACCTGGCACCACAGCTCCGATCGCGCGCCACCGCCCAGAATTCTCAGGCTCTTGAGCGGTCGGCGCACGAACCCTTCGACGGCGTCCAGGAGCCAGCGGGCATTGAAGGCGACCCCCTCCAGGACCGCCCGGCTCAGGTGCTCGCGCCCGGTCGTCAGCGAAACGTTGAGGAAGGCGCCGCGAAGCGTTCGATCCTCCACCGGGGTGCGCTCGCCGTTGAGCCACGGCGTGAACATCACGCCGCCTGAGCCGGCGGGCACCCTGCCGGCGTCGGCGACCAGCTCTTCGTAGGAGTCCGATCGCGTGATCGAGTCTTTGAACCATGTGAGGCATAGTCCCGCCGTTTCGTGGTTGTTCGCGACCAGGTACGCGCCCGCGCGCATGCCTGGCACGGTGGCCATCTGGTGGAGCACGTCGGTGCGCTTGAACGGGACCTCGCACGCGATCCAGGACGTCGTGCTGATCGTGATATGCGCCGCATAGGGCGCCACCGCACCCGAGCCGATGAACGCCGTGTGCAGGTCAGGCACTCCGCACACAACTGGGACGGAGGGAATTCCGAGCTCCTCCCCCACACCCTTCGCCACCGGCCCGAGCACGCTGCCGGTCGGAAGCAGCTCGGGCAACCGCTGCGGATCTCGTCCCGAGCGCCTGACAAGCTCTGGAACGTATGCGGGCCGGGCGCCTGGACGGTTGTCAGTCAGCCAGGAAAGGATCATCGAGGCCGGCGTCGCCGCCGTCCGCCCGGTGAGCCTGAGGCCGAGGTAGTCGAGCGGCTCGAGCAGCGTGTGCGTCCTCGCATAGAGCTGCGGTTCGCAGTTGCGCAGATAGAGCTCGTGCCCGAGCGGATCGGCCCCATGCGGCGATGGCGCACCGCCCGTCACCTGGACCCAGCGCAGCAGGTTGCCGGGCGAATAGCCGAACAGCGAGACCTGGCCGCCCACCGCCTTCGCAGAAAATCGGCCCCCTCTCGTGTCGGACCACAGGAAGCACGGGCCGACCGCAAGACCCTCCGCATCCACCGGCACCGTGGATCCCCACTGCCCGGTAAGCCCGACCCCCACCAGGTCGGCGGGCTGGACCGCCTTGCTCTCGATCACCGACCGCACCCCTTCGGCCAGGCGAGCCCACCATTCCGCAGGATCCTGGACCGAGCCGCCGCCGGGCAGGTAGCTTGTGTGCAGAGAGCCGATGGAGTGCGCGAGGATCTCGCCACGCATGGAGACCGCGCCGGTCTTGATCCCGCCTGTGCCGAGGTCGACGGCGAGGATCCACGGTTCCATTTAGGTGCGCCCTGCGCGCGCGCTATCCAGAGTGCGCCCTGCGCGCGCGCTATCCAGAATGCGCCCTGCGCGCGCCCGGCCCATCGTCAGGCCCGAGCCTCGGTGGGCGCCACCTCGTACATCGCGTCGAGCGCGGCCGTGAACAGGGTGTTGAGGATCTCGTTTCCTTCTGGCGTGCCGCCGAGTCCGTACAGCGCCCCGCTCTTCGGCTCCGCGCGCCGCGGATGCTTCGCGTAATCGACCGCATCGTGAAGGTCGGCGATGAACAGGTCTGCCACCTCGGGCGCCGTGTTGGGACGCGTGACGCAGAAGTGCAGCGCCGCCGGCAGCTGGAGGGCGTTGAGCCGCCATCCCTTCGCGATCAGGTGGTCGTTGACGTGATAGATGTTCAGCTCACGGGCTCGGAAAGCGACCAGGAAGGTCGGGTTTCCGATGACCTCCAGCTCGGGGATCGCCTCGACGCCGCGGCGGATCGTGGCGGCGGTCTCGAAGATCCGCTTCGCGGTCTCGAGGTAGCCACTCTCGCCCAGGCTCACCATGGCGGCCCACGTCGCCGCCACGATGCCGCCAGACCGGCTTCCGGACAGCCCTGGCGAGAAGTAGATTCCGCCCGGCCAATCCGTGAAGTTGAAGTACTGGTAGCGGCGCAGGTTGCTGTTCCTGTACAGCAGGACCGACGTCCCTTTGAGCGCATATCCGTACTTGTGCGTGTCCGCCGAGATGGAGGTCACGCCCGGGACGCGGAAATCGAAGCGCGGAATCTCGTAGCCCAGGCGCTCGCCCCAGGGCAGGATGAAACCGCCGAGGCAGCCGTCCACGTGCAGGCCGAGGTCGTGCTCGAGCGCGATCGCGGCGAGCTCTTCGATGGGGTCGATGAGCCCATGCGCGTAGTTCGCCGCCGAGCCGACCAGCGCGACCGTGTTCTTGGTGATGTGACCGCGTATCCAATCGACGTCAGCCACCCAATCGCTGGTAAGCGGCGCCTTGAGCACCTTGATGCCCAGCAGGTGGCCCGCCTTCTCGAGCGCGACGTGCGCGGTGACGGGGATGATCACCTCAGGCTCGGTGATCCCCTTCTCGGCGCGGCCCCGATCGCGGTAGACGAGCATCGGGTTGATCAGACTCTCGGTGCCGCCGAAGGTGACGACCCCGCAGACCTCGGAGGTGCCGTGCAGCATCGCGGCGGTCATCGCGACGATCTCCGCCTCCAGCTTGGTTGCGCTTGGATACATGTCGCGCTGCAGGACGTTGGCATGCGCGAAGAGCCGGAAGGCCTCGGTCAGGAACGCGTAGTGGTCGTGGCCCCCGTGGTAGATCGAGCCCGAGACGCGGCCGAGGTCCGCGATCCGGTCCTCCTCGCCGGCCATGGTCGCCAGCTCGTCGAGGATGCTCTGCCGATCCCGGCCTGAAGCCTCCAGGCGCTCATAGGTCTTGAAGCGAGCGCGGTAGGGATAGAAGTCGATGAGCGAACCGCCGTCGTCCTGGTCACTCATGACGCCGACAGCTTAAGACCGTTCAGCTAAGCGACGCGGCTGATCCTCTCGCTCCAGCGCTCATCGATCCGGCGCGCTTTGTAGATCAGAAGCGCCGCCACCCAGGCCACCACGAACACTGCGACGATGAAGTAGCCGGCGCGACCGATCAGGTCGAAGCTCGCGATGGCGCTGAACACTCCGCCTTTCAAGTCGAACGCGCGGATGAGGGCCTGCATGAGCTCGAGCCCTCCGATGAACAGCGCGACGAACACCGAAAGGCTCGTCATGGTCAGGTTGTAAAAGACCTTGCGGATCGGGCTGGTGAAGGCCCACGAGTAAGCCTTGGCCATGAACGCGCCGTCGGCGGTGTCCATCAATGACATACCGGCGGCGAAGATCAGCGGAAGCGCGATGACGGCGACAAAGGGCAGGCCCTTCGCGGCTGCGCCGGCCGAGATCGCGAGAATCGCTACTTCAGAGGCGGTGTCGAAACCAAGCCCGAAGAGAAAACCGATCGGATACATCTGCCAGCTGTGGCTGATGACTCTGAACAGGCGGCCGAAGAGCCGGCTCATCACGCCGCCGGCGGTGAGGTCGAGCTCGAGGGACTCGTCGTCGTACCCGCCGGCCTGGAGCCGCCGGTACACGCGGACGATGTCGAGCAGGATGACCAGGTTGAGGACGCCGATCAAGACCAGGAATCCCCCCGACACGACCGTGCCCAACGTGCCGCCGACGATCCGCAGCTGGCCGCCGTTGCCGGCCACACCCTCGACGATCCACTTGACCGTGAGCCCCAGGGCCGCGGCGATGATGAAGACCACTGTGGAGTGCCCGAGGGAGAAGAAGAAGCCCACGCCCACAGGCTTCCGACCGTCCTGGAGCAGCTTGCGCGTCGTGTTGTCGATCGCCGCGATGTGGTCCGCGTCGAAAGCGTGCCTCAGGCCGAACGTGTACGCGAGGCCGCCCAGGGCGAGGATGGTCGGCTGTCCCGCGGCGGCGGCGAACAGCAGGCCCCAACCCGCGATGTGAAGCAGGCCCACGCCACCGAAAAATCCCGCCAGGCGCCTACGCTCGCCCCGATCGAAGGACTCACGCATCAGGGCGCCTAGGGATGCCACGTCTGGAGCCTAATGCTTATTGCGACTCTGTCGCAACTTGCAGTTCAGATCGCCCTCGGCCACGTGCGACTCCTTCTCACTACGGAAACCCCGCATTTTCGCGCGGTACGCTTCGCGAGTGGACTTCCAGAACCTGCCACCTCAGCTGCGTTCGATGCTCAGCCTCCTCGCCAATGCGATCAACCGCCGCGAACCCGCCATCAGGACCGCGGTCGAGCAGCTGCGCACGAATCATCCGAGCTTCGACAATCATCAACTCGCGCTGGCGTTCATTCGTTCCACCAGGCGCAGGGTCGCGGCGACCGGCGCCCTGAGCGGCGCACTTGCGATCGCTCCCGGTCTCGGCACCGTGCTGGCGATCGGCACCATCACCAGCCAGACGCTTTATGCCCTGGAGCAGGAGATCGAGCTGGTGCTGGGCATCGCGATGATCTTCGGTCACGAGCTCGACAACTCGGATGAGCGTGTCATCGAGGCGCTGGTGGTCGTCGGCATCACGAGTGGGGCGGTCAAGCTGCGCGAAGCGGTGCTCGTGGCCGGCGGAGAACGCATCGCCGTCGCCGCCTTCAGCCACCTGCCCCGCATCCTGCTCACGCACGGCGGAGGCCGCGTCTTGACGCGGATACTTGCGCGCTTTGCGACCTCGGGTGCGGCCAAGGCCGCCGCCCGAGTCGTGCCGCTCGGTGTCGGTGTCGCGGTCGGTGCGGGCTTTGACTGGGTCACCGTGACCGGCCTCGGCCGGGTCGCGATGAAGTACTACGGGCCTGGTGGTCCCGGCGCTCGGCCGCTGCTACTTGCTCCCGAAGATCCCACGCACGTCGAACTCCGCCGCTGAGGCGATCTGGTCGAAGCCGCATTTACGAGGCGGCTTGTCGGTGCGCCAGCGCAGAAACCGCGTCGCATGGCGGAACCGTTCGCCGGCCTCGAGCTTGTCGTAGGCGACCTCGCAAACCAGCTCGGGCCTCACAGCAACCCACTCGGTGTCCTTACCGCGCGACCACCTGCTGGGTCCGCCCGGCATGCGCCCGGGGTTGACCTTCCATTCCGACTCGGGGATCTCGGTCGTGAGTGGCTTCAGCTTGACGATCAGCTGCTTGCGCTCGGCGGCGCTGAACGACGAGGTGTGGCCGACGTAGTGCATCGTGCCCTTCTTGTCATAGAGGCCGAGCAGCAGAGATCCGAGTGAGATTCCATCGTTGGATTTGCGCCATCCGATCACGACGCAGTCGGCCGTGCGCTGGTGCTTGATCTTCACCCACAGGCGCTTGCCAGGGACGTAGGCGCCATCCCACGACTTGGCGATCACCCCGTCGAGTCCTGCGCCTTCGAAACGCTCGAACCAGCTCTCGGCCGTCGGGTGGTCACGGGTGTTCGGCGTGAGGAAGATCGGCGGCTTGACGCCCTTGAGCAGGCGCTCGAGCCGCTTGCGCCGCTCGCCCAGCGGCAGCTTGCGCAGGTCGTCATCTCCCGCGGCCAGGACGTCGAAGGCGATGAACCACGCCGGCGTGGCTTCGCTGAGCATGCGGACGCGCGAATCCGCCGGGTGTATGCGCTGCTGAAGGGCTCCGAAGTCGAGGCCGTTCTTCGCCACCACCACGATCTCACCGTCCAGCACGACCTGCGCCTCGCGCAGCCCTCGGAAGGCGGGGAGCAGCTCGGGGAAGTAACGCGTCATCGGCCGTGCTCCGCGGCTGATCAGGGCGACCTCTTCCCCGTCGCGGAAGACGAGCGTGCGGAAGCCGTCCCACTTGGGCTCGTACTCCCAGCCGTCGCCCTTGGGGATGCCCGCCTCGGACGGGGCAGAGAGCATCGGTTCCATGTCGAGCGGGATGGGCAATTTCAAGGCACTTATCCCCAGGTGTCTATATCTTGTGGACGGCGGGACGCCGTGCTACCATATCGGCGGCCGGTAAACCGGCCCTGAATTCGACTCCACGCCCCCACCCCAGCCTTGGGAAGCTCGCGCAAGCGGGCTTCCCGCTTTTAAGGGGTCGCTCGCGTAAGCGGGCTTCCCGCTTTTAAAGAGGTCGCTCGCGCAGGCGGGCTTCCCGCTTTTAGGCAGTCGCTCACGTACGCGGGCTTCCCGCTTTCTACGGGTCAAGCGGCTTCCGCTTACGGGTGAAACTGCTTCAGCAGGTCGGCCACGGTGACATTGCCGTAGTCCTTCCCCAGCACCGCCTGAGCGGTCGCCCAGACCGCGCGAGCCGGCGCCGGGCCCTTGCTCGTCAGGTCCGACAGGCGCAGCGCGTCATAGACCCGGATGTCGGGGATCTGGTGGAGCTGGTCGGACATCCATTTCGCCCATTGGGCGACGTTGCCGTCGCTGGGCCAGACCTTCGCCGCCGCGGCCGCAACCTTGGCTGCCGGGGCCGCGACGGCCGCCTCGACTGCCGCCTTTTCGGCCGCCCCCGCCTCTTTCAGCGCGCTGGCAACCGACTTCGCCTTGGCAGCCTCGTCTGCCGCCTTCTCGGTGGCTTTCTCTTTCGCCACCTCGGCCTCCGCCTCGGCCTTTGCCGCCGCGGCGGCCGTCTGCGCCTTGAGCGCGCTCAAGCCGTGGCCGGCGATCTCGCTGATGCGGTCGGCCGCGCTTCCAGGGTCGCTGCCGCGCTCGCCATCCCCAGTACGCAGCCGCTCGCCGAACCCGCGACCCATTGCGCCTCCGATAAGGCTTGGCACATCCAGCCCCGTCAGGCCCTTGATCGCAGTGGTCGATTCGATCATCGCCCGGGTCGCGTTCTTCACGATGTCCGAGGCGCCATCCGCGCTCATCACAGTCAGCGAGTTGATGTGGCCCATCGGCTCGGCGGCGGCGCGCACGATCTCGGGCAGCGCCGCGAGCACCGTCTGGATGATGGCGGCCTCGTTGAACTGCTTGTAGGCATCCGCGCGCATGGCGAGCGCCTTCGCCTCCGCCTCACCTTTGGTGAGCACGATCTGCGCCTCTGCCCCACCTTCGAGCCTCGTCGTCTCCGCGTCCGCCTCGGCTGATGCGATGCGTGCGCGCTTGTCACCTTCGGCGCGAGCGATTACGGCCTGCGCCTCCGCCGCGGCGGGCTTGACCACCGAGGCGAGCAGCTCCTTCTCTTTCCGATCTGCTTCCAGCTGGGCCAGCTCGGTCTGCTTGCGCACCACCTCCTGCTGCGCCTCGGCCATCGCGAGGGGGCCGGCCTGGTCGGCGCGCGCCTGCGCGGCGGCGACCTGGGTCTTCGTCTCGGCCTCTCGGAGTGAGACGTCCCGACCCGCGTTGATCTTGATCTGCATCGACTCGGCTTCTCGAACCGCCGCCTCCTGGTCGGTCGTCGCCTTGACCATGCGCGCGTCACGGGTCACCGTGGACACGCTCTGCTGGCCGAGCAGCTCGATGTAGTTCGACTCGTCCGAGAAGCTCTGGATCGTGAAGGCGTCGATCTGGAGGCCGCTGGTCGCGAGGTCGCCCTTGGCCGCGTCCTGAACCTGCTGCAGCAGCTTCTGACGGTCGCGGATCAGCTCCTCGATGGTCAGCGTGCCGACGATCGAGCGCAGCGATCCTTCGAGCACATTCTTCACGATGGAGTCGACCTGCTCGGGCTTGGCGTCGAGGAAACGCTCGGCTGCGTTGCGCAGCGATTCCACATCGCGCCCGATCTTGAACGTGGCCACGCCCTGAACCTGGACCTTGATGCCCTGGCTGGTTACCGCGTCACTCAGCTGCACGTTGATCTGGCGAGCCGTGAGCTTGAGCCGGCCGATCCGGTTGAGCAGCGGCATCACGATCGTGCCGCCTCCGACCACAACCTTCACTCCCTTGTCGCCCGGAGTCGACACGACATGGCCGTGCTCGTCGCGCACCTTCGCGCCTCGCGACCCGGCGACGATGATGGCCTCGTTGGCGCCCGCCACCTTGTAGCGGCTCGCCACGAACGCGAGGATCAGGATGAGGATGACCACGCCTGTGACGACGAGGAAAGGCGAGGACGACGCGAAATTAGGCATCGGACCGTGCTCCTTCAGTAGTCGGGATCGAGCTGGGGACGACGACGAGGTTCCCGCCGGCGACGGCCACGACCTTGACCATTCGTCCAGCCGGGATTTCGGAATCCGCGGTGGCGGTCATGTTGTGCGACGCGCCGGCGAAGCTGATGAGTACCGTGCCGAAATGGCTGGCGGGGATTCCGACCGACACCCGGCCGGTTGACCCGACCATATCCTCAAGGCTGAACGTGTCTGTCGACTCGGCCTGCTTCAGGACCTTGTAGGCGCCGAACGCGACGCCTGCTCCGACCAGGCCGGCGCCGGTGGCGATCACCGTCGAGACGCCAACCCCGGCGTTGATGCTGTGGAGGCCGAACAGCCCGCCTGCGCCGAACATGGCGACGAAACCGAGCAGCAGCGGGGTCGGTGAGACGCCGGCGACGTCAAAACCGAGATGCAGGGCGCCGAGGAGGCCGCCGAAGATGTCGTCGACGATCAGGGTGAGAAGCAGCAGACCGCCCCCTAGCAACAGGCAGACGCCGAATACGAGATCAGCCGCGCCCATGCTCAACCACCCGAATCGAATGTTAGGCCGCCCGGCGGCCTACCGCAGGCAGTCCAGGAGCGCTTCCACCAGCCCCGACGTTCGAGGGTCTTTGCCGTACACGGGGCGCATCTGGTTCATGGTGTACCCGAACGATATGCCGAGCTCCTTGTGCGCGAAGCCGACCGAGCCGCCACTGCCGTAGTGCCCGAAGGACCCCTCGCCGGCCATGGGCCGGAAGGGGAACGAAAGCTGGAAGCCGGTTCCGAAGCGCGTCTCGTAGCCCTGGACCAGGTCCTCCCCATCAGCCTGCTTCCGGGTGGCTTCCTCGAGGGTTTTGGAGCTCAGTAGGCGGACCCCGTCGATCTCTCCGATGCAGGCGGCGTACAGGCGTGAGAGACCGCGCGCCGTCCCGATGCCGTTTCCGGCCGGCACCTCCGCTCCGCGGAACGGGTATTCGTTGAAGGCTGCGGGCGGGACGGCCGGGTTGGCCCATGACTTGTGAGCGAGGGAGTTGGGGTCGGCAAGGCGAGCCGCCCACGGATCGGGCGCCGTGCCGGGTGGCGGGGGAGGCGGCGGGAGCACCGGCGCGACGCGGGGATTCAGGGCTTCGGGGAGGCCGATCCAGAACTCGGCCTGAAGCGGTTTGGCGATCCGCTCGGCGACGAATTTGCCCACCGAGACGCCGGCCACCCTGCGGATCACCTCGCCCGCGAGCCACCCGTAGGTCCACGTGTGGTAGCCGTGCGCGGTTCCCGGCTCCCAGTACGGCTTCTGCGCCGCGAGTGCATCGACGCAGGGCGTCCAGGCGACCACGTCGGCCAGCCCAAGCGGCCTGTCGACCGCCGCGAGCCCGGATTTGTGGCAGAAGAGCCAGCGCACCGGGATGCCGGCCTTGCCCTCCGCGGCGAACTCGGGCCAGTAGTCGACGACCGGGGCGTCGAAGTCCAGCTTTCCTTCTTGGGCCAGCATGTGCGCGGCCATAGCGACCACGCCCTTGGTCGTGGACCAGACCATCTGCAGCGTGTCGGCCGTGTAGGGCTCTGAGCCTCCGGGCGCCGTGACCCCTCCCCAGAGGTCCACGACCCGCTTTCCATGGAGGTGCACGCAGCAGGCCGCGCCGACCTCGCCGTGGCGCTCGAAGTTGGTGGCGAACGCCTCCTGAACCCGCTCGAAACCGGCCGCCACGGAGCCGCCGACCTGTGCCTGGATCATGTCGCCAAAAAGCGTACTACTCGCTCTGCGGCAAGTAGCATCGCCGCGTGAGGCGCTGGATCGATGGCTCTTGGCGACTGGGGCTTGCCTCGGTTGTCGTGGTCGCCAGCATCACGGCCTGCGGAGGTTCGACCTCTGCGTCGGCGTCTCCAAGCGCCTCCATTCCATCATCTAGCCCAGTGGCGCTCGTAAGCCCTAAGACCACGGCCGCGCCCGCCTCTTGCCCCACCGCTGCCAGGGTCGGATCAGCGCTCGGGATAGTTCTTCCGAAACCAATCGGGGTACCCCCGACTGGTGCATCACCGCTTCCCGCCGGTGTGACTGGCGAGGTTTGTGATTACCACGCCTCCACCTACAACGTGATCATCGAGCGTCTCACGAACATCAGCCCTTCGTACATAACGCAGTTCAGCAGCCAGTTT
>DATBZR010000001.1:0-3113 GCA_036513095.1 Candidatus Dormiibacterota bacterium | reverse complement strand
CGTTCCAAACTTTCCCCAAACCCCGCCGGCGAAGATGCTACCTGCCGGCCCGGCAACTGGTGGGGTCCCCGCGAACTCACGGCGCAGCCTCTGAGTTCGTGGGGATTAGCTAAGGAGACGAGATGAAGAAGCGAGTCGAATGTGAGTGCGGTTGGAAGCTCGAGACCGACGACGAGGACGAGCTCGTGAAAGGCGTGCAGCAGCACGCCAGCGAAGTTCACCACATGCAGGGTGTAACCAAAGAGCAAGTCCTGGCCCAGGCCAAACCCGTCTAACGCCGCCACAGGCGGCCGAAAGGAGTCGAACGTGAAGTACCTCTACCTTCTCTATGTCGACGAGTCGAAGATGCCCGCCCCGGGCAGCGCGGCGTTCACCGCTCAGAACGACGCCTTCAACACCTACTTCGCCGAGATCGACGGCAAGGGGATGTTCAAGGCCGGCGACCCGGTGCAGCCGTCGAAGACCTCGCAGACCGTGCGCGTGCGCAACGGCCACAGCGAGATCACCTCAGGACCGTTCGTGAAGACGGGCGACCAGCTGGTCGGCTTCTACGTGATCGAAGCCAAAGACATGGACGAAGCCGTCGCCTACGCAGCCAAATGCCCGGCCGCGCATGCCGGTGCGATGGAAGTCCGCCCCATCGTCCAGATGTAAGCAGACCCCCTCGCCCGCACCGGCGGGGGAGGGTCGGGGAGGGGGGCACGGAAGCACGACGGCCCCTCTCCCCCACCACGCCGCCGTTGACGCAGAGAACACCAAGTGATAGGTTCGCCCCAACTTCTGTAACAAACGTTTCGGGCGGCGCAAGCCGTGGGAGGGGTAGCACTTGGAGGACCATGCGCAGCACGCTGACGTTCAAGACCTCGCGAGGTTCGGGTACCAGCAGGAGCTGAGGCGGGTGCTGGGGGTCTACTCCAGCTTCGCGGTCGCCTTCTCCTACATCTCGCCGTCGACCGGCATCTTCACCCTTTTCATCCTGGGCATCGGCCTGGCCGGCCCAGCATTTTTCTGGAGCTGGCCCATCGTCGTCGTCGGCCAGTTGCTCGTCGGCCTCAACTTCGCGGAGGTCAGCTCGCACTTCCCGGTCGCGGGATCGGTCTACCAGTGGACCAAGTACCTGTCCAACCGAACCTATGCCTGGTTCACCGGCTGGATCTATTTGTTTGCCGGGGTGCTCACGGTCGCTGCGGTAGTGGCCACTGTCCCCCTCGTGCTCATCCCGCTCCTCAACAACATGGGCATGAGCATCGGGACCGACCTCGACACCGAGCGCAACGTCGCCGCCATCGTCCTCTTGAGCACGACCCTCTTGAGCATCTTCGGCGTGAGGATCGTGGCGTTCGTCAACAACACAGGCGTTGTCTTCGAGATCCTCGGCATGGTCGTTTTCGCCCTGGTACTGATCCTCTTCTATCACCGCCAGTCGGTGTCGGTCTTCGTCGACACCAGCTATCTCGGCTCCAGCAACGCTCCGGGCGTCTTCCTCGCGGCCATGTTCATGTCGCTGTTCGTCATCTATGGCTTTGACACGGCGAGCACCCTCGCCGAGGAAACGAAAAACCCTCGAAAGTCAGCCCCTCAAGCCGTCATCGCTTCGATCATCGGCGCCGCCATCATCGGCGCGATCTTCCTGTTTGCCGCCGTCATCGCGGTGCCGGGCGACATGGGCAAGTTCGTTTCCGACATCGGCGCCGGCAAGATTCCGTTCCCGCTCGTGACCATCATCGAATCGAACTTCCCCGGCTGGGCAGCCAACCTCTACCTCTTCGTCGTGTTCGCGGCGATCTACGTGTGCTGCCTCGCGATCCAGACCTCGACCATCCGCCTTGCGTTCGGTATGGGGCGCGACGGAAAGCTCCCGCTGGCCCGCGTCTACAACAACGTGCACCACACCCTGCACACGCCAGTCGGCACCTGCATCGTGATCGGTGTTCTGGCCGCCCTCCCGCTCATCTACTACGCCGGCGCCGGGACCATCGCCATCGGCGCGACCGGGATGATCTACCTCTCGTACATCCTGGGCAACATCGCCATCCTCATCGCTCGGTTCCGCGGCTGGCCCAAAGAGTCGACGCCCTTCAAGCTCGGCAGCTGGGGCACGATCGTCAACATCCTCGCCCTCGTCTGGGGCATCGCCATGGAGATCAACTTCCTGTGGCCGCGTAACGCCAGCATCGGCGGACAGAACCCGCCGCTGAGCGCGCTGCCGAACGTCAGCATCGGCGGAGCAATCGGCGGAATCCCCATCTACGAGTTCACGCTTGGCGTGATCCTTCTGGTCGGGCTGATCTACTACGTGGTCGCCCAGCGCAACGCGCCGGAGACGCCGGCCATCCAGGCGGCCCAAACCACCGCATAGAAACCCGTCTCCCCTCCCCCGCGCAAGCGGGGGAGGGCTAGGGTGGGGGACGTGGAAGCACGATGAGGTCAACTGCGCGCGCCGTCGTGATCGGCGGAGGGGTCGGCGGAGCCGCCATCCTCTACTGGCTGACCCGCCTCGGCTGGACCGACACGGTCCTGGTCGAGCGATCTCGGGTCACCAGCGGCTCGACGTTCCACTCCGCGGGGCTGGTCGGCCAGCTGCGCGGCTCGCTCAGCCTGACCCAGATGATGATGAACTCGGTCGAGCTCTACCGGACGCTCGGGGACGAGGTCGGGCTCGAGACCGGCTGGCACGAGGTCGGCTCGCTGCGCCTGGCCTCGAGCCAGGAACGCATGGAGGAGCTCTCGCGCCAGGCCGGATGGGCGAAGACGTTCGGCCTGCCGCTGGAGCTGGTGTCGGCGCAGGAGGCGCAGCGCATGTTCCCGCCCATGTCGACCGACGGCGTCCTGGGCGCGGCCTTCCTCCCCACCGACGGATACATCGACCCGAGCCAGCTCACCTTTGCCATGGTCGAAGGGGCGCGCCGCCGCGGCGCGGAGGTCTGCGAGGACACGCGTGTCACCGGCATCGAGATCCGCGACGGTCGGGTGCGCCGCGTCATCACCGACAAGGGCGCGATCGAGACCGAGCTCGTCGTCAATGCAGGCGGCATGTTCGCTCCCGAGATCGGCCGCCTGGCCGGAGTCAACGTCCCGCTGATCCCGATGGCCCACGAGTACCTGATCACCAA